>CABYPE010000004.1 GCA_902520685.1 uncultured Pelagibacteraceae bacterium | reverse complement strand
AAAATTGGTGGTTTCAGTGAAGAATTTAATCCTGGTGATGGATCTGATCCTGATTTATGTATGAAGTTATGGCTTAACAATGTAAGGATTTTCAAAGGTATATCTAAATTTAAAGTTTATCATTTTAATTCACTAACAACTAGAAATAATAAAATAAAATTGAATAATGGAACTAAAACCTTTTTATTAAAGTATGGTTTCAATCCAAAATTTTTTAGAAAATATTATTTAAAAGGTAATAATTCGATAATACCCTTTAATGGTTCTCTAAATGAACCAAAATTGAATCTTTTAATGTTTCTCGATTTATTAATAAATAAAGTTAAATATATTTTTAATAAAATTAAATTTTAATTTTATTTAGTGCATTATTCTTGAATAAGTTTGCTTCCCTAATATATCTTCTAACCATTTGTGTAGTCTTGTGACCAGTCATAGCCATTATACTTCGTTCGTCTGCTCCAGACTCAGCGGCTACTGTTGCAAAACCAGACCTTAAACTATGACCAGCAAAGTTTTTATTTTCAATACCTGCTAAATTTAAATATTCTTTCATTAATAAAACTACTGATTGGTCAGTTAATCTTTTTTCTGATAAAGATAAACCTTTAGAAAATCTTCTAAAAATAGGACCAGATTTAATTTTAGAAATTTCTAGCCACTTTTTAAGATTAACTACCGGGCAATAGTTTTCGTTGGTAAAGTAGGGTAGTCCTTTGACCATTCCTTCACCGAATTGATCAGTTTTTGATCTTCTGATAGTGATTTTCAGACCTTCAGGTACAAATTCTAGATCATCATGATCAATAGAAGTAAGCTCACTTCGCCTAAAGCCACCTCCAAAGCCTACTAGGATGATTGATTTGTCTCTAAATTTCTTAATATTCTGAATTTTTTGTTCATTTATTACATTAATTAATAATTTTAAATGATTGATTAATATAGGTTTTTTACCTTTTTGAATGCTTCCTTTCACTCTTTTGAGTCCCATTAAATTTTCAACAATAATTGGATGTTTTGTGTCTAAATAATATCCTTTAAGTTTATGCACCATACTTATTGACACTAATCTTCTTTTTAAAGTACTGATTTTTGAATTTTTAGAGAGATTGGTTAGGTATAAAGAAACTATTTTAGGTTCTGATGGCAAAGAATTCAAATTATGCTTGGCGCAAAAAGCTCCAAAATCTTTAAAGTCTGATTTATATGCTCTTAAAGTATTATGTGCTTTAGAGTTTTTGAGATTATTTAAAGTTGCCTCATGAAGCGATTTTAGGTCTGTTGTCAGTTCATTCATAATTACTATTGATAACCATTAATTATCATTAGTAATATATTAAGTGATTTTATATGTCAATAGTTTAAATTATAAAAATTATGGGTTCATTAGATGGAGAAATTCCTGCAGTATGGTTCTTAATAAGTTCAATTGGTTTTTTTATATTAACTTTTATTCAATATCGAAACACAGGTAAGAGCTTCAATACAATATTTCTATCAATTATGGCTATTATATTCTTTGTGAGTTATATAATTTTAATGATCCCACGCTAAAATTTATGAAAGGAACGAAATTTCAATTAAAAGTCTGGAAATACCTTCAAACTATACCAAAGGGCAAGGTAAAAACCTATAAAGAGGTCGCTATAGGTATAAAAAGCCCTAAATCAGCTCGTGCAGTAGCTAATGCTTGCGCTAAAAACCCATATTCACCAAAAATACCTTGTCATAGAGTGATTAGATCTGATGGAGCCCTTGGAGGCTACTCTGGAGTAGGTGGAATTAAGCAAAAGCTAAGATTACTTAGATCTGAAAAGGTAGTGATTTAACCCTATTTTGAGGCTTTTTTTACATTAAAAAAGTCATTAAAATCAACGTTTTTTTGAGTTTTTGTATATTTTCTTGTTAAATAGCATAATTCACCCTTCAGTTGTGCCACTAACGAGCCTTCACTTAAAATAGACCCCTCTATAGCCGTTTAAATGGTATATTCAATTAGTGCATCGCTCTACTATTCAACTATATTAACGTTTTTAGACTACCCTATTTTTCAAATAATTTTGTAATAAAAATGTTAAAAAACCCTCATTTTAAAGGATTATTTAATTTTTTTTAAAATTAGACAATAACTTAAATTGTTATGTGTTAAATAAGAGTATTTTAGTGTTAAAAAAACTGAAATTTTTATAATAATTATATTATCATATTATTAATAAAATATAATAAATACAATAGTTTATATTAATTAATTAATGTAATACTTTAGATATTAGTAAATAAATATTACCTATTATTAGACCTTTTTAGCTAAATTTTCTCTTTTTGAGATGTAAATACCACTTATTACAATAATAAATAATCCGAGAAAAGTCCAATTATCTGGGAAATCATTAAAGAAATAATAACCTATAATAATGTTTGTAATGATCTCAAAGTAGCTAAATGGAGCTAATTTAGATGCGTCAGCGTATTTAAGAGATAATATTAAGAATAAATGCCCTATACAGGCAAATACACCGATAGCAGCCATCATAGACCACTGATTAAGAGTAGGTTTAACCCAAACAAAAGGCATTACAAAAGAGATGATGATGGCCCCTACTACACCGGTAAGCAATAAAGTTAATAAAGGATTGTCCGATGTGCTTAACTTACGAGTTATAATTAAATAAAAACCATACATTATACCTGTACCTAGTGCAGCTAAACTTGCTAAATTAATCTCTACAAAACCAGGTCTAATAACAACTAAAGATCCAATAAATCCAATAATTACTGCAGACCATCTTCTAAAACCTACTTTCTCACCTAAAAATATTGGCGAAAAAGCAGTAACTATTAATGGAGCAATGAAAGCTAATGTTAGTGCTTTTGCTAAAGATATTACTGAAATTGCATAAAAAAAACAAATATTTGCACAAAGTAAAATCAATCCCCTAATTAATTGTAATTTAGGTTTATCTGTCCAAACTAAATTCTTTCTAAAAAAAAAAAACATTACAGGCAAAGTAAAAGCAACAGTAAAAAAATATCTTGCCCAAGTAATTTGTAAAACTGGCATATCGGCACTTAAATATTTAGCAAAACCGTCCATTATAGGAAGCATTACCCAAGCTAACAGATTAAAAGTTATAGCCTTCATTTATAGAATTAGGATATAGATTAATTAAAGTATTTTAAAGCAAAGAATACAACAATTGGTATAGTTATAAATGACATGAGTGTTGAAACAACAATGGTACTAGCAACACTGTCTACAATTTTTTTGGGAGAATATATTGATGCAACAAGATAATTTAGAACAGCACTTGGCATTGAGCATTGAATTAATAAAACACCAGCAGCAAAACCTTCTAAATCAAAATATAAAATTAATAAATATCCAATTACAGGTCCTATAATTACTCGTCCTATAGAAGAAAAAATAGCTTTTTTGAGAGAAAAAACCTTAAGCCTTGTTAATGCAATTCCTAAAGACATTAATATAAGAAATATCGTTGCATACATTAACAAAAATGTAGTATTTTCCACAAATCCTGGAAGTTCTAAATCATAGTAAAGTAAAAAAATAGCAACTATTATTGCATAAAATGGTGGGCTTTTGATTATAACTTTTAAACTAAATTTTCTGTCTGCTAGAAACACACCTAGAGTAAAATGACACAAAATAATTAAAGCTGATATAGCTGCTGAAACACCGAGTCCTTGTAAACCATAAGCAAATAAACATATAGGAAGTCCCATATTACCGGTATTAGGCATTGCTAAAGGTGGAAGTTCTCTAACAATATCCTTAGTATTTGAGATGAATAATATTATAACCCCAACAATAATAAATCCTACAATAGCTAATAAATAATACCAAAAATAATTAACAAAAATGTTAAAAGATATATTAACAGGATTTAAAGCATAAATAATCATTGCAGGAGTTCCAACATTAGCTGCAAAATTGGTTATAAAAGTTGTGTCTATCTTAGGATTTTTTTTGCCTAAGTAGTAACCAATTCCAACAACAAAAAAAACAGGAAATAAAACCTCAAAAAGTTTTAAATAAATTTCCATTAATTAAACAGGGTATTAAAGTTTGAAGTGGTATTTTTGATTAAATCAAAATTAGAGATTTCTTTAATATCAGCAAGTTTCTGAGCTGTATGTATAACAAAAGAAGGTTCATTTTTTTTACCTCTATTTGGAACAGGTGTTAAATAAGGACTATCAGTTTCAATGAGTATTTTATTTAAAGGAATAAATCTAAATGTATTGTGTAATTCTTGAGAATTTTTAAAAGTTATAATTCCACTTGCAGAAAAATATGCTCCTAAATTTAATAAATTTTCTGCAAATTTTTTAGACCCGGTAAAACAGTGCATTAAAATTTTTAGTTTATTATTTTTATATCTATTAAAAATCTCAAGTGTTTCATTTTCTGCGTTTCTAGAATGTATTATTAAAGGAATATTTAGCTCTATTGATGCTTGAATATGTTCTTCAAAACTTCTGATTTGATCGTTTTTTTCACTATGATTATAATAAAAATCTAAACCTGTTTCGCCAATTCCAATAATTTTTTCTGTTTGTTTAACTGTTTTAATAATTAAATCTGATGTAATTTTGTCATTTTTAGCCTCATGGGGATGAATTCCATAAGTGCCATATATAATCTTATCTTTTTTAACCAAAATTTTAATCTTTTTAAAACTTTCCAATGTAGTGCAAATTGTAAGTAATTTTTCTATACCTACATTTTTTGATCTTTCTATAATTTCATCAATATTCTCAAAAAGTGGTTCAAAATCTAGATGACAATGTGAATCAATCATTTTTTTTTTCAATCTTTTTAAATAAAATATCTATTTTATTAATTGTATTACCATTTAATAGATATTCATTGTTACTAATAGAGGTATAATTGATTTCATTTTCTTTAATTGAGAAAATTTTCAAAGCATTTAATGAAGATTGTGGAATTATTGGGTAAAGCATAAAACTTATTTTTCTTACAATTTCAAGGGTAGTATAAACAATTGTATTCAACCTTTTAATATCATCTTTTTTATTCCAAGGCTCTTGATCATTAAAGTACTTATTTGTCTCAAACAAGGAATTTACGATGAATTCTATATAAAAATTTAAATCTAATTTATCAATTTTGTCTCTAATCAAATCTAAATTATTTTTAAATTTATCTAAAATTTTTAAATCATCATTGTTAAATTCTATATTACTTGGAATTTTTCCTTCACAATTTTTAATAGCAAAAGCGGTGACTCTTTGGCATAAATTGCCAAAATTATTTGCTAAATCACTATTAATGCAATCTTCTAGTCTAGTTTGTGAAATATTCCCGTCATTACCAAAGGATACTTCTTTTATAAGATAATACCTTAAAGGATCTAAACCATATTGATCTATAATTTCAATTGGATCCAAAATATTACCTTTTGATTTAGACATTTTTTCATCACCAGACAATATCCAACCATGACCATAAACCTTTTTAGGTAAAGGTATTTTAGCAGCAAGTAAAAAAGCAGGCCAATATATTGCATGAAATCTTAATATATCTTTACCTATTAAATGAATATCTGCGGGCCAATATTTTTCATAAATTTCATCTTTTGTTTCTGGATAATTTAATGCACTAATGTAATTGGTCAATGCATCTAGCCATACATATATAACATGTTCATCATTACCTGGAACTGGTATACCCCATGAAAAACTTTTTCTACTAATTGATAAATCTTTTAATCCACTTTTAACAAAACTAATAACTTCATTTTTTCTTGCTTTAGGAGCTATAAAGTCTGGATTTTTTTCATAATAATCTAAAAGTGGTTTTTCCCATTTTGAGAGCTTAAAAAAATACGATTCTTCGTCTACCCATTCGACAGGTGATTTAGATAATTTAGCTAATTTATTACCATCAAATTCTTCAATTTCTTCTTCACTATAAAATGCTTCATCCGAAACAGAATACCATCCAGAATATTTGGATAAGTATATATTGTCATTTTGTTCTAGTTTTTCCCATAGGTTTTGAACTGATTTTTTATGTCTATTTTCTGTGGTTCTTATGAAATCTGTATTTGTTAAATTAAGAGTTTTAGATAAATCTCTAAAAGTCTTGCTAATTTCATCACAAAATTTTAACGTATCGACCCCTTTTTTTTCTGCTGCCCTTTGAATTTTAAGACCATGCTCATCTGTACCTGTTAAAAAATTCACATCGAAACCATCAATTTTTTTAAATCGAGCAAAAAAATCAGCAATAATACTAGAGTATGCATGCCCCATGTGTGGTTTGGCAGAAGGATAGTATATTGGTGTCGTGATATAAAAATTTTTAGCCATTTAAAATTTCTTCATCAAATTCAATAAATAAAGATTCCTTATCAAGATTATATATTTTTGTGTCAGCAATTCTTTTAACAAAATAACTATATTTTTCATTAATTAATTTTGAAAAAGATTTATTTAATTTTCTAAAATAAAATTCGATTAAAGTATACATAAAATTATTTATAAAATAATTCTTTTTATATTGACCGTCATTGATTAAAATTTTAAGAAAATTTTTTAAATCTATATTTGATAAATCATAGTTATTTTTTGAAGCAAATTGTAATAAATAATAAATTTCTCCAGGGGTAA
Source organism: uncultured Pelagibacteraceae bacterium (assembly GCA_902520685.1). Classification (GTDB taxonomy): domain Bacteria; phylum Pseudomonadota; class Alphaproteobacteria; order Pelagibacterales; family Pelagibacteraceae; genus Pelagibacter. Next base: position 56,658 of record CABYPE010000004.1, on the reverse strand, counting down.
AGTAATAATTAATTAGATCTGTGCTAATTAAGTTTTCTAAATTATCATTTAAAAGATAATTTGAAATTTTTAAACAGTCATTATTTGATAGATTAATCTTATAGTTAATACATCTTGATAGTAATGTATCAAGAATCTTCTTATTATTGTGAATTAAAATAAAGTTAATATTTGGATTGGGCTCTTCTAAAACTTTTAATAATGCATTAATCGAGTTAACATTTAATAACTCTATATTATCAATTAAAACAAACCTTGGTTTATCGTTAAATGATGATTTATTTAATTTGATTATAAGTTCTCTTATTTGATTTATGTCAATTGACTTTTTATCATCATGCATATCTATCTTTATTAAATTTGGGTTTGATTTGTTTTGTACTGTTATAAACTCTGAGCTTTTAATATTTATAGTATAATTTTTCAGATCATATGGATGATCGCCATTTGATGTTAATATATAATTAATAAGATGAAATGCTAATGTAGATTTTCCAATACCTTTTTGACCGCTAAAAAGTATTTTGTTTGGATAAATATCTTTTTTGTAAAATCTAGTTAATTCATCAAAATATTTATTCAAACCATAAAGTTTAGTTTGATTTATAGGTTCTAAATTATTCATAATAATCCATCTATTACCTTAATAATTTTATTTTTGTTATGCTTAATATCTAGATTAGAATCAATTATTTTATATTTCTTTTTATTTTTATTAGCTAATTTTAAAAAACCTTTTTGAACTTTTTGATAAAAATTATTATTGAATTTATCATATCTATTAAGTGATTTTCTAATTTTTAATCTTTTAATCATGTTTTTTTTATTAACAATATTTAAAAACGTATAATCAACTGTAAAATCTTTTAAAATAAAATTATTAATAAAATTAATCAATTTTAAATTAACACCAAAACCATAATGTTGATACGCGATAGTAGAATCTATAAATCTATCTATTAGAATAACTTTATTTTTATAGAATTTTTTTAGTTGTTCGATATTTTCATTTCTTGCAGAAAGATAAAGAAGTAAATCGGTTGTTCTATTAAAATTTGATTTTCTATTTAAAATAAGTTTCCTTATTTTTTCAGAGTTTATACAACCACCAGGTTCTCTAACTTTAATAAAATTAATCTTTTTTTTTTTTAAATATTTAGCAACATTTGCTATATGAAAACTTTTACCACTACCTTCAATTCCCTCAAAGACAATTACAGGTTTCTTAGACATCGCCCCAGATTAAATAGTTCAATGACTTTATTAATCTAGTGAAGATATTTACTTTATCAATTTTTTTGGCTGCTAATAGATCATATTCACCAACTAATTCTTCATCATAAACTACTCTAAATGTTCCAATAATGTCATCTTTTTCGATTGGTGCTTCTATTGGACCAGAATATTTTAAAACAACTTTAAGTAACCTTTTTTTGGCTTTTTTAATTGTTTTATAAATATCCTCATTTACATAAACCTCAACTTGACTTTCTTTACCAAGCCAAACATCAACTTTATCTATAGATTTATTGGATCTATTAATTTCAACTAAATCAAAATTTGTTAAACCGTATGTTAAAAGTTTAGAACTTTCTCTTGATCTGGAATTTTTTGTTTCAAAACCACTACCAACTGCAATCAATCTTCTTCCATTTCTTTCCAATGAAGAAGCTAGAGAATATTTTTCTACTGCTAAATAACCAGTTTTAATTCCATCTACACCCATATTTTTATATAATAATGGATTTCGGTTTCCCTGAGTAATAGGATCGCCACCTGTTCTATCCCAAGTAAATTCTTTAATTGCAAACCATTCATAAAATTCAGGATGTTTTTGTATTAAATATCTAGACATTATCATTATATCCCTGACAGTTGAGTAGTTGTCTGGATCATTTATTCCTGATGAATTAGTAAAATTTGTATTTTCCATACCTAATTCTTTAGCTTTAGAAGTCATTAAAATCGCAAACTCTTCTTCCGTACCAGCTATACCCTCAGCAAGTGCTACACATGCATCATTACCTGATGCTGTTATTATACCATAAAGCAAATTTTCAACAGATACCTCGTCACCAACCATAATAAACATTGATGAGTAACCAGCTGTTGATAAACGCCATGCTTTTTCAGATACAATAAATTTGTCATCTAAACTTAAATCACCAGATTTAATTAAATCAAAAGCCATAATTGATGTCATAATTTTTGTCATAGACGCTGGGTATATCGATCTATCAGGTTCTTTCTGATACAAGATTTCACCCGATAAGAAATCTTGAAGGATTGCAGTTCTTGCTTTTATTTCTAAATTTGAATGAGATTTAGATATAAAAAGTAAAGTAAATAAAAAATAGAAATAAATTAGTTTAAACATTTTCAAATATTTCCAAATTTTCAAAGTTTAGAGAGTTCATTTTTTCAAAAGATTCTTTAAGTGAATATATATCATTAAAAGGACCTAATAATACCCTGTAATTTGTTTTTGATAACTTAACTAGTTTAACATTTTTTATCAAAGTTTCTGTCTGAATACGATCAACCATCAATTCGGCGCTTTTTTTGTAATAAAAATCAGCAACTTTAATTGAATATGAAAAGCTCCTTTCTGACTTTTTTTTAATTTCATCTTCACTTGAAACGTTTAGACTGCTTATTTTTATTCCATCTATAGGTGCTTTTTGTGCAACTTTTTTTTCCTCATCAAAAGTCTTTGCTTTATTGGCTACAAAAGTTGATTCTTTAGAAATTAAAATAATTTCTATGTAAGGTTCTAAGGGATTAATATCAAGTTCTTCAACAATTCTATCTGTAACTACTGAATTATAAAAATTTGAAAATTTTACTCTATTCGATTTAATTTCTGCTATCAAAGATTTTTGATTTAAAGGATTTGTAATTTTTACTTGAGATCTAGCTTTGAGAGTTTTGTGAAATATTTGTAATGATCTTTGATCTAATTTTTTAAATTTTAAATCATTGTTATAAATTAATGCGAATCCAGAGTTTCGATATTTCTTTTCTGATTTATAATCTATTTTAGCTGTAGTAAGATTATATTGATCACAACTAATAAGAAATATCAATGATATAACAAGTATTATATTTTTAAATATCATTTTCAAATTTATTTTTTAAAGTACATACTGCTAAAGCAAATCTTAAAGATCGATTCCATTTTAGAATAACTTCATAATTATTAAAAACAACATAAGCTGGATTTAGAGTTTCTGCATTAGGAATTATATCTTTATCTGGAGTTATTATAGCTGAAATTAAATTATCATCTAAAAAATCCAATTCTGAATGATTTTTTATATATTTCTTAAAAAAACTTAATTTTTTTTTATTATTAATCTTCTTTGCTGAGATATTTAGATATTTTTTTGGAACTTTTTTGCTAAGTTCAATTTGATAAAAACAAGGTAAATTTTTTTTCCAACCTATACGTTTTAAATAATTTGCAGCAGATGGATATGCATCTTCATTATCTTTGAGATTAATCTTATTATCATTATTATGATCAATTGCGTAATTCGTAATTGTACTAGGCATAAATTGAAAAAAACCAAAAGCACCTGCCCACGAACCATATAATGTTTGATAATCAATTTTTTTTGTTTCTATTAATTTTAATAATGTAATTAATTCATTGGTAAAAAATTCTGATCTTCTTTTATCATAACTTAAAGTTGCTAATGAGGAAAGAATATCCATTTTACCAACATATGACCCAAAATTTGTCTCTATCCCCATTAAAGCAAGTAAAAGTTCTTTTTCAATATCGAATTCTAATTCAACTAAATCAATTAAATCTTTATTATTTTTATAAAAATCAATTCCTTTAGTTTGTTTTTTTTTTGATGTTCTTTTGCTAATATATGTTTTTGTATCTTCATAAAATTCAGGTTGAAAACGATCATACTCAATTACTTTTGGTAAGTATTTTACATTTAACATTACTAAATCAAATGTTTTTTCAGATATATTGCTATCCAAAGCTTTTTTTTTTAAGTTAAGTTTCCACTCATCAAAATGTTTAGCGTCATAAGAATAAGCAAATTTTAAACTTAGGACTAAAAAAATTATTGAAAATCTAATTAGTTTCATAAAGATCTTTTAAATATATTATTACTGCAATCCAAATCAAAATAAAACTACCTAATTTAATTATAGAAAATAACTCTCCATAGTAAAAGTAACCTAATAAAAATTGTAATGTTGGTGTAATATAAAAAATCATACCTGCTGGACCTAAACCACTTAACTCAACTCCTCTTACATATAAAAATAATGGTATTACAGTCATTGGACCAGCTAATAATAGAAATAAAGATAATCCAGGGTTGTCAAATGAAAAATTATTAAGACCATTTTTATAAACAAAATAAAATGAAATTAATGCAAAAGGTAATATGAATAAACTTTCTATTAAAAGACCAATATCAGTATCAACATTAATTTTCTTTCTAATTAAATTGTAAAAAGCCCAACTCACACCAACAATAATACCGACCCATGGCAAAGATTTTAAATTAAAAATTAATAATAAAAGAATTGATAATAATACAAGTGAGATGGCAAATATTCTTTTTTGATTTAGTTTTTCTTTAAAAAAAATATATCCAAGAAATACACTTAAAATTGGCATTATAAAATATCCAAAACTAGCATCTATTATTCTATTTGTAGAAATTGCATAAATCCATACTGCCCAATTTATAAATATTAAAAAACCAGACAAAAATAATCCTAAAATTTTTTTTTTATTAGAAATTATAAAAAAGAATATTTTCCATTTAGAAAAAAAAAAGGTAGTAATAATTAATGATACTGCAGTCCAGACACATCGGTGAATAACAACCTCAATATAACCAACAAACTCTATATATTTAAAATATATAACACCTATAAATCCCCACCAAAAAGATCCTAAGGATGTTAATAAAAGACCCTGAGATAATTCTTTTTTCATAATTGAGTTAAATAAATAAATAATTTTATTACAGCATAAAATTAAATATTAATATTTAGTAATCTTTAAAAAAATTTATATGAGATTTGTACCAACTTAAAGTTTTTTTTAACCCATTTTCTAAATTGACTGTTTGTTTCCAATTAAGTTCTTTACAAATTTTTTTATAATTAAGTTTTTGACTTAATATTTCATTTTTAGACGAATTAAGTATCTTTATTTTGATATTATCTTTATTAATTATTTTTGAAATCGTCTTAATCATTTTAAAAACATTCATATTGTATTTTGATCCTACATTGTAGATTCTAAGATTTTTTTTACTTTTAATTAGAGATCTCATTGTAAGATAATACGCATTTACAGCATCGTCGATATATAAATAATCTCTTACAAGTTTTCCACTTGATCTAATTTTGAATATTTTTTTTTTAATAACAGAAATTATAAAACCATTTATAAGTCTATTTCTGTTAAGATCGCCAGGTCCATACAAATTTGCACAACGTAATATTCCAATTTTTAAATTGTATGTTTTAGCATAGGATTGGCAAATTAAGTCAGCACAAGATTTTGATACATCGTAAGGAAATGTTGAATTAAGACAGGTTTCTTCTCTATAGCTTTTCTTGCCAACTTCACCATAAGCTTTATCTGATGAACTATATATAAAAATAATTTTTTTATTAATCTTATTTATAATATTAAGAAAATTTAATGTTCCATTAATATTATTATAATAAGTATATTCAGGATCTTTTAAGGCATCTAAAACTTGTGTTACTGCACCAGTATGAAAAATAATATTAATTTTTTTTTTTAGTATTATGTTTTTTATCAATTTTTTATCTAGATAATCACCTTGAAAAACTCTCTCCTTTTTAATTTTGAGATAATTCTTTTTTAAAAAGTTTTTTTTTTTATCAAGTATAAAAACATTATATTTTTTTTGATGTAAAAAATTATAAAGATTACTACCTAATAATCCAAATCCACCAGTAATAAGAATATTTTTATTTTTCATAGATTCTTAAAAAAATTTTTATTTTTTTTATACATTTTTTTCATATCAAATAAATCTTTTTGAGTATTAACAGTAAAATGAAATTTTTTATGCATGTAAGTAGCTAATTGTAAATTTTTACTTAATTTTGGTAGAAAATCAGTTTCTAAATCGCCTTTTTTACTAAGACTAGATTTATAAAATAAAGCTCTTTTAAAAAAGTAAAAACCAATATTAATAGGATTGTTCAAAATTGGTTTTTCAATAAAATTTGTTATTCTCTTTTTTTTATCAATTTTTAAATGTCCATAAGGCGACCTTTCTTTAAATGACGTGAGTACTCCAAAAATTTTTTCATTTCTAAGCAATGATAATTGTTTTTTAAAATCAATGTTTGCAAAAATATCACCATAACAAACTCCAAATAGCTTATTATTATCATCTAAAAATTTGAATGATTTAATAATTCTTTTTAATTTATTTGTACTAACGCCTGCATCAAATAAAATTATATTCAATTTATCTTTAACTAAATTAAATTTAGTACTTTTAATTATGTTTAGATTATATTTTTTTACATTATTCTTATTATTAAAAAAATTAATAAAAAATTTTTTTTTATAACCAAGAGGTAATATAAAAAAATTAAAACCTTTTTTAAAATAATATAACATTACCTCAATAATTATAGGATGTTTTGAAACTCTTGATAGCTGTTTTGGCAAACTAGTTTTACCGATAAATCTCTCTCCTTTTCCACCAGATAAGATTATTATGGGAATTTGTTTATGACTATGCATCTTAAAAATGAATACAATTTAATAAAGATAAGTAAATAAAATTCTTATTCATAAATTAAAAAAGAACAAATAGAATGTGAATAGCATTAAAGTTTTTAAAAATAATAAGTTCTCTTTTTTGTTGAATTTTAATATTATGCTTATACAACCTTGATCACGGAGAGATGGCTGAGCGGTTGAAAGCACCGGTCTTGAAAACCGGCAAAGGGGCAACTCTTTCCTGGGTTCGAATCCCAGTCTCTCCGCCATTATTTTTTATAGATATGTGATTTATATAATAAAATGAATTCTTGACTAATATCTTTTAAGTTTTCTAATTGATTATTATAAAGCCTATACAAAGTATCATCATCAATTGATAAAAATCTTTCTAAGTCTTGTAATTGTTTTAAATTAAAATTATTAATATTAGATTTTACAAAACTTCCTATTAATTTATCCATTTCTTTAGTACCTCTATACTGAGATCTATAAATTAATCTTTTTTTTAAATTTTCTATATCGTTATTCATTAATAATTTATAATAATACTAAATGATCAATAATACATATAATTATCTTTTATCAGATCTTAAAAAATTAAAAGGTGTTGGGATAAAAACTTATAATTTATTAAAGAAAAAAAAAATAAACAATATTTTTGATCTATTATGGAGATTACCAAAATCATACACTGACAGAAGTAAATCAACTAAAATCAAAGACCTAAAAATAGGTGAAGTACAAACTATTACTGTAACACCATATAAATACAATTTCCCAAGAATAAGAAATTTACCTAATAAAATATATTGTAAAGATGATACAGGTGAGTTGGATTGTATTTTTTTTAACAGTTATGAAGGTTATGTTAAAAAAATATTACCATTAAATAAAGAAGTTACTATAAGCGGTAAAGTTGGACAATTCAAAAATAAATATCAAATCACAAATCCAAAATACATATCAGAAGATGCTTCTTTAATAAAAGAAAAACATAATAAGTATTCTTTAACAGAGGGAATTTCAGAAAAAGTATATAATAAAATTATTAACCAAATTTTAACAAATTTACCTATTCTAAATGAATGGCACAATAATGAGGTGTTAAAGAAGTTTGATTTTATTTCATGGAATAAATCAATTGTAGAGCTTCATAAACCAGAAAATATCGGAAAATATAAATCAAATTTTTATAAAAGACTTGCCTATGATGAAATATTATCAACATGTCTAGTTCATTCACAAATAAGAAAAAAAATTAAAAAAATAAAAAAACAAAAAAAAATTTTTGATGAAAAATATCAAAAAGAAATTTTAGATAGGCTGATATTTCAACTCACTACAGACCAAAAAAAAACACTTAATGAAATAAACCATGATCTTAAATCTAATCAAAAAATGTTTAGATTGTTACAAGGTGATGTTGGCAGTGGAAAAACAATAGTAGCTTTATGTGCTGCTTTTAATGTAGTACAATCTGGATTCCAGGTTGCAATAATGGCACCAACAGAAATTTTAGCTAGACAACATTTTAATCTAGCAAAAAAAATATTTGATAAAAATATTAACCTAGAAATTCTTTCTAGTAAATCTGAATATAAAGATAAAAAAGTTATAATAAAAAAATTAAATGATAGTAAAATAGATATAGTTTTTGGAACTCACGCTATATTTCAAAAAAAAATTATATTTAATAAACTTGGATTAATTATAATTGATGAACAACACAAATTTGGTGTAAATCAAAGAAAAAAACTATCTGATAAAGGTGGTGATAATTGTGATATTTTATTAATGTCTGCAACCCCTATACCAAGAACTTTAACTATGACAATCTATGGTGATATGGATTTATCAATCATTAAAGAAAAACCCAAATTGAGAAAAGAAGTCAAGACTTATAGCAAACTTGAAAGTAAGATTGATGAAGTAATACAATTTATTAAAAAAGAGATTCAAAATGGAAATCAAATTTTTTGGGTATGTCCCTTAATAGATGAATCAAAAAAAATCGATCATTCCTCTGCAATTAAAAAATATGAGTTTTTAAAGAAAAAATTTTCTATTAATGTTGCCTTACTTCATGGCAAAACTGCTATTGAAGAAAAAGAAAAAATTTTAAAAGATTTTTTAAGTCAAAAAATCAAAATATTAGTTTCAACAACTATCATAGAAGTTGGAATAGATTTCCCCAATGCTAATGTAATTGTAATTGAAAATGCTAATAAATTTGGCTTATCTCAACTTCATCAACTTAGAGGAAGGGTTGGAAGAGGAGAAAAACAATCAACTTGTATTTTGATGTTCAAATCTTCATTGTCCGAAAATGCAAAAAAAAGAATTAATATACTTAAAAGCTCAAATGATGGTTTCACAATCTCTGAAGAGGATATGAAATTAAGAGGATTTGGAGATATACTTGGATTTAAACAAAGTGGTGTAAAAATTTTTAGATTAGCAGATCCAATTCATAATAGTGATCTTTTTAAACTTGCAGAAAAAGAAATCAAGTATATCGAAAAAAATAATATCAATTTAAGTAAATATAAGACCTTGATGAAACTTTATGATCAAGCTGATGTAATTAATGATTTGGCTTAACTGTACCAGATGATGTTCCAGCAGAGACTATAAACTTCGAGGCCTCTTCAAAAGTCATATTTAAATAAATAACTTCATCCTTAGGAAACATTAGCAGAAAACCACTTGTGGGATTTGGTGTTGTGGGTACAAAAACGTTAATAAGATTTTGGTTAGTTTTTGTTGCCATTTCGGTTGTATTTTCTTTAGTAGCAAAACCAACTGCCCAAACGCCTTTTCTAGGATATTCAATAAGAACAACACTTTTTTTTTCACCATCTTTTTTTGAAAAAGTTTCAGTCATTTGTGAAATTGCTGAATATATTGTTCTTAATAATGGAATTCTTTTAAATAAATCATCAATAAGTTTAAGAATTTTTTTACCAAAAAAAGATAACGATAAACCACCAACAAATGTAATGAATAAGATAGAAATAATAATTTCTATTCCAGGTATAGCAATTGGTAGATAACTATTTGGATTTATATTTTGAGGTAAAATTTTTGATGAAATACCAATTAAAACTTTGCTTAGATAAAGTGTAAATCCAATAGGGATTAATACAACAACACCTGTAATAAAGTAATTTCTAAGAATTAAAGCTATTGATTTTTTTTTTGGATTTTTTGCCATTTAATTAAAACTTGAATATACCACAAATGATATAGCGATAATAAATAAAACACCTAAAATTTTATTATTTAGATTCATGTTTAATTACTATATTATCAATGTTATCGAAAATGGATAGAAGAAAATTTTTAACTTATGTTGGTTGTGGATGTTGTGGATATGTCTTAAACGCATGCTCTACAGCTCCTATAACTGAAAGACGTCAATTAAAAATCATCCCTGAGGCTAAATTAAATGCTCAGGCTGCAGCAATATTTGAAAAAGTTAAACAAAAAGAAAAGCTTAGCAATGACTCAAAAAAATTGAATGAAATTAAAGAAATTGGAAAAAAAATGGAAAATTCTATTGCTAAATATTTTGATAAAGAGAAATTAGATGACCCAACTATCAATTTTGATTGGGAATATATTTTAATTGATAATAAAAAAGTAAGGAATGCTTGGTGTATGCCAGGTGGTAAAATTGCCGTATATACAGGCATGCTTGATGTAACAAAAAACACCAATGGCTTAGCTGCTGTTATGGGTCATGAAGTAGCTCATGCTGTTGCAAAACATTCTGTAGAAAGGGCCAGTAGAGGTACTTTATTAAATGTTAGCACAAAAATTATTGATATTGCAAGTGGAGGTATTTTATCTGATATTAATAGAACCACTGGTATGGATACAGTAGGATTGCTTTCCCAATTAGGAATAATGAATCCTTTTAGTAGAAAACAAGAAAGTGAAGCAGATTATTTGGGTATGATTTTTTCTTCATTATCTGGTTATGATATTAGGGAAACTGTGAAGATTTGGGAACGAATGAAAGAATTTAATAAAGGGAAATCTCAACCTGAATTTATGAGCACTCATCCATCAGCAGACAACAGAATTAAAAATATTAACGATTGGACAAACGAAATTATATTAGACTATCCGCCAATAAAAATTTAAAAGACTTTTCTCTTGATACATTACTGTCTTCTTGGTGAGCCCTGATGGACTCGAACCATCGACCCATTCCTTAAAAGGGAATTGCTCTACCAACTGAGCTAAGGGCCCACTTCATTATTGAATGAAAATTGTATATATAGAATTTTTTTGATAATTCAAACCAGAAATCTCAAAATTTGGTAAATTTACAACTTATTTATGTATTTATCATGAAATTCATCAAAAGTACCATTGTTAATATTTTGACGAATTGCACTCATTAATTCTTGATAAAAGTTAATGTTATGAAGAGACAAAAGCATAGATGCTAAAATTTCATTGGTATTAAACAAGTGGTTTAAATAATTTTTAGAATATTTATTTAAGCTTAAATTGTCACATTCTGGATCAAGAGGTGAATTATCCGTTTGATATTTATTATTTTTGATATTTATTCTACCACCCCAAGTAAAGGCTAAACCGGTTCTTCCAGATCTTGTTGGCAAAACACAGTCAAACATATCAATGCCTCTTCTAACGGCTCCCAATATGTCTGAAGGAGTTCCAACACCCATTAAATAATGAGGTTTTTCTTCTGGTAACTTAGATTTGATATCATCTAAAACTTTAAACATTTCTTTTTGACTTTCACCCACAGCTAATCCACCTAAAGCATAGCCATCAAATTCTAATTTTATAAGTTCATTTAAAGATTTTAATCTTAAGTCTTTAAATAAACCTCCTTGGATAATTCCGAATAGAGCCTTTTGCGGGTTTTTTCCAAAAGCTTTTTTAGACCTCTTGGCCCAATATAAGGATAATTCCATAGATTTTTTTATGACCTCATAGTCTTTAGTATTTTTTGGGCACTCATCCATAATCATTAAAATATCTGAATTAAGTCCTAATTGAATACGAATACTTTCTTCGGGACTTAAATAAAATTTTTTTCCATCAATATGTGAATTAAATATTGCACCCTTTTCTCTATCAATTTTATTCAATTTTGATAAAGACATTACTTGAAATCCTCCAGAGTCTGTCAAAATAGGTAAATCACAATTCATAAATTCATGTAAACCACCAATACTTTCAATTCGGTTAACACCAGGTCTTATCATTAAATGATAGGTATTAGACAAAATTATTTCTGAGCCTGTTTTTTTTATATCCTCAATTCGACAGGCTTTAACAGTAGCTTGGGTTCCAACAGGCATGAAGGCAGGAGTTTGAATATTACCTCTGTGAGTTATAATTAACCCACATCTTGCATAATTATCTTTTTTTAAAACTTCAAAGGCAAAATCTTTTAGTGCCATTTAAAGATTACAAAGATTTAAAACTTATAATTTTATCTGGATCTGAAACAGCACCATTTTGATTTTCATCACCTTTTTTAATTTTGTCAACAAATTCCATGCCCTCTATCACTTTTCCAAATACAGTATATTGTTTATCTAAAAATGGAGCAGGCTTGAAACATATAAAAAATTGACTGTTAGCACTATTTGGGTCTGAAGATCTTGCCATCGACAGAGTGCCTCTATCATGAGGAAGGTTGTTAAATTCTTGATTAAGATCTGGTAATTCAGATCCACCCATTCCAGCTCTTTTTAAATCAAAATCATTTGAATTTGAATTTCCAAATTTTACATCTCCAGTTTGAGCCATAAATCCATCAATGACTCTATGAAATACGACATTATCATATTTACCATTATCTGCTAATTCTTTTATTCTTTTCACATGATTTGGTGCAACATCTGAAAATAATTCAATTTTTACATCTCCATCTTTTAATTTTAAAATCATAAACTTCTCCTCTGAAATTGATTGGTTAGTTGTTATTAATAATAAAAATATAATTTTTAAAAAAAATTTATTCATATTTTTGTTTTAGCGATCTGATAGTACTTTTTGTAGTAAATTTTTTGATATCACCACCTAGTTTTACAATTTCTTTAACAAATCTTGAGGAAATAATTTGATTTTCTACATCTGACATTAAAAAAATAGTTTCAATATTATTATTAAGTTTTCTATTCATTCCAGCTAATTGAAATTCATATTCAAAATCAGATACGGCTCTTAAACCTCGTAATATTATATTTGACTTATATTTCTTACATAAATCTGTTGTTAATGATGAAAAAGAAATAACCATTATTTTTTTTTTATTTAATTTTAAATCAAAAAATAAAGCTTTCTTTACAATTTCAATTCTTTCTTCTACATCAAATAAATATTTTTTGTTTTCAACATCTGAGACTGCAACAATTACTTTTTCAAATAGTTTTAATGATTTTTTAATTACATCTATATGTCCAAATGTAATTGGATCAAATGTACCTGGATATATTGCAATTTTGGACATTAAATTAAATTATCTTCAATCTTTATAGCAGATACAACTTTTTCATCACCAGATAATTTTATAACTCTAACACCTTGGGTGTTTCTTCCTGCTGTCCGTATTTCCTTAGCTGCAACTCTGATTACTCTTCCTCTATTTGTTGAAATCATAATTTCATCCCCATCAAAAACTGGAAATGATGATGAAATGTTTCCATTTCTTGGGGAATTTATAATTCCAATAATACCTTTACCTCCTCTATTTGTAACACGATAATCAAGGTGAGATGTTTTTTTACCATAACCATTTTCTGTTATTGAAAGAATAAATTTTTCACCAGCTTTTATTTCTGATTTTTCATCTTTTGATTTTTTGCCATTCTTTTTTGTTTTATCATTATCAATTATTGATAAAGAAACAATTTCATCATTAGAAGCAAGATCAATACCTTTAATACCTTTTGAAGATCTCCCTTTAAAAATTCTAAGCTTTTTTGACTCAAATCTAATACACTTGCCAAATTTAGTGCTTAAAATTGCATCTTGATTTTCTTTACAGATTTTTACGCCAACAATTCTATCGTTATTATCTAGTTTCATTGCAATTTTACCTGATGTATTTATTGAAGCAAAGTCATCTAAACTATTTTTTCTTACTTTACCCTTGGCTGTCGCAAATATAATTTGATAGTTATTCAAGTTCTCATCATTTTCTGGAAAAGGCATTATTGAACTAATAGATTGATGATTTTTTAATGGCAAAATATTAAACAAGGATTTACCTTTAGATGAGGAAGAGCCCTCAGGGATTTTCCAAGCTTTAATTCTATAAACAAGACCCTCTGTTGAAAAAAATAGAACAGAAGTGTGAGTATCAACAGATAATGTTTGTATTACAGAATCTTCATTTCTAGTTGTAATGCCAGTTTTACCCTTACCACCTCTTTTTTGAGTTTTAACTCTATCTAAGGAACCACGCTTTATGTATCCTTGGAGAGTTACAGTAATCAAAACAGATTGTTTTTGAATAGTTTCTTCAATATCATAATTCAATACAGCATCAATAATCTTGGTTCTTCTAGGAACAGAAAATTTATCTTTAATATTTTTTAGCTCTTCACTAATAACTTTATACAATTCTTTTTTTGATGAAATAATTTTCTTAAATTTTAATATTAATTCGGCTAATTTTTTTATTTCTAATTCAATTTCGTTAATTCCAAGAGCAGTTAATTTTTGCAATCTTAACTCTAAAATTGCCACGACTTGTGGTTCTGACAATGTATAAGTATTTTTTGATTTTTTTCCCTCAACTAAAGAAATCATTTTTTGTGATTTGTTAATTTTCCATTTAGTATTTAAGATTGATTTTTTAGCATCATCAGGTGTTTTTGAGTTTCTAATAATTTTGATTACTTTATCTAAATTTTCAACAGAAACTGACAATCCAATTAAAATATGAGCTCTCTCTTCAGCTTTATTTAAATCGAACTTAGTTTTTTTAATAACTACATCTTCTCTAAAGGTAAGAAAGTTTTCTAAAAAATCTTTAAGATTGCAAGTTTTAGGTTTGCCATCGACGATAGCTAAAGTGTTAAAACCAAATGAGCTTTCAATTTGAGTATTTTTATAAAGTTGTCTCTTAACTGTTTCTGGCTCTACACCAGTTCTAAGATCAATAGAAACTCTAATTCCTTCTCTATTTGACTCATCACGAATATCTTTAATACCTTCTATTTTTTTTTCTCTGACAAGTTGAGCAATTTTTTCATTTAAAACTGATTTATTAACTTGATAGGGAATTGAGTTTATAACAAGCCTTTCACGTCCATTTTTTTGCGCTTCTATTGTAATCTCACCTCTAATTTTGAATGATCCTCTACCTTTGTTATAGCCCTGTTTGATTATATCTTTACCAATAATAACACCACCCGTAGGAAAATCTGGTCCTGGTATATGTTTCATTAATTCTCTAATCTTAATGTCTTTGTTTTCTATAAGAGCTAAAGTTCCTTCTATAATTTCACCTAAATTATGAGGTGGAATACTTGTGGCCATCCCAACTGCAATTCCACCAGCTCCATTCACAAGTAAGTTAGGATATTGTGATGGTAAAACAGTTGGTTCTTTTTCTGTTTCATCATAGTTACTTTTAAATTCAACTGTATTTTTTTCAATGTCATCTATTAAAAATTGAGAAACTTTTGAAAGTCGTGTTTCTGTATATCTCATAGCTGCAGCAGGATCACCATCAATTGATCCAAAGTTACCTTGACCTTCAACAAGTGGAAGACTCATTGAAAAATCCTGAACCATTCTGACTAAAGCATCATAAACAGATTGATCGCCGTGAGGATGATATTTACCTATAACATCTCCTACAATCCTTGCAGATTTTCTGAATTGCTTAGACCAATCATATCCACCTTTATACATTGCATAAAGTATTCTTCTATGAACTGGTTTAAGTCCATCTCTTACGTCAGGTAGAGCTCTGCTAACAATTACACTCATAGCATATGAAAGATATGATGAGCTCATCTCATCATGCATTGAAATGAGTTTTATGTTTTTATCTTTTAAAATGTCTGTCTTTTCCATGAAAATTAAAATGGAATTTCATCATCCATGTCATTTGATACTTGAGAAGTATCATCAGGCGCATTTGAAGATTGGTTATTATCATATTGTATGCCACCTCCTGAATTTCCACCACCTAACATTGTAAGAGAGGAATTATAACCTTGAATAACTATTTCAGTTGAATACTTGTCTTGACCAGATTGTTCATCTTTCCATTTTCTAGTAGTAAGTTGTCCTTCTACATAAATTTGAGCACCTTTTTTCAAATATTGCTGAACAACATTTACCAAGCCTTCATTAAATACAACAATTCGATGCCATTCTGTTTTTTCTTTTTTTTCACCTGTGTTTTTATCTTTCCAAGATTGGCTTGTTGCAAGGCTAAGTCTAGCAACACTTTTGCCATTTACCATTTGTTTGATCTCAGGATCTGCGCCTAATCGACCTATTAAAAGAACTTTATTTAAACTTCCAGCCATAATATTTTAAAATTTGATTGTTAATTAATTTAAATTTATACCACATATTGCTCTGAATATTAATTATATTAATCCATAGCAAGAAAATTTATGATTAAAAAGATAGTTATTAAGGGTGCTAAAGAGCATAATTTAAAAAATGTTTCTCTTGAGATACCAAAAGATAAATTTGTAGTCATCACTGGCTTATCAGGGTCTGGAAAATCTTCTTTAGCTTTTGATACAGTTTATGCTGAGGGGCAAAGAAGATATGTTGAGAGTTTATCAGCATATGCAAGACAATTCTTAGATAAAATGAAAAAACCGAATGTTGACCTTATAGAAGGTCTTAGTCCAGCTATTTCAATAGAACAAAAAAATACATCAAAAAACCCAAGATCAACTGTTGCCACAGTAACAGAAGTATATGATTATATGAGAGTCTTATACGCCAGAGCTGGTATACCTTTTTCACCTTTTACAGGAAAACCAATTACATCACAAACAATTACTCAAATTGTAGATAAGATTAAAGAATTACCAAAAAAATCAACAATATATTTATATGCACCTGTTGTAAGAGGCAGAAAAGGTGAATACAAAAAAGAAATTTTAAATTTTAAAAAAAGAGGTTTTAGAAAAATTAAAATTGACGAAAAATTATATGAAATTGAAAATGCACCTGAGCTTAATAAAAAGGTAAAACATGATATTTCAATCTTAGTTGATAGAATTATTCTAAATTCTTCTTTAGGAAATAGATTAGCTGAAAGTATAGAGACTGCAGTCAATTTAGCAAATGGTTTAATATTTGTTGAATATGAAGATGAAACATTGCCAAAAAAATTTAGAAAAATTCAAAAATTGATTTTCTCTACAAAATTTGCATGCCCAGAAAGTGGCTTCACAATTGAAGAAATTGAACCAAGACTTTTTTCTTTTAATAGTCCTTTTGGAGCTTGTGAAGAATGTGAGGGTATAGGGATAAAATTAAATGTTGATCCAAATTTAGTAATTCCTAACGAAAAAAAAAGTATTGCTGATGGTGCAATAGAACCATGGTCTAAAACTACCACACTATATTACGCACAAACATTATCTTCTTTAGCTAAACACTACAATTTTTCTCTTGAAGATAGGTGGAACAAATTATCAAAAAAAATTAAGGATATAATTCTTTATGGTTCTGATAATGAAGAAATTAAATTTACATATGATGATGGTTATGAAAAATATTCTCATAAAAAAACTTTTGAAGGAGTAATTAATAATCTTGAAAGAAGATATTTAGAAACTGATAGTGATTGGAAAAGAGAGGAAATTGCACAATACCAATCAGATACAAAATGTGAAAGATGTAATGGTTACAGACTCAAAGATGAAGCTTTATGTGTCAAAATTGATGGACTTCATATAAGTGAAGTTGCTGAAAAATCTATTCTTGATGCAGCTGATTGGTTCAAAAATTTAGTCAAAAATTTAGATAAAAGACAAATTAAAATTGCTGAACATATTTTAAAAGAAATTAATGAAAGACTAAATTTTTTATTAAATGTAGGTTTGGATTATTTAACTTTATCAAGAGAATCTGGAACTTTATCTGGTGGTGAAGCTCAAAGAATAAGGTTAGCTTCTCAAATTGGATCAGGTTTAACAGGTGTCCTATATGTTCTTGATGAGCCTTCTATAGGACTTCATCAAAAAGATAATGTTAAATTAATTAGTGCTCTTAAAAGATTGAGGGATTTGGGTAACACAGTAATTGTAGTAGAGCATGATACTGAGACAATGGAAAATGCCGATCATATAATTGATCTTGGACCAGAAGCAGGAAACAAAGGAGGCGAAGTTATAGTTCAAGGAACTTTTAAGGAAATTTGTGATAATAAAGATAGTATTACAGGAAAGTATTTATCTAATAGACTAAAAATTAATGTTCCATCAAAAAGAAGACTAGCAAAAAATGGAAGGTTTTTAGAAATTACTGGAGCGACTGGAAATAATTTAGATAACGTAAATTTAAAAATACCACTTGGAAGCTTAACTTGTGTTACAGGGGTGTCTGGTTCTGGCAAATCAACACTCATCCTACAAACACTTTATAATGCTCTAAATTTAACTTTAAACAACAACAAATCTCGTAAAATTCCAAAACCTTTTAAGGGTTTCAAAGGAACAGAATTAGTAGATAAAATTATTGATATAGACCAGTCACCCATTGGGAGAACTCCAAGATCAAACCCAGCTACTTATACTGGTGCATTTGGTCCAATAAGAGATTGGTTTACTGCATTACCAGAATCAAAAACTAGAGGTTATAAGCCAGGAAGGTTTTCATTTAATGTAAAAGGTGGAAGATGTGAAGCTTGTGAAGGAGATGGTGTTATAACTTATGAAATGCATTTCTTGCCTGACGTTTATATCCAATGTGATGAGTGTAAAGGCACAAGATATAATCGTGAAACTCTAGAAATTAAATTTAAAGATAAAAGTATTGCAGATGTACTTGATATGACTGTTGATGAAGGTTGTGATTATTTTGAAAATATATCTAATATTAAATCTAAGCTTTTAACATTGAAAAAAGTTGGATTAGGATATATAAAGATAGGACAACAAGCTACCACTTTGTCTGGAGGTGAAGCTCAAAGAATTAAATTAGCTAAAGAATTATCTAAAAGATCTACCGGACGAACAATGTATATACTAGATGAACCAACAACTGGTTTACATCAGCATGATATTAAAAAATTACTTGAAATACTTCATACTTTTGTAGCTTTAGGAAATACTGTTGTAGTCATTGAGCATAATTTAGATGTTATTAAAACAGCAGATTATATTGTTGATATGGGTCCAGAGGGTGGTGTGAAAGGTGGAAAAATTATCGCAGAGGGAAAACCAGAAGAAATTTGTAAAATTGACAGCAGTTATACGGGAAAATTTTTAAAATCTCTTTTAAAATAAAAAAAAATTTTTTATTAAGCTTTAAATAGTATACAATAATAGTTATGAGCAATTTGCTTTCATCACTTTCTAAAACAATTCATGCTTCTTTATTGTTGGCTATAATCATATTTCTTGGCTTATTTTATCAAAACGATGGTTTTAGTTTTGATAGATCTTTTTGGAGCTGGATAACTAGATTTGCACATGTTGTAGTTGCTATAATGTGGATAGGATTGCTCTGGTACTTTAACTTTGTTCAAATTCCAAACATGGCAAAAATTCCTGACGAGCAAAAACCAGCTATTGGCAAAGTAATAGCTCCTGCAGCACTTTTTTACTTCAGATGGGCAGCAGCACTTACAATTTTATCAGGACTTATTCTTGCTTGGTTAAATGGATACCTTCATGATGCAATGACACTAAGTATTAGTTCAGGTGTACCAAAACACACAGCGATAGGAATTGGTATGTGGCTAGGAGTAATTATGGCATTTAATGTTTGGTTTGTAATTTGGCCTAACCAAAAAAAAGCTTTGGGTATTGTTGATTGTGACCCAGATCTAAAAGCTAAATCAGCAAAAACAGCAATGTTGTTTTCGAGAACAAATACTTTATTATCTCTACCTATGTTACTTTCAATGGTAGCAGCTCAAAACTTATATTAATCTTTATCTTCTTTTAAAATTGTTTTTTGCGAAACATTTAGCCTTACTAAAATTGTATTAGCAATGTATATAGAGGAATAAGTTCCAAAAACTACTCCAAAGATCATTGCAAGAGAAAAACCTTTAAGTATTTCTCCACCAAAAAAAAATATAGAGAATAATGCTAATAGAGTTGTTACAGAAGTAATCAAGGTTCTTGATAATGTTTCATTGATAGAAATGTTTGTTAATTCATAAATTTTAATATCAGAATATTTTTTTAAATTTTCTCTAACTCTATCAAATATAACAACTGTATCGTTCATTGAGTAACCTACTATTGTTAAAACAGCTGCAATAATTGATAAGTTAATTTCCAAATTTAATAATGAAAATAGACCTAGAGTAATTATAACATCATGAAATAATGCAACAATCGCACCTAGGCTAAATTGCCATTCAAATCTAATCCAAATATAAATTAACATGATAGCTAATGAAACACTAATAGCTATAATTCCTGATCTTAATAATTCCGCACTTACTTTGGGTCCAACATTTTCAACTCTTCTAAAATCAAAGTTATTTCCAAAAGACTTGTCTAAATTAGATTTTATTTCATCAATTATATCTTTTTTATTATCTTTATTTTCAAATTTGATTAGATAATCTTGATCATTTCCAAATTTTTTAACCGATACATCACCAAGATCTATTTGATTTAGATTATCCCTTAAGCTAGATACGTTTATTTTGTCATCTGTAGATCTTAACTCAATTAAAGTCCCTCCTTTAAAATCAATACCAAAATTTAAACCTTTAAAGGTAAGAAAAACTAGCGAAACAATTACCAAAATTAAAGATACGATATTAAATTGTGTATAAAATTTATTGAATTTAATCATAAAATTAAAGCCTCTTTATCTCTATTTTTAGAAACATAAATCGCTGTAAATAATCTTGCTATAAAATAAACAGAGAATAATGTTGTGAAAATTCCGACACCTAAAGTAACTGAAAAACCTTTTATAGGCCCTGATCCCATAAAAAAAAGAATTGTAGCTGCTAATAATGTAGTTATGTTAGCATCTAAAATTGCAGTTCTCGATTTAGTATATCCACTATCAAAAGCAATAATATTATTTTTTTCATTTTTGAGTTCTTCTTTAATTCTCTCAAATATTAGAACATTCGCATCAACAGCCATTCCTACAGTTAGGATAATTCCAGCTATACCTGGTAATGTTAATGTAGCTTCAAAAAGAGTTAGGATACCTATAAGAATTAAAAGATTGGCTACGAGGGTAATATTCGTAATTAAACCAAATATTTTATATTTTATAAACATATAAATTATAACAAGTATAAAACCAATAGCTAAGGCAATCATTCCTGCATCAATAGAATCTTGGCCTAAATCTGGACCAACAGTTCTCTCTTCAATGATATTCAGGGGTGCTGGCAATGCACCAGATCTTAAAAGTAAAGCTAAATCTGTTGCAGATTGAAATGTGAACCCTCCACTTATTTGACCACTACCACTTGCAATAGTGTCTCTAATAACTGGAGCACTAATAATTTTTCCATCCAAAATAATTGCTAATTGTCTTCCGATATTTGAAGATGTTGCTTTTCCAAATCTTTTTGCGCCTACTCTGTCTAATGTAAATGATACAACAGTTTCATTGGTTTGATTATTCATTCTTGGTTGAGCATCTAATAGATTGTCACCACTCAAAATAATTCTTTTACTAACAAAGTCTTCATTCGATCCATCTTCATATTGAATTTTTTCTACACCAAAAGAATCTTGATCATCATTTGACACAAAACGGAAAGTTAGATTTGCAGTTTTACCTAATAAAGATTTAATTCTCATCGGATCATCTAAACCAGGTAACTCTACTAAAATACGATCATTGCCTCTTTTAAGAATGTTTGGTTCGTTTGTACCAATTTCATCAATTCTTCTTCTAACTATTTCTAAAGCTTGGTCTTGAGATGAAGTTTTTAACTCAACAATCCCTTGTTTAGAAAAATTCAGCTCTAACTGATTACCTTTATCTGTTATATTTAATTGATGAGACTTAAATCTTGGATAATAAGGATTTATATCACTATTTTCATTTTGAAATTCATCAATAACTTTCTGTTTAAATTCTTCGTTAACAGAAAATCTTATTTTGTTATTTGTTAAATTTAAGTTCCCAATTCGAATACCTTTTTCCTTAAAATAAGTTCTAATTAAAGTTGATATATTTTGAAGTTTTTGTTCAATTACTGGTGAATTATCTATTTCTAGCAAAAGATAAGATCCACCTTGTAAATCTAAACCAAGATTAATCTTTTTATCAATAAACTTATTATTTGGAGTTAGGAGATTATTTGATGCAATTATAATAAAAAATAAACAAATTATTGAAATGAATATTATTCTTAACTTAGAAAAATATAACATTCCCTTAATTAATCAGATTATTTTTTTACTTCTGTAGAGTTTAATAAACCCTGAATTCCAGTTGCCTTAACAATTTCGACTTTAATGTTTTCAGCTATTTCAACTTCAACTTTGTCATTATCAATTATTCTTTCAACTGTACCTGTAATACCACCAGATGTAATTACTTTGTCCCCTCTTTTTAAACCTTCAACCATAGCTTTGTGTTCTTTAACTTTCTTTTGCTGAGGTCTTATAAGAAAAAAATAAAAAATTACAAAAATTAAAATTAATGGGATAAACTGACCTATTCCTGAACCTTCCATAAAACTCCTTTATATAAAAAGAATATTTATACTACTTAAGAAAGTAAAACAACTTTAATTCAATGAAATCTTTTCTAAATCGTTCATGTATGGTCTTAATATTTCTGGGATGATGATCGATCCGTCACTTTGTTGATAATTTTCCATTACTGCTATTAAAGTTCTACCAATAGCTAAACCACTGCCATTTAAAGTTCCTACGTAATTTATCTCTTTTTTTTGATTTTTATATCTTGTTTTCATTCTTACAGCTTGGAATGTCGAGCAGGATGAGCATGAAGAAATTTCTCGATATTTATTTTCAGAAGGCAACCAAACCTCAATATCATAAGTTTTTTCAGCACTAAAACCCATATCCCCACTACATAAAATAACTTTCCTATAGGGCAAACCTAGATCATCTAGAATTTCTGTTGCACAATTAGTCATTCTCTCAAGCTCATTTAAACATTCATCCTTTTCAACAACACTTACCATTTCAACTTTATAAAACTGGTGCTGTCTGATCATTCCTTTTGTATCTTTTCCATAGCTACCAGCTTCTTTTCTAAAACAAGGTGTTGAAGCAACAAATCGCATTGGTAATTCTTTAAAATCTACAATCTTGTCTTTTACTATGTTTGTTAAAATAACTTCCGCAGTAGGAATTAAAAATTTTCTTTCAGATTTATCATCAAATTTTATCTCAAATTGATCATTTTCGAATTTAGGTAATTGCCCGGTACCATACATGGTGTTTTCAGTTGCTATTAGAGGTGGTGAAATTTCACTGTAACCATTTTTTATAATATGTTTATCTAACATGTAATTTGATAAAGCTCTTTCTAATAATGCTAATTTATTCTTAACAAATACAAATCTTGAACCAGTAGTTTTTGTTGCAAGATCAAAATCAAGCATCTTAAGATTTTCACCTAATTCATAATGTGTCTTAGGTTTGAAATCAAAAATTGGAACTTTGCCTGATTTAGAAATTTCGCTATTATCATTTTCGTCTATTCCATTGGGAACATCTTTATGGGGTATATTAGGAATGCTGGATAAAATTGTATCTAAATCTAACTTAATTTGTTTTTGTTCATTTAATACAGAGTCTAGTTCTTTTGATATCTCCTTAGATCTTTTAAATAAACTTTCATCTTTTTTTTTTGAAATATCTTTTTTTTCACTCTCTAGATTTTCTTTTTTTTGAATAAGTAACCTATTTTTCTTATCTAAATCTTTTAAATTATCTACTTCAACATCGATATTCCGACTCTTTAATTGATTTTTAAAATGATCAAAATCTTTACGTATTTCTTTAATATTATGCATTGTCTTTTTTTAATTCTTTGTTTTCGATAAATTTTACAGAAAAAATAGATAATTCATACAGAATTAATAGAGGAACTGCTAATCCAATTTGAGTAATAGGATCAGGAGGTGTTAATAATGCTGCTGCTGCAAAGATTATTACCACAACATACTTTCTTCTAGTCTTTAAAAAATTAGAATCCACTATGCCTACTCTAGCTAATAAGCTTAAAACTACTGGCAACTGAAAACTTATTCCAAATGCAAATATCAATTTCATTACCAACGATAAATATTCATTAACTTTTGCTTCCAGCTGAATAGGTAAATTTGTAGATAAACCAGAACTCTCAAACGATAAAAAAAATTTTATCGCAAGTGGCATAATCAAATAATAAACTAGCATTCCACCCAAAAAAAATAAAATTGGAGTTAAAATCAAATACGGAAGAATTGCTACTTTTTCATGCTTATAAAGTCCTGGGGCAATAAATTTCCAAATTTGCATTAGAATAAAGGGACAAGTTACAAAAAAAGCTGCAAAAAAAGACACCTTTAAATAAGTTAAAAAAGTTTCTTGTAGAGCGGTAAAAATAAGTCTTCTATCTGTTCCATCATTTCTTACAGCTTGAGCATAAGGTTCAACTAAAAAGGCATAAAGATGTTCTGCAAAAAAATAACAGCCAATAAAAAAAAATATTAAAAAAATAAAACTATGAATTAATCTTTTTCTTAGTTCCGCTAAATGACTAATAAAACCACTTTCATGATCCCTTTTAAGCATCTTTATTTTCTTCTTTCTTATCCTCTTTTTTATGGATGTTATTATCCTCTAAATCAATATTAGAAACTTCATTTTGAATATTATTTATATATTTTTTTGCAGAACCAATCCAAGAACCTACTTTTTTGAGCATAATTGGAAAATCTTTAGGACCCAGCACAATAATAGCTAATACAACAATTATCAAAATCTCAAACCAACCAATAGTAGGCATGTGATTTAATCTTTATTGTTAGTGTCTTGATTATTTTCGGAAATATTTTTTGGTTCTGACTCATCTGTTACATCAGATGCCATACCTTTTTTAAAACTTTTAATCCCTTTAGCAACATCACCCATTAGACTAGAAATTTTACCTCTTCCAAAAAGTAAAACTACCAAAATAACAACAATTGCTATTTGCCAAATTCCTATACTCATAAAGACTTTATAACCTGTTTAGAAATATTTTAAAAGTGACTTTTTATTAATTATCTTTTTCATCTAAAGTACTTTTCAACATTTCATCAATATTTGAATAAATATCCTCTCTTTTTTCATCCTGCTTTTCTTTATAGAATTTACCAGTTCCAAATATAGCATTATCAACATTTGAGGTGTCAATTAATCCTGCAGATCCAAGCTCATCAACAGTTGGCAAGTCAGAGAGCTTTTGTAGATTAAAATGACTTAAAAACTCCTCGGTAGTTACATACATTATTGGTTTACCAGGAACATCTTTTCGACCACCTGGCTTAACCCAATTCAGTTCCATTAAAATTTCAAGCGTATTAGTTCCAAAAGCCACTCCTCTAATCTCCTCAATTTCAGCTCTTGTTACAGGCTGATGATAAACTATGATTGCAAGAGTTTCTACAGCAGCTCGTGACAATTTTTTTTCAACTGTTTTTTCTTGTTTCATTAAATTTGATAAATTTGGTGACGTTCTAAAGGACCATTTTTTAGAAATACAAACTAAATTAATACCTCTATTAGAATATTCTAATTGAAGTTTTTCTAATAGTTTTTCAATATTTACTTTTTTAGTAAGTTTACTTTCAATTGTATCAATATCCAGTGGTTCAGCTGCTGCAAAAATTATAGCTTCAATTTCTTTTTCAATTGGAGTCAACTTAGAAGGAAAATTAACTACATTATTTTTTTTTTCTACTTTTTTTTTATTCATGAGTTTTCTTTAACGTAAATATCATCAAATAATTTATCTTGTTTAATTTTAAGATTACCCTCTTTAACAAGTTCAAGTGAACCTGCAAAAATACCAGCTTTACCAGTTCTTTTAAATTTTTTTTCTGATTTGAAGTTGTTAGGTATTAATTCATCTAAATTTTTCCAATCAATTAATTTTCCAAAAAAATCTTTTATTGTTTGAATACCATCTTCAGTGGTAAATACTGGTAATTTAGGGATATTAATTCTTTGGAAATCTTTTGTCATAATTATAGATGAATAGGCTTTTAAAAGTTCAAATAAATTTAATTTATACTCAGCGCTATGAATTGATCTTATATTACCTTTCATGCCTCTAATTCTAATTTCACGACCTAATCTTTTTCTTTTTAACATTTGATCGGATAACAAACGTATTAATTCTAATTTTTTTAATTGAAGTTTTAATTTTTCTGCTACCTCTTGAACTTTAAAATCTTCCTCTGGCGAACCAGGTAATAGTAATTTAGATTTTAAATAAGCTAGCCAAGTTGCCATTAAAAGATATTCTGAAGCAACTTCTAAATTTAAATCTTTTTTGTTTGAAATATAATTATGAAATTGGTCTGCTAATTTTGTTATAGATATTTCTTCGAGATTAACTTTTTGTGCTTTTGCTAAATCTAAAAGAATATCTAAAGGTCCATTGTAATTATCTATATCAACCTCAAAAAGAACATTGTTAGATTCGATCATTAGCAAACTTTAACTCAAATTTTTATAAAATTCTGATGTTTTTTTTAATACAAATGAGTTCACTTTTGGTGAATTCTGAGCAACTAAAGTCATTTCTTTTAAATTTCCATTACAATGGAGAGCTAAATTACACCCGGCATTAAAAGATCTTCTGGTATTTTCTGTGATTGAATTTTTTAAACTCTTCATTGATAAGTCATCAGAGATTATCAAATTTTTAAATTTAATTTTCTTTCTAATAATATTTATTAATTTTTTTGAGTGTGTAACTGTATTATATGGGTCTATTTTTTTAAAAATTACATGAGCTGTCATCGCAAATAACGAATTTTTGGATTTAAATGCCTTAAAGTCATTCTTATTCAGGTAATCTAAACTTTTATTTATACTAGGTGTGAAATAATGACTGTCAACTTTAGCTAAACCATGACCGGGAATATGCTTTATAACAGTTCCAATTGAATTATTTTTAAAATATTTGATACATAAATCACCAATATCAGATACAATTTTTGTATTTTTAGAGAAAGATCGATCACCAATTACATTTGAAGTGTTTTTATATCTAATGTCTAATACAGGAACAGTATTTATATTAATACCTAAATTTTTTAAAAGAAAGCTAATCTTATCAACAAAAAGTTTATAAGTAATTAAAAATTCTTTTTTATTTTCAATAAAAATTTTTCCAAAATATTCTGAGGTAAAATTATCTAAAGATATAATTTTATTTAATCTATTTATTCTACCTCCCTCTAGATCAATCATAATGGGATAATTATCATCTTTAAAAATTCTTTTAATATTTGATGTTAAATCTTTGATTTGTTTAACATTGTGTAAATTTCTTGAAAATAATATTATTCCCCAAGGCTTATATTTCTTTAAAAAAAGAATTTCTTTCTTATTCAATTTTGTACTTTTAACACCGCTAATAAAACACTTTCTGTTAATCATTTGTATCTAGTAATTTCCAAAAATTATATTTTTTCTTTTTTTTGGTTTGGGTATTATTAACATATTCTATAATATCTTTCGTATCGTTTTCTAAGGTTGCTATATTTTGAGAATATATTTCAATTTTTTTATTAATATTCATTAGTGATCGATAAGATTTTTTTTTATGAGAATCTGAGAAATAATATTTTGTTGTAAAAAAAAGGAAAAGAAAAATTACCAAAAGATAAAGTAAATGCTTTATTTCTTTTATCATTACATTTTTTCTGGTGTATCAACACCCACAATGTTCATTCCAGATCGAACAACATTTGAGATTGCTTTTAAAAATACTAATTTATCTTCAGAAATTTTATTATCTTTACTAATAAATCTTTTTTCTGGATTTTCTTTTCCTAGGTTCCAATATGAATGAAATTCTGAGGCTAGATCATATAAATAAATTGGTATTCTGTGTGGCTCTAATTTTGAACAAGCTGT
This sequence comes from uncultured Pelagibacteraceae bacterium, assembly GCA_902520685.1. Classification (GTDB taxonomy): domain Bacteria; phylum Pseudomonadota; class Alphaproteobacteria; order Pelagibacterales; family Pelagibacteraceae; genus Pelagibacter. The sequence continues at coordinate 28,605 of CABYPE010000004.1, read as the reverse complement.
ATCAATACACTTAGGCCATTCAGAAATCTTTTTTAAAATTTTAATCTCATCATTAGAATATTCAAAATTGAAATCACTCAACCCAATCTTTGAATTTAGATCTTTACCAATATGTCTAAACACAGACGAAATTCTAGCATAGCAATACTGAACATAATATAATGGATTATCTTTTGATTTTTCTTTTACAGCATCAAAATCAAAATCTAATTCAACATCACTACTTCTGTTAAGCATTATAAATCTAGTTGCATCTTTTCCAACTTCTCCTATTAAATCATCAACTGTAATATAATCGCCTTTTCTTTTGGACATCTTAAATGGTTTTTTATCTTTAATTAGTTTTACTAACTGACTAATTTTACAAATTAATTTATCTTTTTTTCCTGATAGAGCTTCGACTGAAGATGAAATCCTTTTAATATAACCAGCATGATCTGCGCCGAGGATATTTATTAAATAATCAAATTTACGGTCGACTTTGTTTTTATGATAAGCAACATCACTGGCAAAATAAGTCCAACTTCCGTCTGACTTCTGTAATGCCCTATCCTTGTCATCACCAAAATCAGTAGATTTAAACAACAATTGTTCTCTTTCAATCCAGTTTTTATTATCATCTCCAGCTGGTGCTTTAATTTTTCCTTTGTAGACAAATTCATTTTTTTCTAAAAATTTTACAACGCTTTCAACTTCGTTTTTTAAAACAATACTTTTTTCACTTACAAAATTATCGTGTTTAATTCCTAGGCTCTTCAGGTTCTTTTTAATTAAAAGAAGCGCCTGTTCTATTGATAAAACTGTTAACTTATCATGTATTTCATCATAATTATCAAAATTTAGACCTGATTTATTCGAAATTATATTTTTTGCAAAATCAATTATATAATCTCCTGGATATAAATCAGGATTATCTTTTGGGAATGTCTCTTTGAATTTAACTTCTCTAATTCTAAAGTATACAGATTTAGTAAAATTTATAATCTGATTACCATAATCATTTACATAATATTCTTTTGTAACTTTGTGTTTATTAAAAATTAAAACATTAGATAATACATCACCTAAGATAGCACCTCGACTGTGACCAACATGTAAGGGACCTGTTGGATTTGCGGACACAAATTCAACTAAATAGTTATATTTTTTCTCATTTTTATTAATTCCAAATTCTTTTTCATTATCAATAATTTCTTTTATAAAATTTGACCAAAAAGATGGTTTAAATTTTATGTTAATGAAACCAGGCTTTGCTACACTAATTGCTTCCATATCATTGTCTTTAAGATAAGGAATTAAAAATTCTGCAAAATCGATTGGAGATTTTTTATTAATCTTAGCCAGTATCATTGCAACATTAGTTGAAATATCAAAGTCTAAGTCTTTAGGAACAGCATCAACATTTATTCTTTTTAATATTTTTGGTAATTTATCTTGTACATCCCCTTCTTCAGAAAGTTTAATCATATGATCTTGATTAAGACCATCAATAGTATCAATTATCTTATCTAAGTATAATTTAAAAATATTCATTTATTATCATTATAAAGGTTAATTGCATATCTGTCTGTCATACCTGAAATAAAATCTGAAATAGCTCTATATTTATCTTTAGTCAATTGATCTTTAGTAAGAAATTTTCTAGGGTTTGAATTAATTATTTTAAATAATTTCTTAATAATTATTTTACCTCTTTGATTCTTCTTAAGTACCAATTTATTATCATACATCTTATTTCTTAAAAATGATCTGATTTCTCGATCTGAACTTTCTATTTTATCTGAAAAACAGACTATTAACTGATTTGATTTTGAAACATCCTTTAATGATTTAATTTTTAATCTTTTAATATTTTTTTTTGTATTACTTAGTAAATCTCTAATCATAGTATCTATTGAGTCTCTAATTATTTGATAAATTGCAATTTTATAATTTCTTTTATTGATTATATTCTTATATTTTTTATAAATTATTTTAAAAAAATCTAATTCTATTAATTCTTCAAGTTTAAATAAGTTTGCTTTTATTCCATCTTGAATATCATGATTATTATATGCAATATCATCTGATATAGCAGATATTTGGGCTTCTAATGAAGGATATGTATTAAAATTAATTTTTTCTTTGAAAAATTTTAAACCAATTAAACTATTGATCATACTTAGATCATCTACTGGTCCATTGTGTTTTACAAGTCCTTCTAAAGTTTCAAGAGTTAAATTTAGACCTGTAAATCTAAAATATTTATTCTCTAAAAACATTACTATTCTTAATGTTTGAATATTGTGATCAAAACCACCATAATTTTGCATACATTCATCTAAAGCATCTTCACCTGCATGACCAAATGGTGTGTGTCCTAAATCATGAGCTAGACTCAAGGTTTCAGCTAAATCTTCATTAAGATTTAAATACTTGGCTATTGATCTTGCAATTTGAGCAACTTCAATAGAATGAGTTATTCTGGTTCTAAAGTGATCTCCTTCGGTATTAACGAATACTTGGGTTTTATGCTTCAATCTTCTAAATGATGCACTGTGTATTATTCGATCTCTATCTCTTTGAAAAGGAGATCGATATTTTGAATAAGCTTCTTTATTAAGTCTACCTTTACTTTTAAATACGCCTAACAAAGTGTCTTTTTTCATTCTTTAATTTAAATAATTAAGTATTATATTAGTAATATCAGTGTTCAGACATGATTAAAGAAATTAAATTTACGGATAAAGCTTTAAAACAAATAGATAATTTGTTAGCAAAAAAAGACAAAGGTTCTTTCTTTAGAATCGCCATCAAAGGTGGTGGATGTTCTGGATTTCAGTATGAATTCACTTTTGACAAATCAAAGCAAGAAGATGATTTAAATTATCAGAATATTTTAATAGATAAAGCATCAGCAGATTTGCTAAAGGGGTCAGAAGTTGATTATGTTTCTGAATTAATTGGTGAACAATTTAAAATATCTAATCCACAAACTAAATCTTCATGTGGTTGTGGAGTTTCCTTCTCAATTTAATGTTAATTTCATCTTGGAATGTAAATTCCGTACGTGCACGGATTGAAAATATCAAAAGTTACCTTCTTAAATATAAACCAGATATATTAATGATGCAGGAAATTAAAACGGAAGATGTAAATTTTCCTTACGATGATTTTTCCTCAATAGATTATGAAAGTCATGTATTTGGTCAAAAAAGTTACAACGGGGTTGCAATTATTTCTAAAGGAAAATTAAAAAATATAAGAACAGACTTAATTAAAGACAAGTTAAAACAATCAAGAATTATTTCTGCTGAAATTGAGTATAAAAAAAAAATTGTTCAGTTAATAAATATATATACACCAAATGGAAATCCTGTTGATACTGAAAAATATGATTACAAAAAAAAATGGATGGACCAATTAATAAAACAATTAAAAACGTTACTTAAAAAAAATTCTAATATAATTCTTGCTGGTGATTTCAATGTTATTCCAGCTGCAGAAGACGTTTATAACGTAAAAAGTTTTGAGGATGACGCTTTATATAGATTAGAGATAAGAAAAAAATTTAGAGAAATGCTTAATATAGGTTTAAATGATGTTTATAGACATTTTAATGAAACAAAAGAAGGTTATACTTATTGGGATTATATGAGAGGAGCTTGGCAAAAAAATAATGGTATGAGAATTGATCACTTCTTAGTATCAAATTCTTTAATCGACCAAATCAAATCTATAAATATAAATAAAGATCCAAGAGGAAGAGAAAAACCCTCTGACCACACTCCAATAGAAATTAAATTAACTTAACGATTTTATTTTATTAACTAACTCCTCATTTATATTACGAGGACCTTTGTCTTGTCTGTTTTTATGTCTTCTTTCACCAGGCAATCTAACTTCACCCATTGATTTCATTTTATCAAAGAATTCATCTGCATGTTTTTGCCAATTCGTGCCTGCAGTTTTATCTGGTGATATCGCTAAGATAAATTCACCTCCACTTGGTGGACCACCATCATTGTTATCTTTAGCAGCTGTTTCAAAACTAAAATTATCACCAACTAATGCTCCAGCCATCAATTCAACCATCATCGCTATTGCAGATCCTTTGTAACCTCCAAAAGGTAATAATACACCACCATCTGCTATTGCTCCTGGATCAGTAGTTTCTTTACCCTCTTTAGTTAAACCAGTTCCAAGTGGTACCTTGTGCCCTTCTCTTTTAGCAACTTGAACTTCACCCATTGCCATAGATGCTGTGGCCATATCATAAACAACTGGAGTTTTTCCAGGTCTCGGCCACGCAAATGAGATAGGATTTGTTCCAAATAGTGGTTTAATCGCTCCAGCAGGTGCTACTGCAGGCTTATATGATGTACATGCAAAGGCAACTAAACCTTCCTCTGCTAACTTTTCTGTTTCAGGCCACATCGCAGCCATATGGTGAGAATTATTTATTGCAAGCACTGCTACACCATTTTCTTTTGCGGCTTTTGCTAATTCAGGCAAACCCTTATTTAAAACTACAGGAGCTAAACAACTATTACCTTTAACTTTAATTACTGATGCTGAAACCTTTTGAATCTCTGGTTTACCTTTGCCATTAATTTTTCCACTTTTTAAACCACTCACATAAGCTGGTAATCTAAATAAACCATGAGATAATGAGCCATCACGTTCAGCATTTCTGATTAAATCAGATAATATAGATGCTGTTTCATCATCACATCCATTTGCTAATAAAGTTTTTTTAGCTAAATCAAAAATTTCATCTAATGAAAGGGATACAGTACTCATCCTTTTATTAGATATTATTTATGATCAAAGATCAATTTTAAATTAACAGCCTTTGAAAGATTTTGACATGTTGCTAATTAAATCAAAATATAAATCTTTGCCCGGGTTAAGAGTAGCTCCCAAAGGATCTAAAACACCCGTGCTAATATTCATATCTTTTGCAACTGCATTGATTATATCAGGGTTAAATTGAGGTTCAGAAAATACACAACTTACTTTGTCATGTTCAATTATTTCTCTAATTTCTGCTAATTGCTCTGCACCAGGCATTACATCTGTGTTCACAGTAAATGCACCTAATACATTTACATCAAATCTTTTTTCAAAATATTGATAAGCATCATGAAAAACAATAGATTTAAAGTCTTTATTTAAATCAGACTTTACTTTTTTAGTTAATTTATCAAGTTCTTTTAATGCTTTCTTTAGATTGCTTTTATAAATTGAAGCATTTTTTTGATCTTTTTCAATCAAATGTTCAGCCATTTCTTTTAAAATTACTTTTGCATTTGAAGGATCTAGCCAAATATGTGGATCGTATTCTCCATGAGCATGACCTTCATGATCATCGTGACCATCTTCTTTGTGCTCATCATCATGACCGTCCTCTTTATGCTCGTCATCATGTCCATGATCATCGTGACCATCTTCTTTGTGCTCATCATCATGACCGTCCTCTTTATGCTCGTCCTCATGTCCATGATCATGATCATCTTCTTTTTTAGCATGGTCATCATGATCATCTTCTTTATGTCCATCATCATGGCCATGATCATCGTGACCGTCAAAAATGTTTCTTTCTCTAAATTTTAACTTATTCAGTCCTTTTATTTCCATTAATTCAATTTTCTCAGCTTTTTTAGCTATTGATTTTAATGGTTTTTCTAAAAAACTTTCCAAATCTTCACCAACCCAAAAAATTAAGTCAGCTTCTTGAAGCAATTTTGCATGTGATGGTTTCATAGCAAAACCATGTGGAGAAGCATAACCATCAACTATTAATCCTGGTTTACTTACTCCATCCATTAAATAACTTGCTAGTGAATGAATTGGTTTAATTGATGCTACAACCTTTGTTTCAGCATTAGCAGGTGAAAAAAAGGTTAATAATGATAGTATTGATAAGATTAAAGGTATTTTTTTTAGATTTTTCATAATTTAAATATTTAGTTATTGTTATAATATAACAGTATGTAATAATATAACATTTTAATAAGTCAAGTAATAAAATGAGATCGAATAATAATTTGTTGGTTAAATTAAATAATGCTGGGTATCAGCATAATGATAAATGGCTTGTTAAAGGTGTATCTTTAAGTGTTGAAAAGGGAAAAATTGTAACTCTTATTGGTCCAAATGGTTCAGGAAAAAGCACAACAGCAAAAATTGCCTTAGGTATTTATAAAAAAATTGATGGGGAAGTTGAAAAATATACAAACAAGATTGGCTATGTTCCTCAAAAAATTTCAATAGATTGGACATTACCACTTAGAGTTCATGATTTTATGCTACTCACAGAAGATCTTGATGATGAGTCTATCAATGAAGCTTTGTCATTAACTGGTGTTGTTCATCTTAAAGATAAAAATTTAGGAAATTTATCTGGTGGAGAGTTTCAAAGAGTCTTGCTAGCTAGAGCTATTTCAAAAAAGCCAGAATTTTTAGTATTAGATGAGCCTGTCCAAGGTGTTGATTTTACAGGGGAGATTGCTTTATACGAATTAATTAAAAAAATTTCAGATGAGCTAAATTGTGGAATCTTATTAATATCTCATGATTTACATACAGTAATGACTGCAACTGATCATGTTGTTTGTTTAAATGGTCATGTGTGTTGTTCAGGAACTCCAATAGATGTTGCAAAAAACAATGAATACAAAGCTTTATTTGGTGAACAAGCTTCTCAAATACTTACAAGATATGAACATAAACATGATCATGTGCATAACAATGATGGAGAGATAAAGAAAAATTAAATGTTTGATGATTTTTTTATAAGAGCACTTGTTGCAGGACTTGGGGTTGCTTTTGTAACTGGCCCTCTTGGTTGTTTTGTAATTTGGAGAAGATTATCTTATTTTGGAGATACGCTCGCTCACTCTGCATTACTTGGTGTTACATTGGCGTATTCTTTTGAGCTAAACATTGCCTTTTCTGTATTTATAATTTCATCTTTAATAGCGTTAATTTTAATACAATTACAAAAAAGAACTAATTTACCTGGTGACGCATTACTTGGGCTTTTAGCACACTCGTCATTAGCAGTTGGTCTTGTTGTTATTGGTTTTTTAACATTTATAAGATTCGATATTATGGGATTATTATTTGGAGATATATTGGCAGTAAATATAAATGATATATTAACCATCTATATTGGAGGTGCATTAATTTTATTAGTACTAAAATTAATTTGGAAACCTTTATTTGCTTCAACAGTAAATTATGAGTTAGCAGAAGCTGAAGGTTTAAATCCTGATAGAGCTAAAGCAATTTTTACAATCTTGATGGCTGGGATTATTGCAATATCAATTAAGATGGTTGGCTTATTATTAATTACAGGAATGTTAATTATACCAGCAGCAATGGCGAGAAATATTTCTGATAGTCCACAGAAAATGGTAGTCTACTCAATCATTGGAGGATTATTGTCAGTAATATTAGGATTGTTCTCTTCTTTAGAATTTAATACATCATCCGGACCTTCAATTATAGCGGCTGCTTTATTCCTATTCATACTTTCTTTATTAAACATAAAACAATCAATTAAATTGAAAAATTAAATGGGAATCAGTAAAATAGATAAAATGCATAGTCTTTCAAAAAATCAGCAAATTATTTTTAATTTAATTGATAAATCACCTGAGCCATTGAAAGCATATACAATACTTTTTAATGTTCAGAAAAAAGGTATTAAAGCTCCATTACAGGTTTATCGAGCGTTAGATAAACTAGTTGAAATAGGAAAAATTCACAAAATTGAAAGTCGAAATGCCTTTATTGCCTGTCATAATTCAAGTTGCCAGGTAGCTAAAGCTACTGCATTTTCAATCTGTGAAATTTGTGAAAAAGTTACAGAGATAAGTAGCGCAGGTCTTTCTAAATACTTAGCTGGTTTCAAAGACAAAGATGGTATGAAATATAGTAAATACAATCTTGAGTTTTTTGGATTATGTAAAAAATGTAGATAAGTTATTATCTAAAATCAAAATAAAATACACTGAAAGGAGAATTAATGTTTATTAAGAAATATCTTAAATGGATCAGTACTGCTTTAGTATTAACTGGAATATTATTAACTAATTTGAATATCTACCCTATTAATATCTACTTCCATGGACTTGGGGTTGTAGGATGGACTATTGAAGGTATTGTCTCAAAAGATAAAGCAATACTAACTAATTTTGGACTACAAATACCATTATTCTTAATTGGCATTTATAAGATTATAATTTAATTATTCTTAGATTATGAAAAATAAAATTTTCATTGGTGAATTTATAGGTAGTTGTTTTTTAGTAATGATTATTGTTGGCTCTGGAATAATGGCTGAAAATCTAACAAATGATAACGCTTTAAGACTCACTGCTAATACGCTTGCAACTGGAGCAGGATTATTTGTCTTAATAACTGCATTTGCTGACATTTCAGGTGCTCACTTTAATCCTTTTGTAAGTTTAGCAATGTATTTAACTAAAAAAATTAAAGGGAAACTTTTAATTACATATATTTCAGCTCAAATATTAGGATGCTTATTAGGTGTAATGTTAGCTAATGTATTCTTTGAACATAGTATGATTGAATTATCTACAAAAAATAGAGATGGCTTTCATATATTTCTAGCAGAAATTGTAGCAACTTTTGGTCTAATATTTATTATCTTTGCAACTTTAAAAGATGGTAAAACAACAGTTGCAGCTTGTGTTGCAACTTATATTACAGCCGGTTATTGGTTTACATCATCAACATCTTTTGCAAATCCAGCAGTAGCAATAGCAAGGACTTTTACAGAATCGTTTACTGGTATCAATTATCTTAATACGCCTACTTATATAATTGCAGAATTGATTGGGGCATTGATTGCAGTATTAATAGTAAAAAAGATAATTTTAAAGTAGACATAATACTTCAATAATGTATTCAGAATGAATCTGCCCCCCCCCAAAAAAAATTGATTAAATTCTCCGTATAGACAAAGATTTGAATTATTATAATCATTGATGAATCAACCCATCACAAAAAATATTAATAAACTTACCTATAGATAAAATTTCTCTTCTCTATTAAATCGACCTCATGAATAAGAATCGTTCGAAATGGAAAACAATAAAGATAAATAAAAAATAGGTAAAATAATATGGAAATGACAACAATATATACGATCGTTGGCTTTGCTTTAGCGGGATATAGCGTTATAGCAAATGACTCAATTCAAACGCTCGGAACATTTATAGCGTCAAAACAAAAATGGTTTAAATGGTATACGCTTGCTAGCGCTGCTTCATTTGTGATGATACTTGCAATCACATGGGGTTGGTACAGTAATGCTGGTGATATATCTTATGGAAGATTAACTAGAATACCTTTCCAAGAAATACAGTGGTATCATGCTGTAGCCCCTGCTATTCTTTTAGTATTAACAAGAGTTGGAATACCTGTCTCTACAACTTTCTTAGTACTATCAGCTTTTGCGTCTACTGTAGTGTTAGAGAAGATGTTAATGAAAAGCGTCGTAGGTTATGGATTAGCAGCAGTAGCTGCTTATATAGCTTGGATAGTGGTATCGAAATTTATCAATGAAAAATTTGATGAAGTTCAAGATAAATGGATAGGATTTTGGAGAAACTCTGTATGGGTAACTTCAGGTTGGTTATGGTGGGTTTGGTTATCTCACGATGTAGCTAATATAGCCGTATATCTGCCAAGACAATTAGATGTAACATTACTATTAATTGTTTTGGCTTATTTTACAGTTCTCCTCTTTTATATCTTCTACATAAACGGAGGAACAATACAAAAAGTTGTTTTGGATAAAACTGGAACAAGATATGCAAGATCAGCTACCATAATCAATGTTATCTATGCTGGTGTACTTTACTACTTTAAAGAACTTAATGACCTACCAATGTCAACAACTTGGGTATTTGTTGGTTTGTTGTGTGGTAGAGAGCTTGCAATATCAACTATGAACAAAGATTATAAGTTCAAGTATGTCTTTCCACTAATTGGAAAAGACTTTGTTAAAATGATCTTTGGATTAAGTGTTTCTGTAGGAATTGTATTAGCAATTCACTACATAATTATTCCAAATAGTTGGTTTTAAATTTATTTATGTGGTCGTGTTAATCTATTTATCACGGCCACTAGATTATTTTAAGAACTTACTTTTCCTAAATAATTTACCAGAATAATACCTATAATTATTAAGATTATACCAATAGTTCCATAAACTATTGTCCCATTTAAATGTTACAGATTTGTTAAATTTTAAAAGCAACTATTTCTACTCAAAATGAGGCTAAAAAAATAATAATTAGTATTAATAAAACAACAAATACAGCAGCACTTGATAAATCTTTAATCTTTTTGATATCAGGGTCTAGATCAGTAGTTACTTTATCACACAGTTTTTCAATTGCAGTGTTCATTATTTCAAATGCTAATAATAAGAAATACATGACTGATAAAATAATCTTATAGTTAAAATCTATATTTGATAAGAAGATATATGGAATTAAAAAAAAACCTAATACCAATTCTAAAATAAAAGAATTTTCTTTAAGAACGATTTTTAAACCATTTAAAGAATTGATCAAATTGTAATATAATTTTTTAATCATTTAATTTTAAAGATATTTAAACTAAGGGTTAATTTTTCCAAAATAATTAACCATAATGACACCTAAAACAATAAATACTAAACCAATTAAACCAAGTGTATTTGGAAATTGATTATATTTTAAAATACCGAAAATTGTTACAGCCGTTATAGTTAAACCTCCGTAGGTAGCATAAGCAAATCCAACAGGAATTAAAATCATAACTTTAGATAAGCAAAAAATACAAAGTACAATTGAAATTATACAAAATACTGTTGGTACTAGATTTGTAAAACCGTTTGTTGTTTTTAAAAAACCATTTGAAGCAATACCTAATATTATTGCAAAAAATAAATATAAGTATCCTGAAATTTTAAATGCAAACATTATTATATGATCTTCATAACCTTATAATATTCAATAAATAAATTTTTTTTGCCATAATATTACTCTTATTTATACTCTTCCATATATATCTTTGTATCTTACTATATCCGTCTCTTTTAATATAGACCCCACCTGAGCTTCAATAATTTTTACAGGTATTTTATAAGGATTTTCAATTCTATGAATTGATCCTAGTGGAATAAAAATATTTTCATTAGGTTTCATAAAAAAACATCTTTTATTAAGAGTAATTTTAGGCTTACCATGAGTAATTACCCAGTGCTCTGCTCGATGGTTGTGTTTTTGAAGACTCAATATACCTTTGGATTTTATATATAATTCTTTAATTAGGAATTCTTTACTAGTAAATAAATTTACGTATCTTCCCCAAGGTCTATAAAATACATTTTGCTTTTTGAAATATTGTCTTTTTTTTCTTCCATACATTTTACAGATCTCTTTCCAAGACCCTAAATCAGACCATGGAATATCTAATCTTATTGCATTAATTTCTTTTATTTTTTCTAGTATTGCATAATCAAATGACTTGGTGGGTGTTCTCATAAAAGCTTGTTTATTCAAATAATAAATATTGTTTTTATATTTAGCTTTTATTATTGCTTTATAGCAATGTTTAAAGATACTAGGCTGATATTTTTTAAAGTTATTGATAATTGAATCCTTTCTTAAAAAAAACATTCCAGAATTCCAATAACCTTTTTTTTTTATTATTTGTTTTGCTTTAACTTCATTGGGTTTTTCCACAAATTTTAACACTTTACTATTACCATTCGTCTTTTTAGACAAAAAGTAACCAAATTCAGAGGAAGGCATTGTGGGCTTAATTCCAAAAATAAATATATTGTTTTGACTTAATTTCTTTTGATTTTTTTTTAAAGCATTATTAAATAAACTAACTTTTTCTATTAAGTGATCAGCAGCTAAAAAAATTAGTGGCTGTTCATCTGGAATATCTTTAATTAATGCCGTACTTAATATAGCTGGTGCTGTGTTTCTTTTAGCAGGCTCTAGAATGATCTTAAAATTTTTAATTTTATGCTGTTTCAGATGTTTTTTTACTTCTTTAAGATATTTCAAATTTGTGCTTATAACAGGTGCATCATAAATAGATGATTTAATTCTCTCTAAAGTTTTACCCAATAAAGTCCAATTACCAAAATCCATAAATTGTTTTGCTTGATGTTTTTTAGCTTTTGGCCAAAGTCTAGTTCCCGCTCCACCACATAAAATAACTGGGCGAATTTTCATTAAATTTTCGAGTAATCCTTAACTTCTTTTTTCTTACCTGGATGAGTTGGTGCACCTAAATATGCAGGTCCAACGGTTTGAGCATATTTCCAAAGTGTACCTGATCCAAAATCAGATTTTCTAGCCTTCCATTTTCTTTTTCTAGCAGCTAATTGTGCTCTAGTTAATCTGACATTAATTGTTCCCTTTTTAGCATCAATATCAATAACATCTCCATTACGTAAAAGAGCTATAGGCCCACCTAAAGCAGCCTCTGGTCCAACATGGCCTACACAAAACCCTCTAGTAGCTCCCGAAAATCTTCCATCTGTTATCAAAGCAACTTTCTCACCTTTTCCTTGTCCATAAATAGCACCAGTAGTAGAGAGCATTTCTCTCATGCCTGGGCCACCAACTGGTCCTTCATACCTAATAATAATTACATCACCATCTTTATATTTTCTGCTTTGGACTGCTTTCATTGCACTTTCTTCATTATCAAAACATCTTGCTCGTCCACTAAATTGTAATTTCTTTAATCCGGCAATTTTAACAATCCCACCTTCTGGAGCTAAATTACCTCTTAGTCCTACAACACCTCCATCTGGAGATAATGGATTATTGTAAGCTCTTAATACTTTTTGTTTTGGATTAAATTTAATTCCTTTTAAATTTTCTTTCATTGTTTTGCCAGTAACTGTCATGCAGTCTCCGTGAATGTATCCACCTTCATAAAGTGTTTTTAATAACATTGGTACCCCACCTGCTAACCACATATCTTTTGCAACATACTTTCCACCTGGTTTTAAATCGGCAAGATATGGAGTTCTTTTAAATATTTTTGCAACATCCATTAAATCAAATTTAATTCCTGCTTCGTTAGCAATTGCTGGTAAGTGTAAAGCAGCATTTGTTGAACCACCTGTTGCAGCTACTATTGTTGCAGCATTTTCTAAAGCTTTTTTAGTTACAATGTCTCTTGGTTTAATTTTTTTTGCTAATAATTCCATTACCATTTTACCACTTAATTTTGCATACTTATCTCTTTCTTCATAAGGCGCTGGTGTTCCTGCAGAGTAAGGTAAAGCCAAACCAATTGCTTCTGATACACATGCCATTGTGTTTGCAGTAAATTGACCACCACACGCACCTGCACTTGGACATGCAACTAATTCTAGTTTCCTTAATTCTTTAGCAGACATTTGTCCTGATGAATGTTTTCCTACAGCTTCAAAAACATCTACGACAGTTACATCTTTACCTTTATATCTGCCTGGTAGAATTGATCCTCCGTAAATAAATACACTTGGAACATTTAATCTAACCATCGACATCATTAAACCTGGCAAAGATTTATCACAACCGGCAATCCCTACTAATGCATCATAACAATGACCTCTAACAGTAAGTTCTGCTGAATCTGCAATCACTTCTCTAGAAATTAAAGAAGATTTCATTCCTTCGTGACCCATTGCAATACCATCAGTAACAGTAATTGTGCAAAATTCTCTTGGTGTTCCACCGGAAGCTCTGACACCTTTTTTAACAGATTGAGCTTGTCTCATTAAAGCAATGTTACATGGAGCTGCCTCATTCCAAGTTGAAACGACACCTACAAAAGGTTTAGAAACATCTTTTTCAGTTTCACCCATCGCATAATAAAATGATCTATGTGGAGCCCTATCTGCTCCTACAGATGTATGTCTACTTGGTAATTTATTTTTATTAAACTTCCGCATCATAAGCTTTCAATAGTCAATGATATTTTTTTGATATCATCTTTTAAATTACTATAGTTAGTTTTTTCTTGTTCAACAATATTTTTTGGAGCCCTATCTGTAAATCCTTTTTTTGATAATCTCTCTGATATCTTGTCCATTTCTTCTTGATATTTGCTTTGTCTTTTAACTAAATTTTCTTTTATCAAATTAAGATCAACATTTTCATCAAAATAGATTTTGTAAATTTCTCCAGATATAACCATAGATGCCGAAGATTTTTTTACATCAGTTTTATGAAAATTATTAATTCTTCCAATTTTTTTTAAAACAGTCTCATTGTTTTTGATAAATTCTTTATTGTCATCCTTTAAATTTTGAATTGAAATATCTGTAAAAGATCCAGGACTTACATTTAATTCGTTTTTAAATGATCTTAGTTGTGAGATTATATCTATGATTTTTTGAACATCTATAGAAGATTGGTCTTTTTTAATATTATCATTAATCCAATTTGAATACATCAAATAGTCTTTACCATTGTTATCAAACTTATTGTTTAGCCAAATTTCTTCTGTAACAAATGGAATAAATGGGTGAAGAATTTTTAATATTTGCTTAAAAACGTATACAGCTGTAGCTTTTACCTCTTTTTTAGCGCTATTATCTTCTGAGTACAAAATTGTTTTAGATAGCTCTAAATACCAGTCGCAATATGAATTCCATGCAAATCTATAAGCATTTTTTGCTGCTTCATCAAAACGGTAATCTTTAATATTTTGTTCAATTGAATTTTTAACTTCAACTAATTGATTGTAAATCCATTTATTTATATTTAATGTTAAATTTGGTTTTTCATTAAAATTAAAATCACATTCATTAGTTTTTAAAAAATTATTTGCATTCCATAACTTATTCAAAAAATTTCTATAACCCTTAACTCTTTCTTCAGAAAGTTTAACATCTGTTCCTGGAGATGCCATGGATAACAGTGTAAATCTTAATGCATCGGCACTATATTTTTCAATTAAGTCTAATGGATCTATAACATTACCTTTAGATTTAGACATTTTTTGTCCCTTTTCATCTCTGACTAATGCGTGAACATAAATGTCTTTAAAAGGTTCCCTGTTTAAAAATTCCATTCCAAACATCATCATTCTTGCTACCCAAAAAAAAATTATATCAAATCCAGTAACAAGAACAGTGGTGGGATAAAATTTATCTAAATATTCTGTTTTTTCTGGCCACCCCAGTGTTGCAAAAGGCCATAATCCAGATGAAAACCAGGTATCTAGGACATCAGGATCTCTGGTCAAAGATACATCTTTTTTATAAAATTTTTTTGCATCTTTTTTTGCATCAAATTCACTATTTGCGACAAATATTTTTCCATCTGGGCCATACCAAGCGGGTATTTGATGGCCCCACCATAACTGTCTAGAAATACACCATGGTTCAATATTATTCATCCATTGAAAATAAGTCTTAGACCAATTTTCAGGAAAAAATTTTGTTTTTTTATTATTAACTATTTCTTTTGCTTTTACTGATAATTTTTCTGCATCTACAAACCATTGATCTGTTAAAAAAGGCTCAATAATTGAATTTGATCGATCACCATATGGAATTTTATTTTTTATATTCTCATCTTTAACAAAAAATTTTTTTTCTTTTAATTCACTTAAGATCTTTTTACGTGCTTCAAATCTATCTAATCCAATATAATCTTTTGGCGCATTTTGATTTATTTTACCCTCCTCAGTGAAAATATTTATAATTTCTAAATTATGTCTTGCACCAACCTCATAATCATTAAAGTCGTGCGCCGGTGTAATCTTTAATGCACCAGTTCCCTGTTCAGGATCAGCAAAATCATCCTCGATAATCTTTATTTTTCTGCCCACAATAGGAACAGATACCATTTTTCCTACTAATGATTTGAAACGTTTATCACTTGGATTCACTGCAATTGCAGTATCACCTAGCATTGTTTCAGGTCTTGTCGTTGCAATTTCAATATATTCAGAAGTTTCCTCTATTGGGTATTTTATATAATAAATTTTAGAGTTTACTTCCCTTTGATCAACCTCAAGATCAGAAATTGCTGTCTTTAATACAGTATCCCAATTGACTAATTTTTTTGCTTTATAGATTAACTTTTTTTTATGTAACTCTACAAATACTTTTATAACTGAGCTCGATAAATTATCATCCATTGTAAAAGCATTACGAGACCAATCACATGAGCATCCTAGTTTTTTAAGTTGATTGATAATAATATCACCATATTGATTTTTCCATTCCCAAACTTTTTCAATAAATTTTTCTCGACCAATATCATTTTTGTTTATTCCATCTTTTTCTAATTTTCTTTCTACAAGTGCTTGTGTAGCAATACCGGCGTGATCAGTGCCTGGCTGCCAAAGTGTTTCATAGTTGTTCATTCGATAATAACGAACTAAAAAATCTTGAATTGAATTATTTAATGCATGACCCATATGCAATGAGCCTGTTACATTTGGTGGAGGAATTACTATTGAAAATTTTTTTAAATTATCTTTTGATTTAAATAAATTATTCTTTTCCCAATATGAATATATTTTTTCTTCAACCTGTGAATGAATATATTTATCTGATTTCATATGAATAAATTAGTCATTTTTTAATTAATTTCCATAAACGATATAAAATTTTTAAAAAATTTTTTTTTAAGATTATCATCAAATTTTTAAATTTATTTCTAAAACTTTTTGTCATATACAAATTTTTGTTAGATGATCTCAAGGGAGTTTTCCAATCTCCATAAGCAAAAGTCAAATATTCTTCAGTATAATTGGGACATCTAAATTCACGACCGAACAAATTTGTTCTTGATAGTTTATTCAAAAATCTTGATGGTACAGACAGATCTTTTCTCCAATATTTATCTTTAGACTTAGAATAATTCCATGAAAAAATTGTATAACCAGTTACGTTTTCAGGATACTGTCCTATAAAATCGATTTTTGATTCATATTTTTTTTTATTCACATTTTTTATTTCAAAATTTTTATCAATTAATTTTTTAACTATAAGATCTATTTTTGGTAAAAAATCATCTGAGAAAACACTAATTTCTATATCCCAATCCCACTTGATTAACTCATTATCTCTTATAGCTCCTAAAAGTATTCCAGTTTGTAAAAAATAATTTGTTTTGGTTTCGTCTAATACATCACAGATCGTTAAGAATTCTTTTCTCCTTACTAATAATTCATCGTCTGTTCTATCTCTAACTTTTAGATCCATATAATTATCAAAATTGTTTTATATTAAAATTAATAATCTTGTAATAAGATAAAACGTTGATATTAGTACAATTGCTATTATTAAGTATTAAATGGCAACGTGGCGGAATGGTTACGCAGAGGATTGCAAATCCTTGTATCCCGGTTCGATTCCGGGCGTTGCCTCCAAAAAAATTCTTGTTTTAACTATAAAAAAAAGTAAGTTGAGTTTTTTACATTCCTCGGTAGCTCAGTTGGTAGAGCAGTTGACTGTTAATCAATTGGTCGCAGGTTCGAGTCCTGCCCGAGGAGCCAAAAAATTTTATCCAACTTTAGAAATTGTATTATTCGTAAGTTGTAAAGATTTATTAAATTTTAATTTTTGATCTGCATTAAGTTCTGAATATACCTTCACTAAAAAATTATAATTAACATTCATATGACCTTCTTGAGATTTTTCTAAATTGATTAAATATTCTGAAAAATCTTCAAAGAAATAATTAATTGGCACTTTTAAATAATTAGATAATTGTAATAATCTAATTGAACTTACTCCATTAGTCCCTTTTTCATATTTTTGTATTTGCTGAAATGTAACGTTTATAGCTTTTGCAACTTTGGTTTGTGTTAAACCCAGTGCTAATCTTCTAAGCTTAAGCTTATTGCCTAAATGCTTGTTGAAATTATCTTCCATTAAGACCCCTCTTAATTTTTTTATTAAAAACTTATTGAACTAGTTTTTAATACCCTCTGCAACAATAATTTTTTCTTTTTTTTGAGAAAAAAGCTTACTAAGTAGATATGTGTCAAGTATTACTTGAGCTTAAAATGAAGAAATATTTCTTGATATTAGTTGTGTCTATAGTATCTGGCTCAGAAAAAGTTTGGTTCTTTCACTCTTTGGATTGGCAAAAAATTCTTTAGTATCAGCTTTTTCTACTATCTTACCTTCATCCATGAAAATCATTTGATCTGCAACCTCTTTTGCAAATCCCATTTCATGAGTAACGACTATCATTGTCATACCTTGTTTGGCTAAATTAACCATTACATCTAATACCTCTTTAATCATTTCTGGATCTAAAGCCGATGTAGGTTCATCAAAAAGCATTATTTTTGGCTCCATACAAAGTGCACGCGCTATAGCTACTCTCTGTTGTTGGCCTCCAGAAAGTTGACCTGGATATTTTTGGGCTTGATCTAATATTTGAACTCTTTCTAAATGTTTTAATGCCAATTCTTCTGCTTCTTTTTTTGGCATTTTCTTGACCCATATAGGAGCTAATGTGCAATTATCCAAAATTGATAAATGTGGAAATAAATTAAACTGTTGAAATACCATTCCAACTTCTGCTCTGATTTGTTCAATATTTTTTGTATCCTCTGTTAGTGTTGTGCCATCAACTATTATGTCTCCCTCTTGGTGTTCTTCTAATCTATTAATGCATCTTATTAATGTAGACTTTCCAGAACCTGAAGGGCCACAAACAACAATTTTTTCTTTTGGTTTAACTTCTAAATTTATTCCGTTCAATACCTGAAAATCTCCAAACCATTTATTCATATTATTTATTTGGATTATATTGTTTGACATAATTACTATCGATCTGTTTTATATTTTTGTTCTAAATTATAACTATATTTACTCATTGCATAACAAATAATCCAGAAAATAATTGCTGCGAAAACATAACCTTCCATAGCAAATCCTAACCATTCTGGATTAGTTTTTGCAAGATTTAACATTCCTACTATTTCTAATAGCCCAACAACAAAAATTAAGGGAGTGTCTTTAACTAAGGCTAAAAAAGTATTTGCAATACCTGGAATTACTAATTTTAGGGCTTGAGGTAAAATTACAAAAATGTGCATTCTCCAATAGCCCATACCTAAAGATTTAGCAGCTTCATACTGCCCTCTTGGAAGAGCTTGTAACCCTCCTCTTATAACTTCAGCAACATAAGCCGCTTCAAACAACGAAATAGCAATTATACATCGTACCAATTTATCTATAAAAAAATCTGCTGGCAAAAACATTGGAAACATAACAGCTGACATAAATAATACTGTAATTAAAGGTACGCCTCTCCAAAATTCGATAAAACCTATTGATATATATCTAATTAAAGGAAATCCAGATCTTCTTCCAAGTGCGAAAGCCATTCCTATCGGAAAACAAAAAATTAAACAGAAAAACGAGATTATAAAAGTTAATGACAAGCCACCCCAAGCTCCTGTTTCTACCCAATTCAAACCATCTAATTTTCCTAATTCAATTAATTCTTCATAAAAAATAAAATATTTTAATAAAATATAAAGAGCAAAGGGAACAACTAAAAAATAATAAAACTTGAATTTGCTAGGAATAAAAAAACCAATAATAATAGACAAAATTGCAGCAATTATACCGTATGAAAAATCAAAAAATACTGGTCCTCCTGATATAAAGAAAAAGATAAATAAGAAAGCAATAAAAGGATAAATTACAACATAATAGAGAGTTAAATATTTTTTAAATCTGTCTGTAGCAAAATATCCAACAGATCCAAGTAATGCCAAAGCTATAAAAGATAAATTTATTCTCCATTGTTCTCCATTTGGATACATTCCATACATAAATCTTCTCATCCAAACTTTGATATAAGTCCAACAAGCACCTGTACCCGTACAGACATCTTTTGAGTCACCAGCAAAACTCGCGTCAATAAAAAACCAGCTTAATATTGGTGGAATTGATTTAAGAATTATAAATATGATTAATAAAGATAATATAGCATTAAAATTATTTGTATTAATGTGCTTATTCAATAGATCAAGTTGTTTAATACCGCTTAATTCAATCCTTATAAAATAAAGACCAATAAAGCCTAGTATTAATGGAAATAAAAAACTTAAAAAACTAGGTAAAAAACCCGTTAAGTTCAAACTAAAAAAAGAGTTAAAAAGAACATCTAAAACACTAAAAAAAAATAAAAAAGAACCTATATACAGGAAGGTATAAAGATTTGACTTGTCAGGTTTTAAAAAATTAATTTTAGACATCATTTTTCCTGTATTGCTATTTTATTGTTATACCAATTCATAAATAATGAGATTGAAATGCTTAAAGACAAGTAAGTGAACATTGTAATAGATACTATTTCAATTGCCTTGCCAGTTTGCATTAAAGCTGTTCCAGCAAAAACAAGTACTAAGTCTGGATAAGCTATTGCCGCTGCTAAAGAAGAATTTTTGGTCAAATTCAAATATTGGTTAGTAGTTGGAGGAATTATTATTCTTAGAGCCTGAGGCATTACAACTAATTTCAACACTTGGTTTGGAGTTAAACCAATTGATGCAGCTGCCTCTTTTTGACCTTTTCCAACACCTTGAATGCCTGCTCTAACACATTCGGCAATAAAAGTTGCAGTATATAAAGATAAGGATAATGCTAAAGCAATTAATTCTGGAGGTAAACTTACACCACCTTCATAAATAAATGATGTTGTAGCTAGTTGTTTTAAAACAGGTACCTCAAATGATAATCTTACTCCTCCAATTAAAAAACTTAAAAGAGGTAAAATAAAGATTAAACCTATTGATATTAATAAAACTGGTGTTTGTTTACCTTGTGTTTCTTGTTTTTTTTTTGAGTGAATACGAATTACTATTATTGCAATAATTGCAGCGACTATTGAATAAAAGAAAATATTAAAATTTTGCCAAATAAAAGCTGGAACAAATAAACCTTTTATTGTTAGAAATGAAATGCCAAAAATTGCTTCAGCATCTTGTGGTAAAGGTAAGGCTCTCAAAGCGGCAAAGTACCAAAAAAATATTTGTAAAAGTAACGGTATATTTCTAAAAAACTCTACATAAAAGGCAGCAAATTTATTAATTAAATAATTGGGAGATAACCTTGCAATACCTACTATTACTCCAAGTATAGTTGCAAGAATAATTCCAATAACTGATACTAATATAGTATTTAATAAACCAACTAAATAAGCTCTAAAATATGAATGAGATCCATCATATTCGATTAAAGAAAATTGAACGTCAAAGGAAGATTCTTGTGATAAAAATCCGTAACCAAAATCAATACCTCTATTCTCCATATTGACTTGTGCGTTATAAGTAAAAAAACCAAAGACAAGAACAACAGCTATAACTGTCATTAATTGTGGACCTATATCTTTAAGTTTAAAATTCACTTTGAGAACAATATATTGGTTATAAAAAAAGGGCTAGAAAAATCTAGCCCTTTTTAAGTAATTTATAACTTAAATTATCTTGATGGCGGAACGTATAAAATACCACCTTTAGTCCATAATTCATTTGGACCTCTGTCAGGTAAAATACCAGTGTCAGCTATATTTCTTTTATAACTTTCACCATAGTTTCCAACTTGTTTGATAATTCTTAAGTTCCACTCATTATCTAAACCGAATGCTGCACCCATTTCACCTTCAGCACCAACAAGTCTTTTGATTTGTGGATTATCTGAAGTTTTCATTGAGTCTGCATTAGCTGAAGTAATACCATATTCTTCTGCTTCGATCATAGTGTTCAAAGACCATCTTACAATGTCTTCCCATACAGAATCACCTTGTCTTACAACTGGTCCTAAAGGTTCTTTAGAAATAGTTTCTGGTAACACAATGTGTTCATCAGGGTTTTGCATCTTAGTTCTTTGAGCAGCTAAACCAGATTTATCAGTAGTATATGTATCACATCTACCTGCATCATATGCAGCTACAACTTCATCAGCTTTTTCAAAAGCAACAGGTTCATAAGAAATTCCTCTTGAATTAAAGAAGTCTCTCATATTCAACTCAGTTGTTGTACCAATATTTGTACAAGCTGAGATACCATTTTTGAATTGGTCTACTGAAGTAATGCCTGAACTTTTTCTTACCATGAAACCTTGTCCATCGTAAAAGTTCACACCTACAAAAGTAAGTCCGATATCAGCATCTCTTGAAAGAGTCCAAGTTGTGTTTCTTGATAAGATATCAATCTCACCAGAAGTTAAAGCTGTAAATCTTTCTTTAGCACTTAATGGTGTAAACTTAACTTTGTTTGCATCACCTAGTACTGCAGCAGCTACCGCTCTACATACATCAACGTCAACACCAGTCCAATTTCCAGCTGCATCAGCATTAGAAAATCCTGGAAGACCTTGAGATACTCCACATCTTACAAAACCCTTCTTTTGAGTGTTTTTAAGTGTCTTAGATTTTTTAGCAGCCATAGACTCCGTTGTAAAAGTAAACAACACAGCAACCATTGCTACTAAAGAAGTTAATTGTTTTAAGTATTTAAACATTATTCTTCCTTTTAGTTATTATTATTTGTTAACAAATAATTCAAAAATTAATTTGAATATTCATAATTTAAGCATGTAAGAAAAAAGTCTTCAAGAAAAAATAATTTGTTAAAGTAAATTATTAAAATTTACGTCAAGTAAAATCTTATATCAAAAAATGTTGATTTTGGCGCGCCCTGGAGGATTCGAACCTCCGACCCTCGGTTTAGAAAACCGATGCTCTATCCAGCTGAGCTAAGGGCGCAGATTTTTTTATACATATACAATATATACTTAATCTTTAAAAAGAAATTTTTTGATAATTATCAGAATTGTTAACAGTTCAATTCTACCAATAATCATAAATAAAATTAAACAATATTTGGTAAAATAATTGAGATTATAAAAATCAAACTCTGATAAACCATAAGAGGTTGAATTTACCGTATTCATTATTGTTAAAATTGAGAGCTTGAAAGCACTTTCAAAATCAATCAAAGAGAAACTAAGTAAAATAGTCAATGTAAAAAGAGAAATTATAAATATGATTATTGTTAAAAAATATTTATTAATTTCTTCAAAATCAAAATTTATTTTAGTGAATAACAATTTATTCATAAAAATATTTTTAGGTCTACTAAAAGATAAAATTTGATTAATTGAATATTTAAATAATGAATAAATTTTGATAAACCTTAAACCAGAACTAGTTGAAAAAAAAGATCCACCGATAATAACTAAAATTAGATAAATAATATTTAAATTAGATTGTTCATAGTTTAATGAAAATCCAACATTCGACATACTGCTCGATACAGAGAGAAGATTTTTTAAAAAATCGCTATTGAAAGAAAAAAATAATAAGAAAATTGAAACTACTGCTAAATAATAAAAGATTAAGTGTAAATCTTCATAAAAAAAATTAATACTTTTTTTTTTTATAAATAATAAGTTGTAAGTAAAAAATATACTAAAATATGAAAATAGTAATAATAAAGAAAAAATGAATATTTGAGTATTATTTTTAAGAATATTTGAAAGTTCATTGGTTGGCAAAAAACCTCCAGAAGAAATTATTGTGAAGGCCAAATTTAATGAATTAAAACTTCGTATAGATATTAAATTTAAGATTATAAATATAAATAAAGTTAAACCAGAATAAAGTAATAAAATCTTAGTTGATTGTTTTAATATTTCAGAACTATTGAACGATAAATAGTTGGTTAATGATTTCTTAAAACTTTCATCATAGATATCAATTAAATACACTATAGAAAATAAAAAATATAATCCACCAATCCATTGGATTGATGATCGCCACAAAATTAAACTCTGATCTATATTTTTTATATTTTCAAAAATAGTAAATCCAGTCGAAGTAAATCCTGAAACTGCTTCAAAATAAGAATTTAAAAAAGTTAAATTATAAATACTGAAGTAGAAAGGTAGACATAAAATTAATGGCAATGATAAATAACCAAAAAAAACTGTTAAAATTTTGTCAAAAATAGTATTTTTAATTTTCTTAATTTCAAATTTATAAAAAATAATAGCAATTATTAAAGAAGAAATTAAACTTATATAATATGTGTTAAGATTAAGGTATAAATTTAAATAGTAAGAATAAACTACATTTAAAAAAGATAAGATAGTAATTAAACCAAAAAAGAAACTTAAATATCTAATTCGTAGGTTAAACATTTAAATTATTAACTTAACCTAAAAATACTTTCTACAGTTGGTATTGAATCATTTTTAGCAATAAAAACTACACTATCATCCTTTTGAAAAATAAAATCAGATCTAGGTATAATTACTTTTTTATTCCTTAGAACTGCTCCTATTCTAATTTCCTCTGGTAAATTTGTATTTTTAATTTCTTTATTTATTAATTCTGATGTTTCTATAATTTCCGCTTCTATTACCTCGTATTGTCCATTGGAAATTGTGTAAGCATTTTCAATTGAACCTTTATGTATATGTTTTAAAATACTCGATACAGTATTCATTCTTGGATCTATAATGTCATCAATTTTTAGTGATGATTGAAGTAAAGAATAATTAGGTTTATTAATCAGCGCCATTGTTCTTTTGTCCTCAACATCTTTTTGGTCTTTTGCAAATTTTTCTACTAAAACACTTACCATTAAGTTATCCTCATCATCATTAGTTAAAGCTAAAACAGTTTCAGCTTCACCTAGGTTGGCCTCATCTAAAGTTTCTTCATCTAATCCATTTCCGTTAATAATGATAGTATTGTTTAAATTGTTAGCTAGATATTCTGCTCTTTTTTTATCCTTTTCTACTATTTTTACTCTCACAGTTTCTAAACTTTCTTCAAGATTTTTTGCTAAGTTAAAACCAATATTGCCACCACCAATAATTAATAATTTTTTTGAAATTTTTTCCTCATGGCCAAATGCGTTAAGGGTCTCCTCCATTTGAGAAGAGTTGATGATTACATATATCTTATCATCACATTTTATTTGATCATTTTTTTTCGGGATAAACGTTTTATCTTTTCTTATTATTGCAATTATATTTGCATCCAATTTGGGAAATTTTTTTGTTAATTCATTAAGTTTATGATCAATCAATTTACAATTATCTTTAATTAAAATTTCAAGCAACCTGATATTATTTTCTGAAAAAGGAACACTGTCCAATGCTCCTGGTGCTTCTAGCTTTCTTTGAATTGATTTTGCTATTTCAATTTCTGGTGAAATAATCACATCTATTGGTAAATTCTCTTTATTATATACTCTTGTAAATTTAGGATTTAAATAATCTTGTGAGCGAATTCTTGCAATTTTTTTCTGAATATTAAATATGGAATAAGCTATTTGACAAATTAACATGTTAATTTCATCATTTCTTGTAACAGCAATTATCATGTCAGCTTCACTTGCGTTTGCTTTTTCAAGAATTGATGGATATGTGCCTTTTCCAACAACCGCTTTTACGTCCAAACTATCATTTATTTTCTGAATATCCTCGCTAGATTGATCGATTACAGTTATTGAATGACCTTGCTCGCTCAATAATTTTGCTATGGTAAAACCTACTCTACCAGCGCCACAAATAATTATGTTCATTTAATTGAATTCTTTGATCCCTAAAACTTTAAGTTTTCTATGAAGAGCACTTCTTTCCATTCCAACAAAGTTAGCTGTTTTTGAAATATTTCCATTAAATTTTTTTAATTGTACTGTTAAATACTCTTTTTCAAACTTTTCTCTAGCCTCTTTTAATGGCACAGATAGGCTATTTTCTGTTATTTTATCATGAAAATTATCATTTTTGAGTGACTCTTTAATAATACTAGAGATTTTATCTTTATTTTCAGGTTGTAAAATTGCAATTCTTTCGATCAAGTTTCTTAATTCTCTTACATTGCCCTTCCAATCATGATTAAGAATATAGCTATCATTTTCATCAATCTCTAAAGTGTTAATATTATAGTTTTTAGAAATTTTTTCTGAAAAATATTTAATCAGTAAAGGGATATCGGAAATTCTATTATTTAAGGGATCTAAATTAATTTCAAAAACACTAATTCTATGAAAAAGATCTTCTCTAAAATTACCTAATTGGATTTCATTTTTTAGATCTTTATTAGATGAGGAAATCAATCTTACATCTACTTTTAAATCACTAGATCCATTTATTCTTTTAAATTTTTGATCAATTAATACTCTTAAGATCTTAGATTGAATTTCTAAAGGTATTTCAGAAATATGATCTATTAAAAGAGTACCCTTATTAGCTTTTTCAAGTGCACCATAAGAAATTGTCCCATCTTGTTTTTCTTCTCCAAATAATTCTAGTTCATATTTATTATTATCTAATAACGCCCCATTTAAAATTATAAAAGGTTTGCCATTTCTTTTAGATTTTTTATGTATTTTTCTAGCAATAAGTTCTTTACCAGATCCAGACGGGCCAGTAATAATAATTCTACTTTCTGTGATTGAAATCTTATCTATTTGATCTCTTATTGATGAAATATTTTTACTATCACCAATTAAATCATAAGAGGAAAAAAGTTTATTTTCAAATTCTTTATTTTGATTTTTAAGTGTTAAATTCTCAACAGCTCTTGAAATAAAGTTCATTAATCGAGTTTGATCAAATGGTTTTTCTATAAATTCAAAAGCTCCATGTTTTAACGATTTAATTGCCATCTCTATATTAGCGTGACCAGAAATTATGATGACTGGAATATCTTTATTTTTAGATTTTATATGAGCTAATAATTCAATACCATCGTTATCACCTTTATCTAATTTAACATCTAGAATAGCAACATCAGGTATTTTTTTATCTATTTCATGTAAAGCTTGATTATAATTAGCTGCTAATCTAGTTTTATAACCTGCGTCTAAAATCAATTCATTTAAGATATTTCTAATATCTGAATTATCGTCAACTATTAATATTTCTGCTGTCATTTATATTAAATAGAATTTTAACTTCGGCACCTTCTTTAATAGGTTTAAATTCAATATTACCATTATGGTCATTAATAATTTTATTTACAATTGATAATCCTAAACCAGTTCCATTTTTTTTTGTTGTAAAATATGGGTTTAAAATATCTTTTATGTTTTTATTAAATATTTCAAAACCTAAGCCATTATCGATTATCTTTATGATTATATTGTCATTAAACTTATTAATTTCAATAGTAATTTTTCCAATAAAATTAGTATTATTTTCATTTTTTTGCTGAATACTTTCAATTGCATTCTTAATTAGATTAAAAAATACTCTACTCAATTGCTCTTTATCGCTATTGAAAAATATTTTATTTGAATTTGAATTTAATTCAAAAATTATTTTATTATCAAGTTTTTTTAAAAGATTTAAATTTTCATTTAATAAAATTAATAAATCATTATCTTTAAGGATCGGTTTAGGCATTCTGGCAAAATCTGAAAACTCATTTACCAAACTGCCAATCTGATTTATTTGATTTTTAATAATATTTAAATTTTCTTTATAATTATCTTTGTGATCACTAGAAATCTGATCTGAATATTTGCTATAAAGTCTATCAATAGTTAGTTGTATAGGAGTAAGTGGATTTTTTATTTCATGTGCTAGTTTTCTTGCAAGGCTCTCCCAAGCTTCATGTCTCTCATTGATAATCAATTTTTCTTGTTGGTTTTTTAGCTTGTTTATCATTGAATTAAAATTTTTATTTAAAGTTTCGAGATCCTTATCAGTTTTAATTTCGGGGACTTTTATATTTAAATCTCCTTCACCAATTGCATTAGAAGCAAAAATTAGATTATTAATTGATCTAAAAAATCTCGATGAAAAACGTATTGCAATAGTAATAGATATAAACAGTAATAGTGTAACTACTATTAAATATATAATTGCAAAAGATATCTTAATACCTGAACTTTTTTCTTCTACAGTATAATAAAAATTAATTGCTTCTTGTGACACGTTTAAATAATTTGAAATTTTAGGATCCAGATATTTAATTACATATAAAAATCTATTTTCAAAAGCTTGAAGTCTCATAATTGCTGCTGAAATATTTTCAGGTGCATTAAGTATCTTCAATGGTCTATCGTCTTCAATTACTAATTCTAAGGCTCTATCCATGGGAGGTGAATATTTTGATTTATCATTTAAATTTGTGAACAATAAATTTTTATTATTATCAATAATATGAATTTCGTCTATTTTTCTAATTAATTTTTGGGTATTTAAAAATCTTGAATATTCTCTAGGATTATCATTTAAAAACTTGGCACTCTTATTTGTATCAAATGCAATTAATACTATTTCAGATTTAACTTTATCTTGTACTTCCGAAACATAATTTTTTGCTAGTTCATAAGAATTATTAACAACAGTTGTAACTTTTTTATCAAAATATTTTTCTAAAGCGAATGAAAATAAAAAAAGCGAAAATATAGAAATTAAAACAGATGGGATTAGCGTAAATAATGAAAAATATGTAATATATTTTTTATTAGATGTGATGCCATCACGATCAATATCAGTTTTAATAGATCTCTTTATTTCCAAAAAAACTAAAATAAAAAGTGAAATTATAAGGACTATATTGCCTATTAACA
>CABYPE010000003.1 GCA_902520685.1 uncultured Pelagibacteraceae bacterium | reverse complement strand
ATGGGGAGGATGATTTTAATCAAGAAATAATTTTAACTAAACTAGATAAAAAGATTGTTTATCAAGAAAATGTAATCCTTCAAAGTTTGTATAAGTCTGCAATTGATAAAATGATACCAGCAAATACAATTATAGAATTAGCTAGAATTTATGGTTTTCAAGTTGACTTTCAAAGAGATATTAGAAAAAAAGATCGTTTTCAAATCATGTATGAAGTTTTCAAAGACGAAAATGGTAAAACTGTAGAGGCAGGTAATATACTTTATGCTAATCTGATTTTAAGTGGATCAGATAATTCTTTTTATTATTTTGATGTTGAAGGAAGTATTGGACACTATGATAAAAATGGAAAAAGTGTAAAAAAAGCTTTAATGAAAACTCCTATCAATGGAGCTAGATTATCCTCTCCATTTGGAATGAGAAAACATCCAATTGATGGATTTAATAAAATGCATAGAGGTACAGATTTTGCAGCACCAACAGGAACTCCTATTATGGCTTCAGGTTCGGGAACTATAAAAAAAGCTGGTTGGTGTGGTGGAGGTGGAAATTGTGTTGTTATAAGACATAACTCAACCTATGAAACAGTTTATGCTCATATGTCAAAATTTGCCCGAGGTATTAAAAAAGGAATTAGAGTTAAACAAGGTCAAACTATTGGATACGTTGGTTCGACAGGAAAATCTACTGGACCTCATTTGCACTACGAAGTAATTGTAAATGGTAAACGAGTCAACTCTCAAAAATTAAAGCTCCCATCTGGAAAAGTTCTCAAAGGAGAGGAGAGAAAAATGTTTGAAACAAAAAAAATTAAATTGGATGTTTTAAAATCTGAAAAAATTTTAGGTATAAACTAATTATTTAGTAACAGTTGCTTTAATCTCTGCCTCTTCTTTTGTATCAACGATTTCACCTTTAGGCTCCTCAACTATTTTGATATTATCTTCAGTCTTATCAATTTTATTTAAATCTTTATTTTCCTCTACATTTGATGAATATTTAGTTTTTTTAAAACTTTCTTGCTCATTTAATATTCTTGTAAAATGATCTGCATGTTGAAAGTAATTTTCTGAAAGGATTTTATCTCCACTCGACAAAGCCTCTCTTGCTAAATTATTGTATTTTTCAATAAGTTTTGAAGCATTGTGATTGTTGCGACCTGGAGATTTTCTGTGAAAATTTTCACCAGTTGAAAAATTTGATCCATATTTCGATCTATCACCATTAGATTTATAATTTCTGTCACTTCTTCTAAAATTGTTTCGTCTAATGTTATTATTGTTTCTAAATGTAACCATTTCTAATCTTTTATTTTTGTGCTAATAATACATCGGTCATTTTTTCCAAGATCCTTTACTACCGAATTTATATAAAAGCCATTTTTATCTAATAATTCTTTAACCTCTTGTTTTTGGTTGAACGCAATCTCTAAAATCAACTTGCCACCATATTTAATCAGTTCAGATGATTTTTTAATAACTTTTCTGATTTCTGATATTCCGTCTAATCCACCATCCAAAGCTAACTTTGGCTCGAATTTCTTAACATCTACATCCAAATATTTTAAATCTATATTTTTAATATAAGGAGGATTAGATATAATTAAATCATATTTCCCTAATGAGAATTTGTCAATATCTGAATTATATAACTTTACTCTGTTACTAACTCCTAATTTATATGCATTAATTTTACATACTTTTAGTGCACGATTACATATTTCCACTCCTGTGCCTTTAAAGTCTCTCCGTTCTTTTAATATAGAAAGCATGATACAACCTGATCCAAAACCAATGTCTAGAAAGTTTATTTTATTTTTGTACTTATAAATCTTTAAGACCTGTTCAATAATAAGTTCTGTATCTGGTCTAGGAATTAAGACATATTGATTTACAAAAAATTCATATTTCCAAAAAGATTTTTCATTCATAAAATATGCCATTGGTTTACCTTCGGATCTCTGGTCAACCATATTTTGAAATATATATAAATCTTCATTGCTAATTTCTTTATTCAAATTTAAAAAAATATATTGTCTATTTTTGTTAATAACTTTTGCCATTAATAACTCACTATCAAGTAAAGCAGTCTTAATATTACTATCTTTCAAATTTTGATAAGCTTTATTAATTGCTATTTCTAATTTCATATTTAATTAAGATTACTAAGACTTTCTTCTTGAGCTTGTAAAGTTAAAGACTCAATCATTTCATCAAATGCTTCACCTTCTAAAAAATCTTCTAATTTATGAAGAGTTAAATTTATTCTATGATCTGTAACTCTTCCTTGAGGAAAGTTATAAGTTCTAATTCTTTCTGATCTATCTCCGGTTCCTATTTTGCTTTTTCTGTCTTTTGATCTTTCTTGATCAATTCTAGATCTCTCTAATTCATAAAGTCGAGCTCTTAAAATTTTCATTCCTTTAGCTTTATTTTTATGTTGAGATTTTTCGTCTTGTTGTGATACTGAAAGTCCGGTTGGTATATGCGTAATTCTAACAGCACTATCAGTTGTATTAACTGATTGACCTCCGGGACCACCTGCTCTGAAAACATCTATCCTAAGATCTGACTCATTAATTTTTAAATCAACTTCCTCTGCCTCTGGTAAAACGGCTACAGTTGCTGCAGAAGTATGAACTCTACCTTGTGTTTCGGTATCTGGAACTCGCTGAACTCTATGAACACCACTTTCATATTTTAAAGTTGAATAGATATTGTTACCTTTAATGGATGCAATAACCTCTTTTAAGCCACCAGCCTCACTTCTAGAAATTGAAATCAATTCTACTGACCATTTTTTTTTATGACTAACTTTTTCATACATCTTAAAAAGATCAGAAGCAAATAAACTCGCTTCTAAGCCACCTGTTCCAGCTCTAATTTCGATAATTGCATCTTTTTTATCTGCTTCATCTTTTGGTAATAAAAATAATTTTAGTTTTTTTTCATTTTTTTCTTTCTCAAAATTAAGATCATTGAGCTCTGTTTCTGCCATTTTTTTTAATTCATTGTCTGAACTTTTATCATCCAAAATTTTTTCAATTTCTAATTTATTGACTTCATAAGAGAGATATTTTTTAGCAATATTAATAATTTCATTTAAATCAGAATATTCTTTTGATTTTTCTGCAAACGTTTTTTTATCTACTGATCCCGAAGATAACTCTTTTTCCAATAATGCATGTTTATCGATTAGGTCCCCTATTGTTTTTAGTGGAATCATTTATTTATTTTCTAGCTCAGACGCTTTTTTTTCAACTTCATTTATAATCTTTTTAATCATGTTACTTGTTAAAACTTTTTCGGACTGTAATCCTGACAAATAAAGCATATTATTTCCTTTTTTACCCCCAGTTATACCAACATCTGTCATCGCTGCCTCTCCAGGACCATTAACGACACATCCTATTACAGAAAGAGTAATTGGAGCTTTGATGTGTGAAAGACTTTTTTCTAAAATTTTAACAGTCTTAATTACCTCAAAACCTTGTCTTGCACATGAGGGACAAGAAATAATTCTAACCCCTCTTTCTCTTAAATAAAGAGATTTTAATATCTCATTTCCAATTTTAACTTCTTCAACTGGATTATCTGATAAAGAAATCCTTATTGTATCACCTATGCCATCTAAAAGTAATGTACCCAATCCAATTGATGATTTTATGCTTCCAGGTATGAAACTTCCAGCTTCTGTAATCCCTAAATGAAGAGGATAATTTGTGACATCTGATAACTGACGATAGGCTTCTATTGATAAAAAGACATCTGAAGATTTAACACTTATTTTTAAATTATCAAAATCTTGATCTTCTAAAATTTTAATATTCCTTTTAGCACTTTCGACTAATGCTTCAGGACAGGGTTCTTTATATTTTTCTAAGATATCTTTTTCCAAAGATCCTGCATTTACACCTACCCTTATAGAACAGTTATTTTCTTTTGCTGCTTTCACAACTTCTTTAATTTTGTCTATATTTCCAATATTTCCCGGATTTATTCTAAGGCAACTAACACCACTTTCTGCAGCTTCAATCGCTCTTTTATAGTGAAAATGAATATCAGCTACTATGGGTACATCAACATGTTTAATAATTTCTTTTAAAGCTTTAGTCGATGACTCATCTGGACAAGAAACTCTAACTATGTCAGCGCCTTCACTGTGAATTTCATTAATTTGTTTAATAGTAGCTTTTACATCTGTTGTAAGAGTATTAGTCATTGATTGTACAGATATGGGATTGTTTCCTCCGACTTTAACTTTGCCTACATTTATTTCTTTTGTTTTTCGTCTTTTGATATCTCTAAAAGGTCTTATGCTCATTTTTTTTATCTAATTTAAATTCTTTATGTAATGCAATTATAGCTTTTTTAGTACTTTTTTTATCAATTAAAACTGAAATTTTAATTTCAGACGTCGAAATTACTTGAATATTAATTTTTTTATTAGCTAAAGTTTGGAACATCCTAAAAGTTACACCTGGTGTTGTAATCATTCCAACACCAATTATTGAAATTTTTGAAACACCCCTTTCAAATATTAATTTTCTATAACTTATATTTTTATTTTCTTGAATTATTTTTTTTGTTTTATTTAAATCTTCTGTCTTAATTGTAAATGTTAAATCTGTTTCTTTGCCATTAGCAGAAATATTTTGAACAACCATATCAACGTTAATTGAATTTTTTGATAATGGTTTAAAAATAGATGCGGCAACCCCTGGCTTATCTTTAACTCCTATTAGAGAGACTTTTGAATCATTTTGAGTTGATGAAATACCAGTAATAATCTTATTGTTAATTATATTAGTTCTCTTAGTAATCAATGTTCCTGATTTTTTAATAAATGATGATTTTACTTCAATATCAATTCTATTTAGTCTTGCATCTTGTATAGAAACTGGTTGCATAACTTTAGCTCCAAGTGAGGCCATTTCTAACATTTCCTCATAAGAAATTACTTTAATTTTTTTTGCGTATTTTAATTTATTTGGATCTGTTGTGTAAACTCCTTCAACATCTGTATAAATTATACACCTGTCAGCTTTAAAAAATTTTGCAACCATAATGGCACTCGCATCAGATCCTCCTCGTCCAATAGTAGTGATTCTATTTTCATTATTGACTCCCTGAAATCCTGTAATAATCGGTATCCCACCTTTCCTTAAATACTTAATAATATTATTCTTATTAATTTGATTAATTCTTGAATTTTTATGCTCTCCCAATGTAGTAATTGGAACTTGCCATGATAGCCAAGACCTGGATTTATAACCTTTATGAATTAATCTACCTGCTATTAGGGAGCAGGCTATTTGTTCTCCAGAAGAAACTAGGACATCATACTCGGAGTCAGAAAAATTATCACTTATTTCACAAGATTTTTTTATTAACTCATTTGTCACACCACTCATTGCTGATGAAATTACAATAACTTTATAATTTTTCTTTTTATAATCGGCAATTATTTCAGCAATTTTTTTAATTTTCTTTGTTGTACCTACTGATGTGCCTCCAAATTTTAATACTACAATTTTCATGATAAACTATTCACTTAAATTTAAAAATTATTGAATAAATACATGTTGATTATAAAGTCAACTTACAAATGAAAAATAACACAATAAATAAAAAAGAAATAGAAAAATTTTCAAAAATTGCTGAAGAATGGTGGAATCCAAATGGTAAATTTAAACCATTGCACAAGTTCAATCCAATTAGAATTACCTATATAAAAGATAATATAATTAAAACCTTTAAGATTAATCAAAAAAAGACTCCATTAAAAAAACTTAGAGTTTTAGATATAGGTTGTGGTGGAGGTTTATTATCTGAGCCCATGTGTAGATTGGGAGCTGAGGTAACAGCTATTGATGCATCTGAAAAGAACATTAAGATTGCTAAACTTCATGCAAAAAAAAATAATCTTAAGATAAATTATATTTGTACCTCACCAGAAAAAATGGAAAAAAATAATCATTTCGATATAATTTTAAATATGGAAATTGTAGAACATGTTCAAGATGTAAATTTTTTTTTAAGGTCATGTAGTAAACTCTTAAAAAAAAATGGGATAATGTTTGTTGCTACTTTAAATAAAACGCTCAAATCTTATATCTTTGCAATTGTTGGTGCAGAATATGTACTACGATGGCTTCCTATAGGTACTCATGAATGGGAAAAGTTTTTAAAACCTGAAGAATTAATTTATACACTAAAAAAATATAATCTTAATTTAGATAAAATAGATGGAATGCAGTTCAATATTTTAACTGATAAATGGAAAGTAAGTAGAGATAAATCAGTAAACTATATTGCTAAATTTATTAAAAATTAATTATTTTTATCTTCAACCCAAGGAATCATCTGAGCATCAATTCCTTCTTCTTTAAGTTCCTTAAGTTCTTTTCTTGATGCTGATCCATAAATACCTTTTCGTTTCTTTTTGCCATTATAGTGAATAGATCTCGCCTCATAAGCAAAGTTGTCTCCAACATACTCTAAATTTTTTTTAATAAATTTTTGATATTCAGTAATAGTTTTTTTAATCGTATTATATTTCTTTTGGTTTTTATCATTCGTAATATTAATTTTTTTTCTTATAAAACTTGGGGCCATTAAGTTTTTTTCTACTTTAATAGAATTACATTTATGGCAATTCAAAAAGTTTTTACTTTTTAATTTTTCATATTCTTTTGAGCTTGCAAACCAACTTTCAAAGGTTAAATCACAATCTTTACATATAAGACTATATCTGATCATATTACTTATTTGGTAATTCTATTAAAAAAATCAATACTATCAACTTCTATAGTCGGCATTTATTTCTATATATTTTTTAGTTAAATCCATAGTGTAAGCTGTAAAACTTTTATTACCAGTTCCAATTTTTACATTAATTTCAATATCAGAATTTTTCATATATTCTGCTGTTTCGTCTTCGCTATAAGATTGATGTATCTTCCCATCTTGAACAACATTTATTTTTCCAAATTTAATAGCCATCTTATTAAGGTTGATTGGTGCCTGTGATTTACCAATTGCCATTATTATTCTTCCCCAATTAGGATCCTCTCCTGCGATTGCTGTTTTTACTAACGGAGAATTTCCTATTGAAAAAGCAATTTTTTTTGCATCATCATCCGTTTTTGCATCATAGATATTTATAGTAATGAACTTTGATGCCCCCTCTCCATCAGCTACTACTCTTTTGGCTAAGTTTAATAATACTTTATTAAGAGATTGATTAAAATCTTTTAGATTTTTTTCATTTACACTATTAACTTTTATGTGTTTTGCATGACCAGTAGAAAAAATTGAAACCATATCATTTGTACTGGTGTCTCCGTCACAAGTTATAGCATTAAATGTTGAGTCTATATTTTTAGTCAAAAGTTTTTTAAGAATATCATTTGAAAGATCTGCATCCGTGAAAATGTACCCAAGTGTGGTTGCTAAATTTGGATGTATCATACCTGATCCCTTTGCAATTCCATAGATTTTAACCAAAGTTTTTCCTATATAACATTCTTCCATAGCCATTTTGGGCTGAGTGTCTGTTGTCATTATCCCCGATGCAGCCTTGATCCAAATAAGTTTATTTTGTGTGTATTTTATATTTTCTATAAGGTCTGGGATTTTAAAAATTATTTTTTTTAATGGAAAAATTTCTCCTATTGTTCCAGTGCAACCAAATAAAATATTTTTTGTTTTTATAATTTTAGGCTCCTCTTCATCCTTTTTTTGCTTATTTGTTAATTCTTCTGATACAACTTCAGCAATATTTTGCATACTTTTGTAACCTTGTTCACCAGTAAAAGCATTGGCATTTCTGGTATTAACTACTAAAGAAAATATTTTTTTTGCTTTTTGATTTAAATTCCACTTAATATTTTCGGATAAAATTTTAGATTTAGTATAAACAGAGGCAAAATTCGCTCCTTCTCTGAAATAAAACATAACTAAATCATCCCTTTTTGTTTCATAAAGATTTGCACTTACCGAGGAAATAGATAGGCCATCTAAATGATCTAAATCCTGAAAATCTATCATTTTACGATTTTTTGATTTAGAATTTAAAAAATTGGATATATTGATTCCCATGCTATTTAAAATAGTTATTTAATAGTTATATTAACCTTATAATTAATTATATATCAAAACCAATGTTAAATCCTTTAAGCTTTTTCTCTAAATTTATCAAAACTGGTAATCAGAAAGAATTAGATAGAATTGCTAAAATTGTGGGAAATATTAACGCGTTAGAAGAAAATTTTAAAAATTTAGATAATATAGATTTCCCAAATAAAACAAATGACTTAAAAATTAGAATTAAAAATGGAGAGTCTTTAGATCAAATTTTACCTGAGGCTTTTGCGTTAGTTAGAGAAGCTTCTAAAAGATCAAGAAATGAGAGACACTTTGATGTACAGTTAATTGGTGGTGTTGTTCTCCACGAAAATAAAATTGCAGAAATGAGAACTGGTGAAGGAAAGACCTTAACAATTGCTTTATCAGCATATCTAAATGCTTTGGAGGAAAAAGGTGTTCATGTAGTTACAGTTAATGATTATTTGGCAAAAAGAGATTCACAAGAAATGGGTCAAATTTATAATTTTTTGGGTTTAACATCAGGGTTTATCAATAATAATCAAAATGATTTTGAAAGAAAAGAAAATTATAATTGTGACATAACATATGCCACGAACAGTGAACTAGGTTTTGATTATTTAAGAGATAATATGAAATATTCACAAGATGAAAAAGTTCAAAGAGATCATCATTATTCAATTGTAGATGAAATAGACTCTTGTTTAATTGATGAAGCAAGAACACCTCTGGTAATTTCAGGAGCTGCTGAAGATAAAACAAGTAAATATTTAGCGATTGATAAATTGATAAAACAATTAAACAAAGAAGATTATGAAATTGATGAAAAAGATAAGAATATACTTCTAACTAATAATGGAATTAATAATGTAGAGAAAATTTTTTCGAATGCTGGAATTTTAAAAAATGATAATTTTTATGATCCAGAAAATTTAGCTTTAGTTCACCATGTTAACCAAGGACTAAGGGCTAATCATTTATTTGAGAAAGGAAAAGACTATATAGTAAGAGATAATAGTTTAAAAATTATTGATGAACTTACGGGCAGAATTCTCGAAGGTAGAAGGTTTGGAGACGGACTTCATCAAGCTCTAGAAGCCAAAGAGAAAATTGAAATTCAGGCTGAAAATCATACTTTAGCATCTATTACTTATCAAAATTATTTCAAACTTTATAATAAGATATCAGGTTGTACTGGTACAGCTGCCACTGAGGCTGAAGAATTTTATGAAATTTATAATTTACCAGTGGTTGTAGTTCCAACAAATAATCCAATGATAAGAACAGATTATAATGATCAAATTTTTCGAACAGAAAAAGAAAAAAATTTTGCAATAATTAAAAAAATAAAAGAATGTCACGAAACTGGTCAACCATTATTAATTTTTACCTCAAGCATAAATAAATCTGAGATTTATTCAAAACTGTTAGATAAAGAAAATATAAAACATGTTGTTCTTAATGCTAAAAACCATGAGAACGAAGCAGAAATTATAGCAAATGCAGGTAAAGAGGGTTCGGTTATTATAACAACAAGTATATCAGGTCGTGGTGTTGATATTCAATTAGGAGGAAAAAAAGGATCTATAACAGAGGATCAATTAAAAAAACAGAAAGACAAAATTAAATTATTAGGTGGGTTATTTGTGATTGGAACTGAAAGAATGGAATCGAGAAGAGTTGATAATCAAGCAAGGGGAAGATCTGGTAGGCAGGGCGATGAAGGTAATTCGATTTTCTATGTAAGTCTTGAAGATGATTTAATGAGAATATTTGGTTCAGATTCTATGAACAATATTCTTCAAAAGCTTGGTTTAAAAGATGGGGAAAGTATCGATCATCCATGGATCAATAAAGCTTTAGAAAGAGCGCAGCAAAAGGTTGAGACTAGAAATTTTGATATTAGAAAAACACTTATAAAATTTGATAATGTTCTAAATGATCAAAGGCATGTAATATTTTCGCAAAGAAATGATGCAATAAACAGTGATCAAATATTTTCTTATTCTGAAAATTTCCTAACTGAAATTGTAAATGATTTAATAAAATTAAAAATACAAAAAATTGCTAACCCTAAAAGTAATGAATTTAATAATAGATTAAAGTCATTAATGGGAAAAAGCATAGAAGAAAAAGAGTTTTTAGAACTTATTTCACTGAAAGATAATGATTTTAAAAAAAAAATATTCGATCACTTTAATATCAATAGAAGTGAAAGAACTAAAATGTTAGGTGAAAATCAATCTAAAGAAATAGAAAAAAGGATCTTACTTCAATCAATTGATCTTAATTGGAAATCTCATATACAATATTTAGAACAATTAAGACAAGTTGTTGGGCTAAGATCTTACGGACAAAGAGATCCACTAGTTGAGTATAAAAAAGAAGCATTTGATTTATTTTCGGCTCTTTTAGAAAAATTAAAAATTGATTATGTAACTATTTTAATGAATTTGAAAGTTGTTGAGTCCCCAAAAGAAACTGAGCAAAATACTAAGCCTGCAAAAATTGATCCTAAATATATAGGAAAAAAAATGAGTAGAAATGAACCTTGTTTTTGTGGATCTGGTAAAAAATTCAAAAAATGTTGTGGGGCATTATAATAAAACCATTCCTAAGAAAATTACTAATAATAAAAAAGCAACTGTAAAGAATATATTTTTTTTATTCTTGTTGTAGAAATGGTCTAAGTTATTTTTTTTACTATCTAATGAGCTTAAATTTTCGAGATTACTAATAAAACCTTTATCTCTCCCAATTTTTAAAAATTTATTTTTTCTTTGGTCTAAAATTTCTTCAGAGGTCATTTCTTTAAATAGATTTAGATTTTTAAAAATAGTTTCTCTTACATTACTTAAAATTAAGTTTCTATCACGATGAGCCCCACCCAATGGTTCAGGAATTATTTCATCAATAACTTTTAATTCAAGTAAATCTTGAGCTGACAACTTCATTGCTTTTGCTGCATCAAGCATTTTTTTTGGATCCCTCCATAAAATAGTTGCACAGCCTTCAGGAGATATAACTGAATAAATTGCATTTTCTAACATAATGACTTTGCTAGATGAAGCCAATGCTATAGCGCCTCCAGAACCCCCTTCTCCAATTATTATCGCCAGTGTTGGAACTTTTAATTTCATGCAACATTCAATAGATTTTGCAATTGCTTCAGCTTGACCTCTCTCCTCAGCACCAACCCCAGGGTATGCTCCAGGTGTGTCTATAAAAGATATTATTGGGATATTAAATTTCTCCGCAAGTTTCATTAAACGAATTGTTTTTCTATATCCCTCTGGTCTCATCATTCCAAAATTTCTCTCAATTCTAGATTCTAAATTTTCACCTTTTTCTTGTCCTATTACTAAAACTGATTGACCATTAAATTTTGCAAATCCAGTAAGTACTGATTTATCCTCACCATAATACCTGTCACCAGATAAGGAAATAAAATCCTCAAACAAATTATCAATAAAGAATTTTGATTTTGGTCTATCTTCGTGTCTTGCGACCATTGTTGTTTGCCAAGGATCTAACGAGGAGTAAATTTCTTTTAATTTTTTATCAAGTTCTTTCTGAGTTTTGGTAATTTTATTAGTATCAACTTCAGAAAGACCCCCCTGGTTGTAAGGGTCTTTTAATTTATCAAGTTCACTTTCTAAGTTTTTTATATCAGCTTCAAAATTAAGGTAGTTTTTCATAAATGCTTAATTATGTCATAAAAATAAAAAGTGACAACATAATGTCAGTGCTTCTATTAATTATTTGACTTAATTTTAGATGAGTTTTAGAAATTGTATCATGCCGATTTCATATAAAAATGTTAATAATCTAAAAGTTGCTGAAGATTTATTAACATTTGTAAATAACGAATTACTTAAGGACACAGGGATTTCTTTAGAAAAATTTTGGTCAGGTTTTGATAAAATAGTTCACGAGCTTGCACCTGAAAATAAAAAATTAATACAGATTAGAGAAAATTTACAAAAAAAAATTGATGCTTGGCATATCAAAAATAAAGGAAAACAAATTGAAATTGCAAAATATAAAAAATTTTTAATTGAAATTGGTTATTTAAAAGAAGAAGGACAAGACTTTAAAATTGAAACAGAAAATATAGATGAAGAAATCGCAAGTGTCGCAGGACCTCAGCTAGTAGTCCCTATTATGAACGCAAGATATACACTAAACGCAGCAAATGCAAGATGGGTTAGTTTATACGATAGTTTGTATGGAACAAATATAATTGAGTCAGAAGAAGGTGGAAGTGAAAGATATGACCCTAATAGAGGACAAGAGGTCATAAAATATGTTAGAGAGTTTTTTGATAAACATATACCAATAGATGGTACAAGTTGGAAAAATATTGCTGGATTAAAAATAGAAAAAAACAATTTAGTTATTTTAAAAGATGACTACGAATATTTTTTAAAAGATAAAGATAAATTTGTAGGTCACCGAGGAGATGTTAATAAGCCTACAGCTATAATTATTAAAAACAATAAACTTCATTTTGAGATTATAATAAATCCAAAGGCTTTTAGTGCTGCACACGATATAGCTGGGATAAGTGATGTAATAGCCGAGTCAGCAATTTCAACAATATGTGACAATGAAGATAGTGTCGCTGCAGTAGACTCTGAAGACAAGATTATTTGTTATAGAAATTGGTTAGGTTTAATGAAAGGAGACTTGAAAATACAATTTGAAAAAAATGGAAAAAATTTAGAAAGAAAATTAAATCCTGATAGAAGTTATATTTCTAAGGATGGTAAAGGTTTAAAACTTCATGGAAGAAGTTTGCTTTTAATAAGAAATGTTGGTCATCTTATGACTAATCCATCTATTATTCTCAGAAACGGAACTGAAATACCTGAGGGTATTATGGATGCATTTTTTACAACAATAGCTGCACTACATGATTTAAGAAAAAAAAGGAATTCTAGATCTGGTTCAATTTATATAGTTAAACCTAAAATGCATGGTCCAGAGGAAACAGCTTTTACAAATTTAATCTTCTCTAAAGTTGAAGAGTTACTAGGTTTAAAAAAATTTACTTGTAAAATTGGAATAATGGACGAGGAGAGAAGAACTTCAACAAACCTAAAGGAATGTATTAGGACACTGAAAAATAGAGTTTTTTTTATAAATACAGGATTTTTAGATAGAACTGGAGATGAAATGCATACCTCTATGGAGGCTGGACCAATGATTAAAAAGGGTGAAATGAAATCATCAAAATGGATAACGGCATATGAAAATAACAATGTCGATGTAGGTTTAAAATGTGGCTTTTCTGGAAAAGCTCAAATCGGAAAAGGTATGTGGGCGATGCCAGATAAAATGAAAGAAATGATGGAAGATAAAATAAGTCATCTAAAATCAGGTGCAAATTGTGCTTGGGTACCATCTCCAACAGCAGCATCATTACATTCACTACATTATCATCAAATAAATATATTTGAGGAACAACAAAAAATTAAAAAACGTCCTCAGGCAAAATTAGATGATCTTTTATGTATTCCAATAGCAAATAAACCTGATTGGTCTGAAAAAGAAATTATCTCAGAAATATCAAATTCTGCACAAACTTTATTAGGATACGTAGTTCGATGGATAGATCAAGGTATTGGTTGTTCAAAAGTTCCTGATATTAACGATGTAGGTCTTATGGAAGATAGAGCAACTCTACGAATATCTTCTCAACATATTGCAAATTGGATTCATCATGAAATAACTACGAAAAAAAAAGTATTAGAAATAATGAAAGAAATGGCAAAAATTGTCGATAAACAAAATAAAAACGACAAAAGATACATGAATATGAGTGATGATTATGAGAGATCACGGGCATTTAAGACTGCATGTGATTTAATTTTCAAAGCTAAAGAACAACCTTCTGGTTATACAGAACCACTTTTACATTTAAATAGATTAAAAAGAAAAATTAATCAGAATTAGAATTCAAATTTGATCTGTTTTTAAAAGCAGAGAAAAGTGTGCCATCATCAAGACTTTCAATTTCTCCTCCAACTGGTAATCCTTGAGCTAGCTTTGTAATTTTAACTTTAGTTTTTTTTAAACTATCTTGAATATAGTATGCTGTAGTTTGTCCTTCAACAGTAGCACTTGTTGCCAAAATGACTTCTTCAATATTATCTTTAATCACTCTTTCAACTAAAGAATTCACCAAAAGATCTTCTTTTCTATGGCCTGCAGAAGCAATGGTTCCACCAAGAATATGAAAATATCCTTTATAAATATTAGAGTTTTCAATGGACCATTGATCAGCTATGTCCTCAACAACACAAATCTTATTAAATTTTTCTTTTACATTTTCGCAATTAATACATCCTTCACTAGCTGATTTTAATGAACCACATGAATTACAACGAGTTACATTTTTATAAACTTGAGCTAACGTATTAGCCATAGGTTTAATAATTTCATCTCTGTTATTAATAAGTTTTAACACTATTCGCTTTGCAGATTTTGGTCCTAGACCAGGTAATTTTGAAATTAATTTAATTAAATCTTCTATTTCAGTAATATTTTGCATCAACTATAGAGGCCATTTAAAACCAGGAATACCTAAGCCACCAGTTGCTTTGGAAATTTCTTCTGTAGTTTTCGATTTTAATTGAGCCTTGGCATT
Organism: uncultured Pelagibacteraceae bacterium; assembly: GCA_902520685.1. Lineage (GTDB taxonomy): Bacteria > Pseudomonadota > Alphaproteobacteria > Pelagibacterales > Pelagibacteraceae > Pelagibacter. The sequence goes on along the minus strand of CABYPE010000003.1, from coordinate 53,948 downwards.
ATTATGTGCTGCAACTATCAAATCTTCTACAATCGATTTTTCTTCCTTTAAAATTTCATTTGATATTTCAATTTTTTGCATTTCGCCTTCTCCATCTAATGTTACTGTTACAGAATTAGAGCCTGATGTACCTTGAACTTGAATATTTTTAATTTTTTCTTGGCTTTCTCTCATTTTATTCTCTAATTCTCTTGCCTTATCTAGTATCTTTGAAAAATCTGTCATTAATCATTATCCTTTTTTGAAGATTTAACATCGATTAATTCTGCATCTGGAAAATACTCTAATACACTTTGATACAAATCAGATTTTTTGGTATTTTCAATTAAATCATTTTGTTCATTTTTTTCCTTGTCTCTTATAGAAATTTCTCCTTGATTTTTACTAAAGCTTATAATCCATCTGTGTCTAGTCCATTCTAACAATTTCGTTGATAGGTTTTTAACAAAATCTTTATCTAAATTATCATTGAAGGAAATTTCCATTCTACCATTTTCAAATTTTACTAAATTTACATTTTTTTCAAGTTCATATTTTAATTTCATTTCTTTTTTTTCTAAACATAATTTAATTAGTTCGCTAAATGATTTAATGCTAAAATCGTTAGTGGTTTTTGTTTCAACTTGTGATTCTAATTTTATTTTTTTTTCTTGTGAAATATTTTTAATCTGATTGATGGTTTCTTTATTAATTCTTTGTGAAGGAACGTTAGTTTGATCTCTATCTTTTTTGTCAATTAAATCATCACCACTTAGAGAAGTTTCTCTTTTAGGCTTAAAACTTTTAAGATGAATTAATCTCAATAAAAACATTTCAACTGATAAATGCTGATTAGAAACAATATCTAATTCTCCAAGTGTTTGAATTGTAAACTGCCAAAATAAGGTAAATACATTATTATCTACATTATTTGATATTTCTTTAATATTGTTATACTCCTCATCATTCAATGAAAAATTAGTTCCCTCAAGTGTAAGTGAATTAATATTTTTGAAGTAGTATAAAATTTCTAGAAAGTCATTGATAAATATTTTTGGTTCAACTCCTTGGTCATAAATATTTCTGTAAATTTCAATAACTTTATTTTCATCACCTTTTAAAATTAAATTAAACATATCTATTAATTGAGATTTATCAAAATAACCAAATATTTTTTGAGCAGCATTTAAGTCTAATTCTTTTTCACTTTCAAGACTAAGAAGAGCTCTATCAAGTAGAGATAAAGCATCTCTAACAGATCCTTCAGATATTTTCACAATAAGCTTTAAAGCTTCATTAGTAACTTTACCATTTTCTTTATCTTTTATTTTTTTTATAAAATTTAATAATTCAGTAGATTTTATTCTAGAGAGATCAAATCTTTGACATCTAGATACTACGGTAATTGGTATTTTTTTAATTTCTGTTGTAGCAAATATAAACTTGAGATATTCAGGTGGCTCCTCTAATGTTTTTAACAGCGCATTGAAAGCTTGCTTGCTCAACATATGAACTTCATCTATGATAAAAATTTTGTATTTAGATGAAGTAGGTCCGTATCTTGAAAATTCAATTAAATCTCTAACATCGTCCACACCTGTTTTGCTTGCTGCATCCATTTCAAGAACATCAATATGTCTAGAACTAGAAATTGCTTCACAGTTTTCACATAAACTTTCTTTACATAATTTTTCTATACCGTTCAGACAGTTTAAGGACTTTGCAACAATTCTTGCAATTGTAGTTTTTCCTATTCCTCTAATGCCGGTAAAAAGATAGGCATTTGGTACTTTATCAGCCTTTATAGAATTTTTAATAGTCTCTGCTACAACTTCTTGACCAATGAGGTCGTCAAATGTCTGGGGTCTATATTTTAGAGCTAAAACTTTTGTATTTTTATTCATTTTATTATTTTAGGAGACTAGAACCTGAATAACTGTCTTTACGACTGCTTCCGTTAAGATCTGGTCGGGTTCAAGCAGCATCCACCTCTAGCCTCCAAAACTATTATAGCAGTATTGTTTTCTAATCCACAAGAAAAGATTATGATTTTTTCTCTCTTACTGGATCTGCCTCAAAAACACCAAGAACATGAAAATCTTGGCAATGAAGACCTAACTCTTCAAGTGATTTTTGAACTTTTTTATCTTCTATATGTCCGTCAAGATCACACAAAAAAAAGAAAGAGTCGAAAGAATTTTTTTCAGGATAACTTTGTAGTTTAGTTAAATTTACTCCATTAATAGCAAAGCCACCTAGAGATTGATAAAGTGCTGCTGGCTTACTTTTTAACTTAAATAAAAAAGATGTTATATACTTTTTATTATTAAATTCTGGTTGTTTTAAATCTTTACCCATAACTAAAAATCTTGTTAAATTTCCAGACTCATTTTCAATATTTTTCTGAATTATTTCTAGTCCATATATTTCAGCACCTAAGGTTGAAGCTATTGCAGCTTCATCTTTTTTTTTATTTATTGAAATCATTTTTGCAGAACCTGCTGTATCAGCTCTTACATGTTCATTAAGATTATTTTTTTTAATAAATTTAGAGCACTGGGATAAAGCTTGAGAATGAGAAAATACATTCTTAATATCTTTTATTTTAGTACCTGGCTGACCCAATAAATTATGCTCTATTTTCTGGAAATATTCAGAATAAATATTTAAACGATATTTAAAAATTAAATATTCAATTCCAATATTTCCTGTAATTCTATTTGATTCTGGAATTACAATCTTTGAATCCCTTTCACTATTGGCGTTTAAAAAACATTCATCAAATGTTTTGCATGGGATAATTTCAGCGTTACGGTCAATAGCAAGTGATGCTAAATGAGAATAAGCTCCATATGTGCCTTGAAAATAAATTTTACTCATAATTATTTATATTTCATAATTTTTTTTATAGCCAGAAAATCTTCCTTAGTGTCTACACCTACTGGTGATTTACTCGCAAGACCCACATTAATATCTATACCATTATCTAAAGCTCTTAATTGTTCTAATTTATTTTCTAATTCATTTTTAGATTGTTTAAACGAGACAAAATCTTTTAAAGTCTGCAATTCATAACAATAAATACCTATATGATGGTAAATATTTTTTTTTTCTTGTTCTTGATAATTTCTCATAAAATTTTCCGCTAGCGGGAAAGAATTTTGATCAAAAGATTCCTTAATTTTAACTTTAACTACATGATTATTTTTATATATTTTTTCATCTTTAATATGAGCTGCTAAAGTTCCAATCTTTGATTTATTTTTTTTCATCTGAGCATCTAATAATTTGATATCATTAATATCTATATCTGGCTCATCTCCTTGAACATTCATTATAAAATTTATATCTTTTTTGTTTAATAAATTCAGTGCTTCAAATATTCTATCTGTTCCTGTTTGATGATTTCTTGAGGTTAAAATTGCATTTCCACCATTATTTTTAACATCACTTACTATTTCTTGATCCTCTGTTGCAACTATTACTTCACCAATTGCAGCACTTTCAGCTCTTTTAAAAACATGTGAAATAATAGACTTACCATTTATTTTAAGCAAAGGTTTTCCTGGCAATCTAGAAGCTGACATTCTAGAGGGTATAATTATTAATGTTTTCATAGCTTATTTATATCTTTTTAGATTATAAATAGAGGCAAAATTGTACAGTAAAATTTAAGAAATTTTAAAATAATAATGTTATAGGTTCGTTATTAAATTATCAAAAAAAATGGACTCATTTGAAATTAATAAAATTGTTGCAGCTATTCTTTTAGTTGCATTGTTGATTATTGGTATTAGCAAAATTTCCAATATAATATTTTACGTAGATAAACCTGAAACGCCAGGTTATGTTGTGGAAGTAGAGCAAGTTTCCACAAATAACTCACAACAAAAATCAAATACAACAGAGGAAAAAATTGATATTTCTGCATTAATGGCTATGGGAGATATAGCTACAGGTGAAAAAGTTTTTAAAAAATGTGCAGCTTGTCACTCAATTGTGAAAGGTGGCAAAAATAATATTGGACCAGCGTTATACAATGTTGTTGGAAGACAAGTTGGATCTATAAGCGACTATAAATACTCAAAAGCTCTATCCGGTTATAATAAAGAATGGACGATTGAAGAATTAAATGGTTACTTAATTAAACCAGCGAAATGGATTAAAGGAACTAAAATGGCTTTTGCTGGATTAAGGAAAGAAAAAGATAGAGCTTCAGTTATAAAATATCTGAACCAAAATTCAGACAACCCTACACCGTTACCTTAATTTACCAAAACAATATAACAAAATACTTTTCTGAACGTGTACTCTATTTAAGGCTTGTAACCACACTTTTGATTTTTTACTTTTAAATACAGAGTTATCTACTTCTAGCCCTCTAGGTAAACAATGTAAAAAAGTGCAATCTTTTTTTGCATAACTCATTAAACTTTTATTTATCTTAAATTTTTTGAAATCTTTAATCTTATTTTTTTTATTAACTTTATCGTTAAGAGAGATAACTTTATCTGAAAATATTATATCTGCATTAATTACTGCTTTTCTTGCATCATTAAAAATATAAATTTTTTTATTTTGATCTTTAACCCAATCTAAAATAAATTTTTTTGGTTCATATTTTTTTGGACAGCCAATATTAAGTTTAAAAGAAAATTTAACAGATGCTGCTATCAAACTATTCAAAACATTGTTAGAATCACCTATCCAAGTTATATTCAATTTTGAAATTGGTTTTTTTTTAATTTCCTCAACAGTAAAAACATCAGATAAAACTTGTGTTGGATGCGATAAGGGAGATAAGCCGTTGATTATTGGAATGGATAGATATCTTTTAAAATTATTAACTTTTTCATCACTATCAGTTCGAAGCATAAAACCGTCTCCATAAGTTGATAAAATTTTAGCTGTATCCTCGAGAGATTCTCCCCCTTCTCCTAAATGAAGTTCATTTGATCTTAATGTGATTGTTCCACCACCTAATTGTTTTATAGCTAGATAAAAGCTTAATCTAGTCCGTAAACTAGATTTTTCAAACATTTGAATTAGTAATTTGCCTTTTAAAGGAGCATTCTTATCAACCTGTAAAGTACTTAATTTAGATCTTTTTTTTTTTCTTTTTTTTGCATCAATTAATATTCTTCTTAAATCTTTTGCTGGAACATCTTTAAGATGAATAAAATGTTTCATATAATTAATATTCTGAACAAACCTTTTTGATTATCTTTATAGACAAATTAAGCTCTGATTTTTTAACATTAAGTGGGGGTAAAATTCTCACAACATTTTCTGCTGCTCTTATAGTCAATAATCTATTATCCATTAATTTTTTAATAAAATTTGATTGATCTTTTCGAAGTTTAAGTCCAATTAAAAAACCTTTTCCTCTGACTTCTTCAATTACATGTGGATATTCATTTTTTATTTCGTTTAATTTATTTATAAAATATTTTGAATTTTTCTTTACATTATTTAAAAAACTTTTTTTAGAAATTATATCAATAACAGTATTACCGACTTGCATTGCAAGTGGATTTCCCCCAAAAGTTGATCCATGTGTGCCTGCAACCATTCCAGATGCAACCTTTTTATTCATCAAAACTGCACCTATGGGAAAACCGCCACCTATACCCTTTGCAATAGGAACAATGTCTGGTTTAACTTTTGATTTTTCAAAAGCAAAAAAATCTCCGGATCTACCTATGCCACATTGAACTTCATCAAGAATTAATAAAATTTTTTTTTGATTACATAATTTTCTAAGATCCTTTAAACACCAATCTGGTATAACCTTAATTCCACCTTCACCCATAATTGTTTCGACCATCACAGCTGCAGTATTATTGTTAATCGATCTCTTTAAGGATTTATGATCACCAAAATCAAAATGATCAAAACCATTTATTTTAGGTCCAAAACCCTCTGTCATTTTTTTTGATCCACTAGCATAAATTGCAGCTATCGTTCTTCCATGAAAGGAATTCTTTATACATAAAACTCTATTTTTCTTTGGTTGTCCTATCGAATAAAAATATCTTCTTGCAACTTTAATTGCTGCCTCTGTGGCCTCAGCACCACTATTTTGAAACATAACATAATCAGCAAATGTTTTTCGAACAATTTTTTTTGCCAATCTTTCTCCTTCAGGAATAATAAATGCATTTGACACATGCCATATCTTTTTAGATTGATTATTTAACGCTTTTATTAATTTTGGATGTGCGTGACCTAAAGAATTTACTGCAATACCTTGTACAAAATCTAAATACTTTTGACCTTTATCCGAAATTAAAAAACTACCTTTGCCTGTTTTAAAGGCAATTTTTTTTCGGTTATAATTTTTTGCAAGAAAGCTCATAATTAAAATTTACTAATACTAAACTGATGAAAATTAAATGAAATAGATTCAATTTTCGATTGAAAAATTCAGTTAATTTAATAACAGCAATTGTTAATAAATGTTAAATATTCCTTGTTAATTAGGAATTTATAACACTATATTGTGTTTATAAAAAAAATTAGTACATTATATAGATAAATATGAGCTGGACAGAAGAAAAAGTATTAAAATTAAAAGAGTTATGGGGTAAGGGAAATACTGCTAGTCAAATTGCTGAGATAATTGGTGGAATAAGTAGAAACGCAGTAATTGGTAAAGCTCATAGACTTAATTTATCAGCTAAAATAAAAACTAGATCGGCTACATCAAGTAAGAACTTCGACAACAATGTAGAGGGGAAAAATAACCTATCTAAAAAAGGAAGAAAAAGTAAATTCAAATCTTTAATTATTGAAAAAGATTTTGAGCCAGAAAATCCAAAACAATTAGAAGAATTAGATGAAAATTCATGTAAATGGCCTATTGGACACCCAGATGAAAAAAATTTTTACTTTTGTGGAAGATCATCTTTAAAAGATTTTTCATATTGTAAACTACACTTGCTTTATGCTTACCAGCCAAAAGGTAAAAAGGAAGATGTAGCTGACAAAGACGAGATCCCTGAATTTATAGAAAAAAAAATACAGTCAGCATAGTTATAGGGCTAATTACTTTCTTTAGTTAAATATTTTTCTGTTGAAAATTGTCCACCTTCTCGCCACATATACGCATATTTTTTTACCTCATTATTAAAATATTTTTTACTAGGTGTGCCTATTTCAGAATTACTTTTATATTTACCCGATAAAATATTATCATATTTTAGCAATCTCAATTGATCCTCAGTTAAAATAGGGTTTGGTAATAATTGAAATACTTTTGCGGTTAATGATGCAAGTGGTAACGGCATAGGCAATAATAATCTTTTCTTATCTATTAAGCTTAAAAGTCTCTCGATTATTTCTTTAAAACTAATCACCTCTGGTCCGACGCATTCAATAATTTTTGAGTTAATATTTTTTGTAATTACATCATAAATTATATCGGTTAAATCTGAACAATGAATAGGAGTAAATTTTGTATTTCCAGAATAATATAAAGGAAAAATTGGAAGTCTGTTTAATAACGTCATAAAATTTGTCGTAAAGTTATCATCCACCGAGTATACGATTGAAGGTCTCAGAATAGTTGAAATTGGAAAGTCATTAAAAATATTTTTTTCTCCATCCAATTTACTTTTTGCATAATTGCTATCTTTAGCATCATTAATTCCAAGTGCTGATATGTGAATATAATTTTTAAGTTTATACTCTTTTGCTAATTTTGATAACAAAGATGGAAAAAGAGTATGAATATTATAAAATGTATTCCCTTTATTTTTTTCAAATAAAATTCCTATTAAATTTATACAAACATCTGATTTAGAGAATAAATCTCTTATTTTTTTTTCATCATAAATATTAGCCTCTACTATATCAATATATCCAGCATTTCCTTGGGTTTTAATGATGAAGCTTTTTTGATGTATATTTCTTGTAACAACTGTAACTCTAATATTATTTTTTGTAAGTTTTCTAATTAGGTATCTTCCTATTTGACCACTTCCACCAAAGATTAGACAATTTTTAGGTTTCATATATATATATAGTTAGAAATGAATATTGATATTAAACTTCACAAAAATGATTTACCAGATGATCTTAAATTAGGCAATGTAATAGCAGTTGATGGTGAGTTTATGGGGCTAAATGTAAAAAGAGATCCATTGTGCCTTATCCAAATTTCCACAGGAAATTTGGATGCACATATTGTTCAGTTAAATAGATCTAGCTACCATGCTCCGAATTTAGTTAAAATTTTAGAAGACCAGTCCATAACAAAGATTTTTCATTATGGAAGAGCTGATATGGCCCACATAAAATTTTATCTCAAAACTGAAACTAATAATATATTAGATACAAAAATTGCATCTAAGTTAGCTAGATCATACTCAGATAACCATTCTTTAAAATCACTTATTAAAGAATTCACCAATGTTGATATAAGTAAACAATTTCAGAATTCTGATTTTGGAGGTGATCTAACTTCGGCGCAACTAAAATATTGTGCAAATGATGTTATATATCTCCATAAAATCCATGATGAGCTAATTAAGATTCTCAATCGAGAGAACAGAATAGAATTATATAAAAATTGTTTAAAATTTTTAAAAACAAGAGTTGATCTTGATTTAGCATTATTTAAAGATGATATTTGGTCCCATTAAAATGAATAATCAAGTTTATCTCACTGGAAAAAATGTAATAGATTTACAAATAAAAGCTTTAAAAAAATTAAAGAACTCAATTGATAATGTGTCTTTTTATAAAGCGGTAAGAATTATTAGTAAATGTAAATCTAAAGTAATAGTTTGTGGTGTTGGAAAAAGTGGAAAAATTGCATCTAAAATTTCCGCAACATTATCATCTGTTGGAACGCCATCTTTTCCTATTTCTGCTAATGATTGTTCTCATGGTGATTTAGGAAGTATTACTAAAAAAGATATTCTTATTTTGATAAGTCATTCTGGTAATACTGATGAACTAAAGAACATTATTAATTATGTAAAATTAAATAAGATCACTTTGGTTGGGATAGTGTCTAATAAAAGATCTTACTTGTACCAAAAAGCAAATATTAAACTATTGATACCAGATGTTGAAGAATCTGGTTATGGAATTGTACCAACATCTAGTACAACCGTACAATTATCATTAGGTGATGCTTTAGCAATATCTTTGATGAAATTTAAAAATTTTGGTAAATTAGATTTCAAAAAATTTCATCCTTCAGGTAATTTAGCAAATAAATTAAAAACTGCTTCAGATATAATGTTAACAAAAAGTAAAATACCCTTTATTAATGAAAATCGAACCACAAAAGATGCACTAAATGTAATTCAAAAAAAGAAACTTGGCTTTGTAATTATTATAAATAATGAAGGTATTACAAAAGGTATTTTTACTGATGGAGATTTAAAGAGATCTTTGCAAAGAAAAAAATCAATAACTAATTTGAGAATTAAATATGTTATGACAAAAAAACCTTTCACTGTGGATGAAAATACTCTAACGGCAGATATTCTCAAACAAATGAATAAAAGAAAAATAACAAGTGTATGCGTTAATGAGAGAAAAAATAAAAAAAGAATTAAAGGAGTAATTCATATTCATCATTTACTAAAAATTTTAAAATGAAGAAGATTATACAGCTTGTTCTTTTAATTATAATATTCATTTCAATATATCTTTTTTACGCTATATACTTCAAGAATACTGAGGAATTAAAGGTCGATAAAAAAGATTTTGATACAGCCGAATTAAATCAAAATGATAACAATTCAATTCAAAACCTTGAATATGAAGTCAATATAGATGAGAAAAATTATTATAGAATTATTTCCGAGTCAAGTGAGGTTATTTACGAAGATAATGTAGAGTTTTTAAAAATGCAAATTGTCGAAGGTACATTTATAAGTGACACTAATATATATATTACAATTACATCTAATACTGCAATCTATAATATTAAAAACCATAAAACAAATTTTAAAGAAAACGTAAAAGTAAAATATTTAGATAATATAATTACCGGAGAAAACTTAATTTTGGATTTTGAAGAACAAAAAATAACTATTTTTGATAATATCGAATATAATGGAATAAATGGTAAATTATTTGCTGATAAAATTAATATTGACTTAATAACAAAAAATGTTGACATTTTGATGAATGAGCCTAGTAAAAAAGTCACTGTTAATGTTAAAAAATAATGTCAAATATTAAAAAATTTAGAGTCATTTCATATAAAAAAGGTCATGAGGCTTTAGAGATTCAAAATTTATCTCTAAAATTTGGTAATATGACCATCCTTGACAATCTAAATTTAAAACTAAATTCTGGTCAAATTTTAGGATTGTTAGGGCCTAATGGTGTTGGAAAAACTACTATATTTAATTTAATTATTGGTTTAATCAAACCTAATTCTGGCTCTATTAAAATAAATTCTCAAATAGTAAATCAATTTCCTATCTACGAAAGAGCATTAAGATTTAGAATTGGATTTGTTCCTCAAAGTGGAGGTTTCTTTCATGATCTTACAGTTTACGAAAATTTTAAAGCTGTATCAGAAATTAATATTAAAGATAAAAATTTAAGAGAGGAAAAAATAAGTTCACTTATATCTAAATTTGAATTAAGTAATTTTAAGAACATAAAAGCTAATTTATTATCTGGTGGTCAAAAAAAGAAATTGGTCATTGCATTAGCATTAATTTCAGATCCAAAAATTTTATTACTAGATGAACCTTTTGCAGCATTAGATGTTATGACAATAAAGATGCTACAAAGTATTATTATTGATTTACAAAGTACTAAGGGAATTTCTATAATACTTTGTGATCATCAGGCTAGAGATTTATTAAATTGTGTTGATTCAGCAGCGATAATATCTAATGGAAAAGTAATTGCTTCTGGAACGCCATCAAATTTAACTCAAAATATCGTTGCTAAAAATGCATATTTTGGAGACTCTTTTAAATTAATTTAATTAATAATTTCAATCATGAGTAATAAAATTATTATAAATAAAACTTTAAAACCTTTTAATAAAATTATTGAAATAGAAGGAGATAAAAGTTTATCAATAAGATGTGCTTTATTAGCATCGCAAGCAAATGGAAAATCTGAGATTACAAATCTTCTTAAATCAGAAGATGTTCTGCACACTGTAAATTCATTAAGAAAACTTGGTATTAATTTTAGATTTAACAAAAATAAATGTGAAATATTTGGATTAGGTCTGAATAATTATAATTACAAAAAAAACATGACTTTAAATACCGGAAACTCAGGAACTTTAGCTAGATTAATTATTGGGCTACTTATTCATTCAAAAGAAAAGATTAAGATTATTGGTGATAAAAGTCTTTCTAAAAGAGATTTTTTTAGAGTAACTAAGCCATTAGGAAAATTTGGTGCAAAGTTTAAAACTCGCAATGGAAAACTACCAATTATAATTGAAGGTACTAACAATCCAAAACCAATAAATTATAAAGAGTCAAAAGGATCAGCGCAGTGTAAAAGTGCAATAATGCTTGCTGCTTTAAATACAAAAGGTAAAACTTATATTAAAGCAAAAAAATCTAGAGACCATAGTGAATTATTATTTAAAAATTTAAGAATACCTATAAAAATTACTAAGGAAAAAAATTATGATTTAATTAAAATTAACGGATGCAAAAAAATTAAACCATTTAATTACAGAATACCTTCCGATATAAGTTCAAGCTCTTTCTTTATAGCCCTTACTATATTATCTAAAAATTCTAAGTTATATATAAAGAATGTAAATATAAATCCGACTAGAATTGGAATAATTAAAATTCTCAAAAAAATGGGAGTAAAAATTATTTTTAAAAATATAAGATTATACAAGGGTGAAAAAATTGCTAATATATATGTTAAGAGTGTTAAATCTTTAAAATCAATTAATTGTCCTACATATCTTAACAGTAGTGCAATTGATGAATTTTTAATTATATTTTTAATTGCAGCTAAAGCAAATGGTGTATCTATTTTTAAAAAGTTATCTGAATTAAATCAAAAGGAAAGTCCAAGACTTAAATGGGGATCAAAGATTTTAAAAATGATGGGAATAAAAATAAAAACTACGAAAGATTCTATCAAAATATACGGAAATCCAAATTTAGAGGTTAATAAAAAAATTATAATTAAAAATTACCTAAAGGATCATAGAGTATTTATGACAAGCGTTATTGCAGGTCTAGTTTTTGGAGGTAAATGGGTCATTCATGATAAAGATTCTATTAATACCTCATTTCCAAGTTTTCTTAGAATAATGAACAGTATTAGGAAATAAAATCTCTAATATATTAGATGTTATTCAATATTCCCCTAAAAGTATTGTAAAATAATAAAAAAATAATAATAACCTTTAGCATCATTGCGTATTTGCTATTGATTTAAATGATAATTTTATCTAAAAGGGCGTGTTTTTAAAAACAGATAAGGAATTTAATATAATTAATGGAAATATATAAAGATTTAAGCACTCAAGCCTCCCAAGAATTTGAAAAGTTATTAAATAGTCAATTATCTAAGATCAATATTGAAGAAGGAAACATTATTGAAGGTAAAATCAATAAGATAACTGAAAAGTTTGTTTTTCTTTTTGTAGAGGGATTAAAAAGTGAACCTGTTCTTGATATTAATGAATTAAAAAGTATGGGACTAGCAGACAAAATTAAAGTCGGTGAAACAATACCTGTATTATTAGAAAAAATTGAGGATAAAAATGGAGAGGTTTTAGTCTCTGCTAGCAAAGCACAAAAAATTAAAGGATGGGATAAATTAGTTGAAGCTTATGAAAAAAATGAGCCAATCATGGGTAAAATTACCTCTAAATGTAAAGGTGGATGCATAGTTGAGCATATTGATACTGGTTCTCTCATGTTTTTACCTGGTTCTCAAATAAGTGATAAACCACTTAAAGATATTAGTCATTTAATGAATGAGCCTCAAAAATTTGCTTTAATTAAGTTAGACAAAGTAAGAGGAAATGCATGCGTATCAAGAAGAGAAATTATATCTTCATTTAAAAAAGAAGATAAAGCTAAAATTATAGAAAAATACAAAGTTGGAGATATCATTAAAGGTGCTGAGGTTAAAGGCTACAGTTCATTTGGATGCTTCTTTAATGTTAATGGTGAGCTTGATGTATTAGTTCATTTACAGGAAATTTCATATTCAAGAGTCAATCATCCAGATGAGGTATTTAATATCGGTGAAAAGCATGATTTAAAAGTTATATCGGTAGATAAAGAAAAATTACAAGTTGGTTGTTCTGTAAAACAACTGTCTCCTGATCCATTTGAGCATATTGAAAACTACGAGTTAAATAAAATTTATAAAGCTAAAGTTGTTAAAATCATGGACTTTGGAGCATTCTGTGAATTAGAACCAGGTTTGACAACTTTACTTCATTCAAGTGAATTAAGCTGGACTAAAAAAAATGTTTCTGCAAAAAAAATGTTTAAAGTCGGTGATGAAATCAATTGTGTAATCACAGAAATAGATAAAGAAAAAAGGAGAGTGGCAATTTCTCATAGATTGACACAAGACAATCCTTTTGAAATTTTTGAGAAAAAATTTCCGATTAATTCTATTGTAGAAGGTGAGGTAGTTAATAAAAATGAATATTCTCTATTTGTTAAAGTAGAAGATCTTGATATTGATGCTTTCTTGCACTGTAACGATTTAACATATTTAAACAATGGAGAAGAGGAACTAGCTAAGTATAAAAAAGGTGATAAATTAAAAGTTAAAGTCCTTGAGGTAAAATCATCTGAGCAAAAAATTAGGGTGGGACTACGACAAACACAACCAGATCCATTTGACTGGTTTAATGACAAAAAAACTAACCAAACAATTACGGTTAGAATAATTTCTACTGATAATAAAGGTCTAATTGTTAGACCAGAAGGTTGTGAAATGGATTTTCAAATAAAAAAATCCCAAATAGCGATAAATGCGGCAGACGCTAGACCCTCGAGGTTCACTGGAGGTGAGAGAATAGATTGTGCTATTTCAGAAATAGATTTAAAAAAAAGAAAAGTAACATTAAGTATTAAACTTCTTGAAGAAATTGAGAAAAAAGAAGCTTTAGAAAAATATGGGTCAGAAGGTTCAGGAAAAAACCTTCCTTTTTCATCATTGTCAGAAGATCTAAAAAAAAAAGATGAGGAAAAAGAGTAATTTAAAAAAAGAAGATTAAATTGGCTATTGTAAAATCAAAGCTTTTAAAACAACTCTCACAAAATTTCCCAAATTTTTATAAGAAAGACCTTTTAAAAACTACTGAAATTATTCTTGAAGAAATAAAAAGAACTCTAAGACGTGGTGAAAGAGTTGAGCTTAGAGGCTTTGGGGTATTTTCAACAAATAAGCAAAAAGCAAGGATTTCAAGAAACCCAAAAACTGGTGAAAAAGTTCACACCCCTGAAAAGAAAACAATTCACTTTAAAATGTCAAAGGACTTGTTTAATAAATTAAACAATGAAGAAGAATAAAATATTCATAGCTTGTGACAGCACAAATATTTCAAAAATTAAAGAAATAATAAAAAAATCAAAAACTTCTAAATTAAAAATAGGCTACAAGTTTGGATTGGAGTTTTTAAATTCAAAAAATGGAAGAAAATTTATTTCAAAATTAAAAAATAAAACAACCTTTGGAGATTACAAATTTTCAGATATACCAAATACTTGTTTCTCAGCTTTAAAAGCAATTAGAGATCTTAAATTTAATTATTGTACTATACATATTTGTTCAGGATTAGAGGCGCTAAAAGCAGCAAAGCAAGCTTCTGGTAGAACTAAATTAATAGGAGTAACAATCCTAACATCTTTGGATAATAAAGCTCTTAAGGAAATTGGTTTTAATAAAAATGTTAAAAAATTAGTTTACCAACAAGCCAGATTGGCAAATAAAGCAAAATTAGATGCTATTGTTTGTAGTGCACAAGAAGTTAAAATAGTTAGAAAAGTATTTAAGAAAGAGATCATTACACCTGGAATAAGATTTAATTCAAAATTAAATGATCAAAAAAGAGTCTTAACCCCTAAACAGGCATATAAAAATGGAAGTGATTGGTTGGTAATTGGAAGACCAATTACTAAAGGTAACATTAAAAAAAATATTCAAACATTAATCAATCATTTAAACTAATGAAAGGTTGTAAGATTTGTGGGATCTCAGATCTCGATACTCTTAGTTTTATAATTAACCATAAATACCCGCCTCAATTTATTGGATTCATTTGCAATTATAAAAAAAGTTCAAGATATGTAGAGGCTGAAAAGTTAAATGAACTATTAACTTTAGATAAAAAGAAATCTAATTTTGTAGCAGTATTGGTTAATCCTGATGAAGAAATCTTAGAAAAAATTAAAGACCTTCCCTTTGATTATTACCAAATATATGACTGTACACCTAAAAAAATAAAAAAAATTAAAGAGAGATATAATAGAAAGATTATTACTGCTTTAACTGTAACAGACGAAAGTGATGTTCAAAAGTACCCTTTGTTTTCTGAGGTAACTGACATTTATTTATTTGATAGTAAGGGCTATGAAAAAAGTATGACTTTTGATCATGAACTTATTAAAAAAATAAAGATTAACAAACCACTAATGATAGCAGGTGACATACAAATAAATGATCATCTTGAATATTATAAAAAAATAGCAGATATTATAGATATATCTGGGGGTCTAGAAACTTCTGGGGTAAAAGATAAATCCAAAATAGATATATTTTTGAATAAGATGAAACAGGTACACAATGAAACTTAAAAGAGGAATTCCATTAATTGATCAGCATGATCAATATGGCTTTTGGGGTGGAAAATTTGGAGGAAGTTTTATTCCGGAAACTTTAAAAAAACCTGTAGATGATTTAACAAACGAATTTAAAAAATTAAGAAAAGATAAAAAATTTCTTAAAAAGAGAGATTATTATTTCAAAAATTATATTGGAGCTCCTACTTCATTTGTAAAACTTAATAATTTAACAAATCAACTAGGCGGCGCTCAAATTTGGGCAAAAGTTGTCTCTGAAGCAAATGGAGGTGCACACAAAATATATAATGCAACTGTTCATGCTCTTATTTGTAAGGCAATGGGTAAAAAATATATAGTTGGTGATACTGGAGCTGGCTATGCAGGAAAAATGTTAAGTATGGCAGCTAAAAAATTTGGCCTTAAATGCAAAATATTTATGGGTGCAAAGGATATTAAAAGACAAAAACCTAACTGTGACGCAATGAGAAAAAATGGAGCTGAAATTGTTCCTGTTTTTTCTGGAAGCCAAACATTAGTTGATGCTGTAAGTGAATGTATGAGATATTGGGTATCAAATTGTGACAACACTCATATGTGTGTTGGAAGCACTGTTGGTCCAAATATATTTGTTAAAATTTGTGGCTGGAGCACAGCGCAAATTTCTAGAGAATTAAAACTTCAATTAAAATCAGAATTTAAAAAAATACCGAATAAAATAAAATTAATTAACTGTGTTGGGGGTGGAAGTTCTGCATATGGATTTTGGAGCGAGTTTATTGACTATAATAAAAAAAAGATTGAATTAATTGGTGTTGAGGCAGGTGGACCTAAAAAATCAAAACTTCATGCAGCTCCACTAAGCCGTAAAACTAAAATTGGAATATTACATGGAGCAGCTTCTTATGTATGTCAAAATAAAGAAGGACAAATAAATGAGACTGAATCTATTAGTGCTGGATTGGACTATCCTGGTGTAAGTCCTATGCACTGTTTTTTGAAGGACACTAAAAGAGCAAGATATACATATGCAACAGATGAAGAGGCGTTAAATGCCCATCAAATGGTTACTAAATATGAAAATTTAAATCCTAGCTTAGAACCAAGTCATGCATTTGCAGAAGCAATTAAAATAGCTCCTAAATTAAGTAAAGATACAATTATAATTGTAAACTCATGTGGTGATGCAAAAAAAGACAGAGATATTTTAAGAGAAAGACTAGGTATAAAATAATGAGTTCTTTAATTAATCAGGCATTTCAAAATGCTAGAAATGAAAATAGACCAGCTTTACTTACTTACACAGTAGCTGGGGACAATACTAAAAAAAAATCATTAGAAATATTAAAATCAATTTCTAATCATGCTGATATTTGCGAACTAGGCTTTCCACACAACACACCTATTGCAGATGGTGGTCAAATACAAACTAGTGCCTATCGTGCCATTAAAAATGGCATAAAAATCAATGATGTATTTTCAATAGCTAAAGATTTTAAAAAAACAAAAAAAAATAAACCTATTATTCTTATGGGTTACTATAATATGATTTTTCAATATAGTGAAAATAAATTTTTAGAGAAATGTAAAAAATCAAAAGTTGACGGATTAATTGTTGTGGATTTACCTTATCCAGAAAACAAAAGTTTTTCTACTAAATGTAAAAAAAGGGGGATTAATTTTATTCAGTTAGTCTCACCTACTACATCTAAGATAAGGTTAAAAAAAATAATCAAAGATTCTCATGATATGGTTTATTATATAAGTATGCTTTCAACTACAGGAGGCAAATTAAAAGTCTCTTCTAGAAAGATATTAGAAAGATATAGCAAAATTAAAAACCAAAATAAATCTAAGAATGTTGTAATTGGATTTGGAATTACTGAAAAAACAATAAAATCACTCAAAAAAGCTGATGGTTTGGTTGTTGGAAGTGCAATTTGTAAGGAAATAACTAATTCTATTAACAGGAGACAAAATACTGTCACAAATGTTACTAGTATTGTCAAAAGACTTAAAAATAAAATTAAATGAATTGGATTACAAAAATAATTAAAGCAGGTGAAAAAATAAAAACTGCTATACATAAAAGGGCCTCTAAAGAAGAAATAGCAAAAAGCGACTGGACCTCATGTTGTAAAGGCCCAATTTTAAAAAAAGATTTAGAAAAAAATTTATGGGTTTGTCCAGATTGTAATAAACATCATAGAATTAAGCCTAATCAAAGATTTGATGTTCTTTTTGGGAGAGATAACTACGAAGTTTTTAAAACACCAATTCCTAAAGATGATCCTTTAGAGTGGACAGACTCAAAAACATATAAAGATAGATTAAAAAGTGCTCGTAAAAAAACTGGTCTTGATTGTGGAATGATGGTTGCTTGTGGAAATATTAATAATATTAAGATAACTGCTGTTGCATCTGACTTTGATTTTTTAGGTGCATCAATGGCCTCGGCTGAAGGTGAGGCTTTTTTATATGGAATTCAGCATGCTATAGAAAATCAAACTCCATTTATTTGTGTAAGTGCAGGTGGTGGAATGAGAATGATGGAAAGTTTAATATCACTATCTCAGATGACTAGAACAACATTAGCTATTAATGAATTAAAGAATAATAACTTACCATATCTTGTATTAATAACTGATCCGACTGCTGGTGGAATAACCGCTTCTTATGCAATGTTAGGTGATATTCATATAGCTGAACCAGGATCTTTGATAGCCTTTGCAGGAAAAAGAGTAATACAAGGAACAGTCAAAGAAGAACTACCTGAAAACTTTCAAACAAGTGAATATGTGCAAAAAACAGGATTTGTTGATTTAATAGTTGAGAGAAAAGATTTATCGGAAAAAATTGGAACTTTATTATCAATATTGTTAAAGAAAAATTCTGTTATAAGCACTGAAGAAAATGAAACTCCAGAAAATAGTCAGTCGCTTACAAAAGCTGCATCCTAAAGAAATTGATCTTAGCTTAGATCGAATATTAAATCTTTGTAAAAAATTAGACAATCCACAAGATAAAATTAAAGCAATTTCTGTAGTTGGTACTAATGGTAAATACTCAACAATCCAGGCAATGTATGCAATTCTAAAAGAAGCAAAAATTAATTGTAATATTTATACCAGTCCACATATTAAAAAAATTAATGAACGGTTTGTACTTAATAACAAAGAGCTTAGTGATAATGAATTATCTAATCTTTTAGAACAAGTTGAAAAAGTTAATGATAATCAGCCAATCACATTTTTTGAAATTTTAACAGCTGCATATTTTTATAAATCAGCAGAATACCCTAATAATATTAATCTAATTGAGACAGGACTATTCCATAGATTTGATGCAACTAATATTTTAAATCAAAACCTAGCAAGTGTTGTAACATCAATAGGCTTAGATCATTTAGATTGGCTTCCAAAAAAAGAGCAAACTATAGAGAAAATTATTTTTGAAAAAACATCAAAATTACAAAATTCTAATATTATTGTTGCAAAACAAAGTTCAAATGAAATTTCAGAACAAATTAAAAAAACAATAAAAGATAATAGATCTAATAAATTATTCTTTAATGAAGATTATAATTATTCAGATAGTGAAAATAGTTTCTTCTATTATGAAGATATGTCTGGGGGAATTAAGCTTCCAAGGCCTAATGTAAATGGTCAATTTCAATTAGAAAATATTTCAACAGCAATCGCAACTCTAAGATTAGTCAAAGAAATTAATATAAATGATGAACATATTAAGAATGGAGTCACAAAAATTGAAAGTATTGCGAGACTGCAGGAAATTACAGAGGGAAAATTAAAAGATTTAGTTAAAAAAAATAGATTATTAGTAGATGGATCTCATAATCCTTTAGGTGCAAAAGTTCTAAACGATTACTTAGAGAGCTTAAATTGCAATAAACATATCATTCTTGGAATGATGGCTAATAAAGATCATCAAGAATATATGAGTTACTTTAAAGAAATTGCGACCTTGACCACAGTAGATATTCCAAATCAACCAAACTCAATTGGGGGAAGAGATTTAAAAAATAAGCTAATTGACTTAGAAAATGTTCAATACAAAGAAAATATATTTGAAGCAATTAAGTCAATTCCGGTCAAAAAAAATGATTTAATCTTAATAACAGGTTCTTTGTATCTTGCTGGTGAAGTACTGAATTTAAATTAGATATTTTTTTCTAAAAATTCCTTCATGTGTCCCTCGGGAACACCACCTACTTTTCTATCTACTTCAACACCTTTTTTGTAGACAATTACAGTAGGTACGCCTCTAATGCCTGCAGCACTTCCAGTATTAATTCCACCATCTTCTATATCTGCATAATAAAAACCAGCTTTGTCTTTATATTCATCTGATAATTTATCCATTACAGGTTTTAGAGCCTTACAAGGACCACACCAAGCAGCAGAAAATTGAATTACTGATACGTCTTCATTTTTGATTTTATTTTCAAAATCTTCATCTTTGAAATCTTTAAGCATATAATGGATATAATTGATTCAGATTAATATTCAATGATCAAAAACAATCTTTTTTGAATTTATTAACTAAGCATCAGAATATTTTTGCTCTAAATTCATGACATAATCATTAATTCCATCAAGGAATTTAAGCTTTTCGTCTACTGTTTTAAATGAAAACATTTTGTCATCATTTTCTCTAATTTCATCACACTCTGAATAAAAAGCTGAAACTGTCCACCATTTCTCTTTATTCGTACTAAGTATTCTGGATGCAATTCTTCTTTTAATTTTTTTATGAATTTCTTTTGGTAAAATTTCTGGAGCCTCATTATATATCAGACTATGACCAAAGGTTACCAATCTGTCATCTTTAAACTTATCTAATAAAGCTAATCGCTCTTTCCATTTTGAAGAGTGAAATTTTTCAAATAATGGAACGTCTTTGTTGAATGTATCAAAACCTCCAGAATAGATTGTCTCCTCTGGTTCAGCATCTTCTTGCGATGCTGTTTCCATTTTTTCTTCTGCTGCTTCTTTTAAAATATTACATATATCTCGAGAAAATTTTTCATTTGATTTCATTAATTCTGCTCTTTTGTTTAGCAAATTAATTCCAATTTTTTTGTACGGATCTACTTTCAAACCTAAACTTTTATCTAAAATTATAGGAGCTTTATTTGATTTAATTGTTTTATAAAAACGAGGTGATTTTTTCATTTCTTTTTTTAAATCTTGATAGTTAAGTTTTTGAAGTTCTTCAATATTCACAGATAAATTTACCACTTGCCCCCATTTATAAATTGGATGTATGCATGAATTTGGATGTAATGGAGCAACTAAAAATAAATAGTTTTTACCAAAGAAATTTTCATTAATTGTTAACATTTTTTCTTGTTTGATTAGATTTTCAACTACAACTTTACTTTTAGTTTTTAAATATTCATGCCACAAGTCTGTTTGCTTATTCTTTAATAGACCCAGAACCTTTACAGTTAATTCAGTGTCGAAAAGTGCTCCATGGGCCCCCGAGGAATCAAAGCCATTAAGTCTTGCTAGCGACTCTAATTTCATAGATTTATTTCCTTTGGGATTGAGCTCAGTTTTAAGAACATTTTGATCAATAGCAAACGCTGCTTTGATCATGTTTAATGCATCATGCCTTGAATTACCCTCCGTATTAATCAAATATGGTTTTCTTAATGATTTAAAAAACTCTCGCCTAAGAATTTCATCATCGAACCCGACCGAGCTGAATCCCATAAATGTTGCTGGTGACCATTCACGAAATTTTTTTTCTACTTGAGCAATCATTTGGTAATGGCTCAAGTTGCCTTTTGTAATCAAATCAACATTTGATTTATTTATACATAAAGCAGTTGCAGACGGAACTCGATCTTGAGGCATCCTACATCTAGCTGTAAATCTCTCTTTTTCATTAAAATTTTCGTCTAGTAAAATTGCTCCAATCTCAATCATAGTAGCCCAATCAAGTTGGGCTGAGTCTGTTTCGATATCCCAAACTACATAATTCAATTTGCCATCCTTTGTGAATAGAATTGTTCTACTTTTTCTAAAAATTTATTTTGATAATCTTTTAGCCTCTCTCCTTCAATTAAGAATCTTTGAAATACATTATCTTTAGTGCAAAAAAGAATTACACCTTGATTTATATTTGAACTATATACTTTGTCATGAGCTAAAGAATATGCAGCAAGCTGTAAATAATAATCTTCATTCCATTCATCTCTTCTTTCTTTGTTTCCTTGTTTATAATCAATTATAGACTGATGATTTTCATATACACCTATAAGATCTGCTGAACCTGCATATTTTTCTGGATAGTACAAAGTTGCTTCACATCCCCAAATTTCATTTAATTTATCTCTCAATCCGTTTTCTATTATTTGCTCTGCCATCATTTTTTCGCGTGAGTTATCTCCAAGTAAATTTAAATTCAACTTTCCCAGTAAAAATTTTTCTAAATAATCATGCATAGAACTTCCACGACTTGTTGCCTCTTTTGAAATAATTTCGGCTTGCTTATGCCCAACTCTATCCCTCCACTGTGCTAATTTTACTTTTTTTTCCTCAGATTCTGTTGCTTTTAATATTGTAGTAACTGATGGAAGATTTTCATTATTTACAGAGTAATGTCTTGAACCTTGTAAAATAGACCTTGTAGATTTAGGATAAACATATTTATTATTCCACTGCATGTGATTTCTTATAATAGGTATTATCGGAAAAAAGAAATTAATTTTTAAGCTGTTTATTTCTTTCAACAAATTTTTCTACATTTTCTGTTTGGACAGCTTTCTCAACCTGCTCGGGATCTTTTATATTTTCAAGAGTTCTACTAATTGATCTTGCATCAGTTCCAAATTTATCAACAACTGTCATTGCTTCTTCTAATTTTTTTCTTAATATAATTATATTATCAAAATGTTTTCCAAATCTAGTAGTGATAGTTTTAAGATGATTATATATTTCTGTAGCTCCTTTTTGAACTTTCAATGATTGAAAACCCATATGTAAGGATTGTAAATAGGCCGAAAGTGTATTAGGGCCACAAATTACTATTTTATATTTTTTCATTAATTCTTGGGTTAACAATTCTTTAGTGCTTGGATCCTGATATTCGGTTAATTCTTTATAAAGACTCTCGGTTGGAGCATAAACTATTGCAAAATCTGTCGTTTTTGGTGGAACTATATATTTTTCCATTACACTTTTTGCTTTATTCTTAAATGCACTTGCTAATTTTGTTCTCGCATCAGCAACAGCTTTTTTATCGTCTAAATCATGAGCATCTGTGATCGCCTTAAATTTTTCTACTGGAAAATGAGAATCTACCGGAACTAAAACATCACCTTGTAGTTTAATTGCAAATTCTACATTTTCACTTGTATCCTCTTTCATCTTAACATTTGTCATGAATTGAGATGCAGGTAATAAGTCTTTAATTAATGCATCCAAAGAATACTCTGCTAGTGTTCCATATTTTTTCACACCAGCTAAAATTTTAGTAATTCCCTCTTGGCTTTGATTTAGTAGTTGTACTTGTTGATTAAAGTTACCAACTTTTTCATCTACTTTTGTTAAAGCTTCAGTCATGTCTTTAGTAACACCAGTTGAAAGTGCATTAAATGAAGTGGACATTGAACCTAGAGATGAATTTATTGTATTATTTAAACTATCTTTCAGTCGAACTATTTCGTTATTTAAATTTGCTATTTCTTCAGACTCTTTGTTATTACTCTTTGGTTCGGATCTTATATTCAAATATAAAATTGCTATAGTTACTAATAGTAATAAAACCAATATTGTTAATAAAATTGTGTCCATGATTCGTAAGGTGTATTATAAGGGTTTTTTATGTAATTATATCTAATTTTGAAAATTATATTTATAGTTGTAACTTTAGTGGCTGTTTATGCAATTTTAAGAAATTTAGATATTATCAAAATAATACTTTAATTTATTTTAAAGATAAATTATTTGGAAAGTAAATTAATTAATTTTTTTAATCCCTTTTTTTTTAAATTTTTCTTTGATGTAAAAATGCATGCTTGAGACTTGAGAATTTCGCCATCTTTTAAAACTCTCAAATTATTAGCTTTTAATGTTTCACCAGTAGAACTGATATCAGTAATTAATTCTGCTGATCCTGTAAAAGGATAAGCTTCAGTTGCCCCAAGACTTTCAACCAATCTAAATTGGGTGACTCCTTTTGAAAATAAAAATTCTTTTGTTAAATTAGGATATTTAGTTGCAACTCTTAATCTTTTTTTCTTTTTATCTCTAAATTCAAATGCTATTTCCTCAAGATCAGCTACTGTTTGAACATCAATCCAAGGATCTGGGATAGCAACAACTAAATCAGCTTTTCCAAAACTTAACTTTTTATTTACATTAATTTTCTTTTGAATATTAATTTCACTTTCTTTAAATAGATCAAGCCCTGAAAAACCAATATCCAAAGAATTGTCGCCTAGTCTTTCTATAATTTCTCTAGCATGTAAATACAATATTTTTATATTTGTTTTATTTTTGATTGAGCCAATTAAATCTCTCTCTCCTCTTTCTGAAATAAGATTTAATTTTTTCTTTTTAAAAATCTTTAAAATGTCTTTTTTTAATCTACCTTTACTTGGAATTCCTATGTTTATTATATCATTCATGATTAATAATTTAAGTTTAAGGCAGCTCCTACTGCTGGGACTTGTGTTTTAGAGCCTAGATCAAAAATTAATTGATCGTATCTGCCACCATTAATAATATTCTTAATTCTATTATTAGATTTAATATCAATTTTAAAAACCATTCCTGTGTAATATTCAAGTTGTCGTCCAAAAGAAGTTGAAAAAATCACATTTAGTTTTGATACTCTATTGTTTGATATTGGAAAATATTTTTGATCTACCACCAAATTAATTTGGTTTTTTTTAAAAAATCTATTTAGTTCTTTAGCAGCTTTATTTATTGGACATTTAATTTTTAAAAACTCTTTAATAATTTTAGATACATTTTTCCCCTTACTTGCACGTCTTGGATCTTTAATTTTATTATCAAACCTACTTAAGATTTCTTCGATAGATCTACCGGCTATGACTAATGATTTATCCTCCTTTAGCATTTTCAGATAACGTTTCTTATCAATTTCAACTATAGTTGGATCTACATCTGAATTTGACTCTAATCTTTTTAATAAATCGCTAAAATAATCTTCTCTCCAAAAGTGTCTGTATAGTCTTAACTTCCATCTTTTTGGAATATCTAATTTTGATATTAAAAGATTAAAAATTTCAACATTTCCAAGTGTTAATTTTCCTGAAGAGTATTTTAATTTTTTTAAAGAATTTAAAGATGTATTTATTATTTCTTTATCGTCAATTTTTTCGCTTTTTGAGCCAATAATTTCAAATCCTATTTGATCTCTAATAATAGAATTTTTTTTATTTAGAGATTTTCTATAAGCCTGACCACTATAAAATATTTTTTCCTTTCCTTTGAAATTATTTTCTAAATATCTGAGACATGAGGCTATTGTTAAGTCAGGGCGCAAACATAGCTCATTTCCATTTTGATCAGTAAATGAAAAGATAAATTTTCTAAAGTTCTCGCCTGACCTTTGTACAATATGATTTGTCTCAATTACAGAAGGTAATTGAATGTACTTAAATCCTTTAGACTTTACAGATCTAAGGATTTTTTCAGATAAGTTTTTTGATTTCATTTATCAAATTTGATTTTGGAATTATTTGGCTGTTTTCACCCTTAACACCTCTAAGATCTTTAATAGTTACTGTATTATCTTTAAATTCATTTTCTCCACAAATGACCGCCATTGGTAACTCACGTTTATTCGCTAGTTCAAGTTGTTTTCCTAGATTTTTTTTGACACTTAAAAATACCTCAGCATTTATATTATTTTCTCTTAATAAATTGACTATCTCATAATAATTCTTCAAAAATTTTTGATCCATTACACAAACTAAAACTGGTTTTTGATCTTCTACTTTAATTTGATTCAACTGAATTAATGCAAATAGTAATCGATCAACTCCAAAACTAATTCCTGTCCCAGGAACATCAACCCCTCTAAATCTTGAAATAAGTTTGGCATATGAACCTCCTGAACAAATGCTGCCCAACTCAATCTCTTTACCTTTGTTGTTAGTAACTTTAAAATTTAAGTTGGTCTCAACAATAAAATCTGAATAATAAGCAAGTCCCCTAACTATAGTAAAATTTGTTTTAACTTGCTTTAAATTTGATCCGTATCCAAGAATTTCAAATACATCTTCTAATTCTTTTATTCCCTCTTGAGATATAGGGTTTTTTAAAGTTTCTTTTAATTCTTTTAAATCTCTTATTTTTAAAAAATTTAATATTTGTGTTGCTTGATCATCTGATAAATTAGCTCCTTTAGTTATAGCACCACTTTTGTCTTTTCTCTCCTTTTTGAGCAAATCTTCAACTCCTTTAAGGCCGAATCCTGGTTTATCGAGTTTATCAATAGCTCGAATGACTTTAGTTTGTTTTTCTTTAGAAATTTTTAATTCATTAATCAGACCTTGGACTATTTTTCTATTGCTTACATTGATGGTAAATTGATCATTCTTTAATCCACAATCTGCTAGTGTGCTCGATATTAAATAACAAAGCTCTGCATTTGCTTGTGCAGGATTAACATTTCCAACAATATCAAAATCTGCTTGCGTAAATTCTCTGTATCGACCATTTCCAGCTTTTTCATTTCTGAATACATTTTGAATTTGATATCGCTTGAAGATTGATGGAAGTTCCTGGTTGTTTTGAGCATAAAATCTTGCAAGAGGACTTGAGAGATCATAACGAAGAGTTATATTCTTATCACCATCCTTAAATGAGAATACATCAGACATAGGATTAGCTTCATCCTCTGCCAAAAAAGATCCAATATTTTCTGCAATTTCGAACGAAGGAGTTTCTAGTGCTTCTGCTCCGAATTTTATAAAATTATTCTCAATAGCTTCTAAAAGCTTTTTTTTGAGAAGAATTTTTTTATCCCAACGATCTTCAAATCCTGGAGGTAATCCAGGAACTAGTTTATTTTCTTTATTCATTTTTTGGTACCCGGGCTGAGAATCGAACTCAAACTTAAAGTTCCACAAACTTTCGTGCTAACCGTTACACCACCCAGGCATTCCTTGTTTTTATATTATTTTTGTGTGGATTTAAAATTATATTATAAATAAATAGCCTATAGGCTATGGAAACAGATTCTGTGAGTACTGTTTGAAGACATCATTAATATATTATTTATAATCATGCGGGTCTTTTATGATAAATATTTAAATTATTCAACCCTTAAAAGAAAAGAACATTATTCTACTTCTGAGAATAACGTTCTTTTATAATTTTAGTATTAGTCTAATTTTTTTAAATTTACAGCTGATGGACCTTTTGGACCATCTTCAAGAGTAAATTCTATTTTGTCACCTTCATTGAGGTATCTCATACCAGCTGCTTTAACTGCACTCGCATGGACAAAAGCATCTTTTTCTTTATCTTCTCTTTCAATGAATCCAAAGCCCTTCTTGCCGTTGAACCATTTAACTGTTCCTTTTAATGTACTCATCTTATTTCTTAGTCCTTTTATTATTATTATCCTATGATGTTAATTTTTATTATAAGAATTTTCAAGATATTTTGATGGTGCCTCGGGAAGGATTCGCACCTCCGACACAAGCCTTTTCAGGGCTCTGCTCTACTCCTGAGCTACCGAGGCAAAAGATTAACCTCTAAAGATTATTCTGCCTTTTGTAAGGTCATAAGGTGTCATTTCTACAGTTACACTGTCACCTTGTAAAACTCTAATTCTATTCTTTCTTAATTTACCAGCAGTGTGCGCAGTAACTTTTACTCCATTTTCCAACTCAACTCTGAACATTGCGTTTGGAAGCAAGTCAATTACTTTGCCTTTAAATTCAAGTAAATCTTGTTTTGCCAAATTTATTTTCTCCTAATTCTTTTTTTTACTGAATGAGCATGACCTATTAACCCTTCATAATTTGCAAGAGTTATAACTGATGGTCCAAGACTTTCAATACCCTTTTTTGATAAGTTAATATATGAAATTCTTTTATAAAATTCATTTACACTAATTCCTGAAGAATATTTTGCAGAACCATTGGTTGGCAATATATGGTTTGATCCAACATTATAATCTGTCATTGCCATAACTGCATACTTGCCTAAACAAATTGATCCAGCATTATAAATTTTTGGAATTAATGATTTAAAATTCTTAATATTTAATTCCAAATGTTCAGGTGCAATTTTGTTAACAATATCTATGATTTTTTTATCAGATACAATTTGCATTAAAATTCCGTTATTCATTAAACTTTTTCTTGCAATTGATTGTCTTGGAATTTTTTTAAGTTGTCTAAAAATTTCAAATTTAACTTTAGAAATTAAGTTTTTGTCTTTAGAGATTAAAATACATTGTGCTAAAGGATCATGTTCTGCCTGACCAATTAAATCACTAGCTACCCAAACTGGATTTGAATGTTTATCACAAACAATAGTTACTTCAGATGGCCCCGCCGTCATGCTTTCAATTCCAACATCTCCAAAAACTTCTTTTTTGGCTGCAGCAACATAAATATTACCTGGTCCAACTATTTTATTAACTGATTTAATTTTTCTAGTTCCATATGCAGCTGCTGCGATTGCTGAAGGCCCACCAATGGAATAAATTTCCTTAATTTTACATTTCTTTGCCGCATATAAGACTGCTGGATTCTGTTTGCCCTTATAACCAGGATTAATCATGACTATTCTCTTTACTCCTGCAACGATTGCTGGAATAGCATTCATTAGAACACTTGATGGATAAGCGGCAGTAGATCCCGGGACATATATTGCAACAGAATTAATTGGTAAATATTTATACTCAAGTTTATTTTTAAATTTATCAGTGTATGAGATGTTATTAAATTTCTGTAATGAATGGAATTTGTAAATACGATTATAAGCAGTATCTATTGCTTGTTTTACTTTTTTATCTAAACTTTTAATTGATTTAGATATTTGTTTTTGAGTTGGAACTATGGTTGAGTTACTATTAAATTTTTTTTCATATTTTAATAAAGCTTTATCACCATTTTTTTTTACATCTTTAATAATACTAGTGACTGATACTGATCCAGACTGAATTTTGCTCTTTCTATTAGATAATAATCTATCTAATTCACGATCAAAGTTTCTATTGTTACTATTTAATATCTTAACCATTATTTTATCTCGTTTTGGTCCTCTAGTCTTACTTCAATTGTTTCTGACTTCAATGAAATATGGGCATTGTTATTGAACATTAAATTAATCTCATAGTCATCTTTATTTTTAAGGTAATCAATACCAATTAATTCTAATGTTAAATTTTTATTTTTTTGATCAATATTTTTCGATTTTACTTCATCAATAAAATCAAATTTACAAATGCTATTAATTTTTTTATCATTTTGACTAGACTCAATTTTCAGTCTTTCGATAGAAAGTAAGAATATCTTACTAGATTGCAAAAATTTTATATCTGAAATTTTTACTTTTGCACCTCCACAACAGGCTGATATCATTTGAAGACCCTCATTATCTGTTGCAATAATTTTTGCTAAATACTTTTTGTCCATCAGTTGATTCTTCTAATTTTTGCTCCTACTTTTTTTAATTTTTTTTCAATATTTTCATAGCCTCTATCAAGATGATAGATCCTATTAATAACTGATTTTCCTTTTGCTGTTAATGCTGCCAAAATTAAGGAAACAGAGGCTCTTAAATCAGTTGCCATTAATTCTGCTGGAGCAAAATTAATATTTCCTTGGATAACTGCTTTATTACCTGTGATTAAAATTTTTGCCCCCATCCTATTTAATTCGGCTACATGCATAAATCTATTTTCAAATATATCCTCTTTAATTACAGAACTTTTATTTGCCTTACACAGTAAAACCATAATTTGTGCCTGTAGATCTGTTGGAAATCCAGGATAAGGAGATGTTTTTATTTTTGTACTTTTAATCTTTTTGTTTCCGATAATTTGTAACTCTTTTTTCTTAATGATTATTTTTGAACCCAGCCTTTTAAGGACATCAATTTCTGTCTTTAAAATCTCTGGAATGATATTGCTAATTTTTAAATTGCCTTCAGTAACTGCAGCAGCTATCAAATATGTTCCTGCTTCTATTCGATCAAACATTACCTTGTAAGAAATTTCTCTAATTTCACTAACACCAACAATTTTAATTTTTCTTTTGGATATCCATTTAATATTACATCCCATTTCATTTAAAAAATTTACTAAATCTTTAATTTCGGGCTCAATTGCGCAATTTGATAATATAGTGATACCTCTAGCAAAGTTTGCTGCAATAATTAAATTTTCAGTTGCGCCAACTGAAATTTTTGGAAATTTAATTTTATTTCCCTTTAGTCCTTTTGGGGCACTAGCAATTACATAGCCTTGATCAATTTTGTATTTAACTCCTAATTTTGATAGCGCTTTAAGGTGAATATCCACAGGGCGAGTCCCAATTGCACATCCACCAGGCAAAGATACCTTGGCTGATTTATGTTTAGCTAGCAAAGGTCCTAAAACTAAAATTCCAGCTCTCATAGTTTTTACCAAGTTATATGAAGCAAATTTTTTGTTTTGTTGGAAATTATTTATTATAGTTCTATTTTTATCAAATTTAATTTCAGAACCCAATGATTGAAGCAATGATAGCATTGTTTCAATATCTCGAACTTTTGGAAGATTTTTAAGAATAATTTTTTTGTTGGTTAAAAGAGTGGCTGCAAGAATTGGCAATGAAGCATTTTTAGAACCCGAAATTTTTATTTGCCCTCTGAGCTTATTTGCTCCAAAGACTTCTAGTTTTTGCATGATTAAACTTTAGGTAAAGTTACTCCAGTTTGCCCCATATATTTACCATCTCTATCTGCATAAGTAATTTCTGGCTTTTCGTTACCTTTTAAGAATATAAATTGGGCTACTCCTTCGTTTGCATATATCTTTGCAGGTAAAGGGGTGGTATTTGAAAATTCTAATGTAACATAGCCCTCCCAACCTGGCTCTAGCGGAGTAACATTAACTATTATTCCACATCTTGCATATGTTGATTTTCCAAGACAAATAACAAGTATGTCATTTGGAATTTTAAATTTTTCAACTGTTCTCGCTAATACGAACGAATTAGGTGGAATAATACACTCTGAAACATTTTTAGTTACAAAGTTAGTTGGTTTAAAATTTTTGGGGTCAACAATTTCAGAATTAACATTCGTAAAAATCTTAAATTCATCTGACACTCTTGCGTCATAACCAAAAGAGGACAGCCCATAAGAAATGCTATCTCCTCTTACCTGTTTTTCCTCAAAAGGAGAAATCATTTCTTCTTCAGTAGACATTTTTCTAATCCATTTGTCTGAAAGAACTGACATTATTTATTTTTCTTTTTAATTTTTTTTTGAAAAAGCTTTCTTTTTTTTAGATTTTTTCTAAGAGCCAAACTCAATCGCTCGTTCTTTTCTTTAGTGCTCATTCTTTGTTGGGATTAGTTAGAAAATCCAGTGTAATTGGTTTAGAAGTATCTAGAGTTGGTGCTTTAGTCTCATCTTTTTTTGGACCATCCTTAGCTAATCTTTTTGCTTTTTTTTCAGCAAGCTTTTTTTCTCTCTTAGCTTGCTTCTCCATTAGCTTTGCACTTTTAGTAGATTTATAATCATAATGAATGCCCATAAAGAATCCTAAATGTATATAAAGCATATTAATAAAAAAATTAAGGCAATAATTTGAAAAAAATGCTTTATTATCAATGAAATACAATTTTTTACTTATGCTCCTGTAGTTAAATGGCATAACAAGTCATTGGTAATGACTAGTTCCCTGGTCAGTACAGGGTGGGAGCACCACTAGTCCTTATAAAATATTTTTCTAAAAAAAATTGTGATACCTAACAAGGCAAAAAAAGCAATCATAGGAATATAGATTGATGATGAGGTTATTAAATCGAACATACTTGGTGCTTGTAAGTTTTTATCAATTATTTCTTCAAGTCCACTGCCGATAGAAATTACTAAAAATAGTGATGGAACCATTCCTATTAAAGTTGACCAAAAAAAATTAAAAACTTTTACATCAAAGATACATGGTAAAACATTTTGTATTTGAAATGGAATACCCCCAACAAACCTATATATTAATAAATACATAAATTCAGATTTCCTAAATTTTTCCTCAAGTTTTTTGAACCGATTCAAGAATTTGTCTCTTATCATTTCTTTCAAAAAATAATTTGCAAATATATAAAGTAAAGTTGCACCTAAAGTCATTCCTATAACAGCAAACAATAGACCAAACCATTTACCAAAAACAAAACCTGCAAACAATGCTAAAGGCGAACCAAAACCAGCCGCAAAAACCCATATGGTTGCAAATAAAATAAATAATATACCTAATGAAAATATATTAGATTGTTTAAGTTCAAAAAAATAATTTCGGTTATTTTTAATAAACTCATAACTAGTTATTTCTTGAAAGCTAAATTTAGTTAATATGAAGTATAAAAATAAACTTACTACTGAGACATAAAATAGACCGATAAATAATTTAATTTTTTTAGATTTTGCCATTGATTTAGATGTTAATAATAAAATCTTCTATTTGCTATTTATATATTTAATTACTATAAAGAGCCAAATTTAATAAAAATTTAACAACTTTTATGAAAAGAACTTATCAGCCTAAGAAAGGCAAAAGATTAAAAAAGCACGGATTTCGATCAAAGATGAAAACTAAAGGTGGTCGAAAGCTACTAAAAAGAAGACGAGCTAGAGGAAGAAAAAATTTGACTGTTTCATCAACTGTAAAAAAAAAGTAATTTAATTTAAAATGAAAAGCAAAATACTTGCTCTTTCAAAAAACGAAGAATTCAAAAACCTTCTTAAAAAAAAAAAGATTTCAAATAAATATGTAACTATTTTTTTTGGAAAACTTGCAAATAAAAATAAGAATAAATTTAATATTAGTTTTGTGACTAAAAAAAAAATAGGCAACGCAGTCAAGAGAAATAAGATTAAAAGACGTTTGAGAAATATAGTAAATGATGCAATAAAAAATATAACTTTAAGATTTGATTATTCATACCTTGTTATTGCTAAGCCAACTATGTTAAACAACAATTATACAATTATAAAAGAAACCTTATTTAGAGATTTAGAGAGAATATAATTATGAATATTTTGACAACAATCTTAATAAAATTAATTAAGGGATACAGATTTTTGATTAGCCCATTGCTTGGGCACTCATGTCGATATTTGCCAACATGCTCAGAATATAGCATTGAAGCATTAAAAACTTTTGGTTTTTTCAAAGGTCTTCTAATAAGTATAAAAAGAATTCTTTCCTGTCATCCAATAAAATTCCTTGGTGGTGGTGAGGGATTTGATCCAGTTAATAAAAAAAAAAATATTAAAAGATAATGGATACAAAAAACATAATTGCAGCAATTTCTCTCTCAACAGCTATTATAGTTTTATATTCACTATTTTTTGCACCAGAGCCTGTTCAAAGAACAGAAAATTTATCTGAAAAAAATAAAATAGAAAAAAATTCTGATGCACCTAGTTTAGATCAAAAAGAAAATTTAGTTCAGATTTCAAGAGATGAATCTATAATTCAAAATAAAAGAGTGAATTTTGAAAATAACAATATTCAAGGTTCTATATCTCTAAAAGGTGCAGTCATAGATGACTTAACATTTAAAAAATATAATACAGAATTAGAAAGTAATGAAAATGTAGTTTTATTAAATCCAAGAAATATAGAAGATGGATATTTTATTGAAAGTGGATTTGTAACCTCTGATAAAAATATTGATATTCCAAATTCAGACTCAGTATGGTCGCTTGAGGGGAATAATAAACTAACTGAACAAGCTCCTATAAAATTATCATGGGCAAATAAACAAGGGATTACATTTGTGAAAGAAATTTCACTAGATAGTCAGTTTTTATTTACAATTAAGCAAAAAGTAGTCAATTCTACAGATAAAAAATTTGATTTTTATTCATATGGTCAAATTATTAGAAATAAAATTCCTGAAGGTATTTCAAATTTTTATATTTTACATGAAGGAATGTTGGCAGCACTTGATGGAGAGCTCATTGAAGAAGACTATGATGATATTGAGGAGGAAAAATTTAGTAAAAATGCTAACAAAGGATGGTTTGGTATTGGAGATAAGTACTGGATAAGCTCTATAATTCCCCCAAGAGACAAAGAATTTAAAGTTACTTTTGACTACAAAGATAAATTTAGAGCAAATTATATAGCAACTCAACCTTTTGAGCTTGAAGGTAACTCATCAATTGAAGACGAAATGCAGATCATTATTGCTGCTAAAAGAGTAGATGTTGTTGATGGTTATGCTGAACAATTAAAAATAGATAAATTTGATTTAGTTATTGATTGGGGATTTTTATATTTTATTACAAAGCCCTTATTTTATGGAATTGATTATTTTTTTAAATTGCTCGGAAATTATGGGTTAGCAATTATAGCTATCACAATTTGTATTAGATTAGCTTTCTTTCCACTAGCTAATTTTTCATTTAGGAGCATGGCCAAGATGAAAGCACTTCAGCCAGAGATGGTGAGACTTAAAGAGCTTCATAAAAATGATAAAATGGAACTCCAAAAATCTATGATGTCTTTGTACAAAAAAGAGGGTGTAAATCCTATGTCTGGATGTTTACCAATATTAGTACAAATCCCTGTTTTTTTTGCATTATACAAAGTTTTATTTGTAACAATTGAGATGAGACAAATGCCTTTCTATGGATGGATACATGATTTAAGTGAACGTGATCCTACAAGTTTATTTAATCTATTTGGTTTATTACCTTACGATGTTCCATCTTTCTTAGTCATTGGTGCATGGCCAGTAGCTATGGGTGTATCAATGTGGATTCAACAAAAACTAAATCCAGCGCCAACTGACGCTATGCAGGCTAAGATTTTCCAATTTTTTCCACTTTTCTTAACTGTAATCCTTGCACCATTCCCTAGTGGATTAGTAATTTATTGGACAGTAAATAATATTTTAACTATGGCGCAACAACTCTTTATAATGAAAAGAACAACAGTTAAAACTGTAACTTAATGTCAAAGATTACAGAGGAAGAAATTAAAAAAATCTTACCAGTAAAAGGCCCTTCTTTTGAAGAAGTAAAAAATTATTTAGAAAAATATAATGATGAATATATTGTTATTAAATGTGGTGGTAGTGTTTTGGTTAATCAGGATTTATTTAATAATTTTATCAATGACATTTCAATACTAAATAAATTAGGCTTTATCCCTATTATAATTCATGGAGGTGGAAAAAGAATATCAATCAAATTAAAAGAAGCAGGAATTAAAAGTAATTTCATTGATGGATTAAGAGTTACAGATGAAAAATCTATTATCATTGTTGAGGAAGTTTTAAATATTTTTAACAAAGAAATAACAGATGCACTTAAAAACAATAATTGTGATAGTCAAGGAATAACAAATCAACAAACTAATATTCTAATAGTTGAGCAAGAGAACGAAAAGCTTGGATATGTTGGTACTCCGAAAGAAATACACCAATCAGTTATTGAACAAATAGTAAAAGAAAAAAAGGTTCCTGTTGTAGCTCCTTTAGGGTTAGATAAAAATAATCAAGTTTTCAATATTAATGCAGACACAGCTGCTGGTGCTATAGCAAAAAAACTTAAAGCTAGAAGATTAATAATAATGAGCGATATTGAGGGTGTTTTGAATAATGATAATAAATTAATATCTGAAATCAATACTAATAAAGTTAATGAATTAATAAAAAATGAGTCAATATTTGGTGGAATGATACCAAAAATTAAAAATTGTTTAGATGTTGCAAATAATGGTGTCAAAGGAGTTGTAATTATTGATGGAAGAAAAAATCATTCAATATTATTTGAATTACTTTCAGACAAAGGGTCAGGCACTCTAATAAGAAAATGAATATAAAAGAAAAAAAATATCTTTTATTAGATCTTGATGGTGTCTGCTATGGAAAACATAACAACTACTCTTTAGAAAAAGTATTTGGCCAAGTATCAAAGAAAATGACAGAGTTTATTTCAGAAAGACTAAAAATAAATATGAATGAAGCAAAAGAACTTCAGACAAATTATTTTTATAAATATAATACAAGTTTGAATGGTTTGATGATTCATCATGATATACCGCCTCAAGAATTCTTACAATATGTCCATAATATTGATCTTTCATTTATGAAAGAGGATAAGATTATGAGAAATGAACTTGAGCAATTAGATATGGAAAAATTTATTTTTACCAATGGCAGTGCTGACCATGCAAAAAATATTTTAACTCACCTTGGTGTGTATGATTTATTTGGAAGAGACAAAGTTTTTGATATCCAAGATGCTGGATATGTTCCAAAACCAGAAGCAAAAACCTTTGACTTAATGGTAAAAAAATTTGGTATTGATCCTAAAGAAACGGTCTATATTGAAGATATTGCCAAAAATCTAAGAATTGGGCATGAAAGAGGATGTATAACTGTTTGGTTAATCAATGATGAACATTTTGGAAAGATTGACTCAGATAAAGATTATATTTCCCATAAAATTGAAAATCTGTCTTTATTTCTAAAAGAAATAAGGTTATTAAAAAGCCAGTAAATTATGTCTATAGAAAAAGTTATAAATGATGCTTGGGAAAATAAAGATCAGGTAAATCAAAATTCAGATAAATCATTAAAAGATGCCATCAATCAGGTAATAAGTGATTTGGATAGTGGCAAATCTCGTGTTGCTGAAAAAATAAATGATAAATGGATTACGCACCAACATCTAAAGAAAGCAATTATGTTAAGTTTCCGAATTTATCCAATGGAAAATTTGAATGGTCCATATAGCAGTTGGTACGATAAATCTCATTTGTTAAAAGGTAAAACAGCTGGGTGGTCAAAAAAAGATCATGAGAAAGCTGGGTTTAGAATGGTTCCTAACTCACCTGTAAGAAAAGGATCTTTCGTTGGTAAGAATGCTGTACTTATGCCGTGTTATGTAAATATAGGCGCATATATTGATGAGGGCACAATGATTGACACTTTTGCAAGAGCGGGCAGCTGTTGTCAAATTGGAAAGAACTGCCATATATCAGCTGGTTCAGGTGTTGGTGGTGTGTTAGAACCTGCTCAAGCTTTACCAACAATAATTGAGGACAATGTTTTTTTAGGAGCTATGTCTGAAGTAGTAGAAGGAGTAATTGTAGGCGAAGGATCCGTTTTAAGTATGGGGATGTATATTGGTCAATCAACAAAAATAGTTGATAGGAAAACTGGTGTAATTTCTTATGGTAAAATTCCACCTTATTCTGTAGTAGTTCCGGGTTCACTACCAGATAAAAACGATCCTTCAAAACCATCTTTATATTGTGCCGTAATTATTAAGCAAGTTGATGAAAAAACAAGATCAAAAACATCAGTAAATGATCTTTTAAGAGAATAAAATGCAAAAAATTAATGAACTTCAATTAGCTAAAGAGCTGATTAGGTTTCCATCTATTACTCCGGTTGATGCAGGCATAATGAAATTTTTAGAAAAAAAATTAAAAAAGTTAGGTTTCAAAACAAAAATATTAGAATTTACAGAAAAAGGTTATAAACCTGTAAAAAATTTATATGCAAGATTAGGGAATAAAGAACCAAATTTTATGTTTGCAGGTCATGTCGATATTGTTCCTCCAGGAAATACAGAAAACTGGACAATTAATCCATTTAAACCTTCTGTTAAAAAGGGATATTTAATTGGAAGAGGTGCAAATGATATGAAAAGTTCTATTGCAGCTTTTGTTTCTGCCCTAAGCCTTTTTTTATCAAAAAATAAAAAATTCAATGGATCAATTAGTTTATTAATTACCGGAGACGAAGAAGGTGATGCAGTTAATGGAACGAAAAAAGTAGTCGAATACCTCAAAAAAAAGAGGGAAAAAATTAATTTCTGTTTAGTGGGTGAGCCAACAAATCCAAATAAATTAGGTGAGATGATAAAAATTGGTCGCAGGGGGAGTTTAACTGGTAATTTGACTGTGTTTGGATTACAGGGACATGTGGCATATCCTCAAAGAGCAATTAATCCTTCAACTATAATTGTTAAAATTTTAAAAGAATTAAAAGAAATTATATTTGATAAAGGTACAAAAAATTTTCAGCCCACAAACTTAGAAGTGACTAAAATTAATATTAATAACACTGCTGATAATATTATTCCAGCAAAAGCTGAAGCAACGTTTAATATAAGGTTTAATAACAAACATTCTTCAACTTCTATTAAAAGAAAACTTAACAAAATTTTTGTTAAAATAAATAAAAAGAATAAATCAAAATTTAAAGTTAATTATAGAATTTCTGGAGAAGCTTTTTTAACAAAACCTAACGAAACAACATATATGATACAAAACATTATAAAAAAAATTACTAAAATAAAACCAAAATTATCTACTACTGGAGGAACGTCAGATTTAAGATTTATAAGAAAAATATCACCAGGTTTAGAGTTTGGTTTGGTAGGAAAGACTATGCATAAAGTTGATGAGGCGGTATCTATAAAAGATTTAAAAAATTTAACAAAGATTTATACAATTATTCTGCAAAATTATTTTAAATGAAAACTGCAATCATAAGTTCTGATTCTTTTGAAAAACACAACACTGGAGATGGTCATCCGGAACAACCCAAAAGAGTAATTGCCATAAAAGAAAAATTAAAAAAAAGAAAAGACTTAGTTTGGGAAAAACCAAGTAATTTACCTGAAGATATATTGTCTATGACACATTCAAAAAACTATATAGACAATTTAAAAAATTCTTTTCCTCAAAAAGGTCTCAAGTTTTTAGATGGCGATACTGTAGTATCACCTGAAAGTAAAAAAGCTGTCTTTGAAGCAGCAGGTTCAACAATTAAAGCAATAGATGGCATAGAAAATAATCAATTTCAAAATGCATTTTGTTTAGCGAGGCCTCCTGGGCATCATGCGGAAAAAGATAAAGCAATGGGATTTTGTTGCATCTCAAATGCTGGGGTGGCTACAAACTATTTAATTAGTAAATACAAATATCAAAGAATCGCATGTGTGGATTTTGATGTTCACTGGGGTAACGGTAATTATGACGTAATGCGTCACAATAAAAATTCATTATACATTTCTACACATCAATATCCTTTTTATCCTGGAGGAGGAACTGATAAAGATAAAGGTGATTTTAATAATTCACTAAATATTCCCTTGCCGGCGGGTACAAACTCAGAACAATACTTTAACGCGTTTGATAGAGTTTTAGAAAGATTAGTTGAATATAAGCCTGATTTTCTATTGTTCTCAGCAGGTTTTGATGCACATAGAGATGATCCATTAGCTCAATTTCAATTAAACTCAAAAGATTTCTATGAGATAACTAGAAGAACTTTATCAGCTACTAATAAATTTACTAAAGGTAAAGTTGTTTCTATACTTGAAGGTGGATATGATTTAAATGCTCTAGCTGAAAGCGCTAATGAACACGTTAATGCACTAATAGAATTTAATTGATTAATATATAGTTCAAGATAAATCACTCTCATGAAATCATATAGAATTAAAAAATCAGCTATTGATAAAAAAGGTAGAGGACTTTATGCCACTAGAGATATAAAAGAAGGAACAAAAATAATAGATTATTTGGGTAAACTAATTACTAAGAAACAAACTGAAGAGTCAGATAAATACGATAACGGAAAGCCAATTTACTTATTCACTATTAATAAAAGATATGATCTTGATGGAGACTTTCCATGGAATACAGCAGGTTTAATTAATCATTCATGTGATAATAATTGTGATTATGATGGTAAAGGACTAAAAATTTGGGTCAAAGCAATAAAAGATATTAAAAAAGGAGAGGAGTTTACTTGTGATTACGGTTTTGGTTTTGATGAAAATTACAAACAATTTCCTTGTAAATGTAAATCTAAAATCTGTTGTGGTTATATTGTAAGAGCAGAATCTCGATGGCGAATTAATAAAAAATTTGCAATGAGTAATAAAAAAAGATTAATAAATAACTCTCGCTAAATAAAGACCTTCAGGAGGAGCTGGTGGTGCACATAAAATTCTTTTTTTTGAATTCATTACACTTATAAACTTTTTTAAAGTCCATTTCTTCTCACCTACATATTTTAGACAACCTACCATTGAACGGACTTGCTTTTGTAAAAAAGATTGAGATTGAAATTCTATTTCTATCTTATTATTTTTAGATTTAATCTTAACCAATTTCATAGTCTTAATTGGACTTTTAGCTCTACAGCTTGAGGCTCTAAATGTAGAAAAATCATTTGTACCAACTAATTTTTTTGCTGCTTTTTTCATGATTTTCAAATCTAACTCATTCATGATATGCCAACCTCTATTTTTATCTAATACAGGTCTGCTCAATCGATTAATAATAATATACTTGTATATTCGCATTTTTGCAGAAAATCTTGAATGGAAATTCTGATTCTTTTTTTTTATTTTAAGGATAGTAACTAAATCTTTATTCAAAAAATGATTTATGGATTTTAAAAATTTATCATAATTTGCGATTCTTTTTTTACATTCAAAATGAGCAGATTGTTCTAATGCATGAACACCTGTATCTGTCCTTCCAGATCCAGATAAAATAATTTTTTCTTTCAATATTATAGAAATTTTTTCTTGAATGAGTCCTTGAATAGTTTTTCCTTTTTTTTGAATTTGCCAACCTCTAAAGGTTGTTCCCTCATACTCAATCAACAATTGATATCTAAACATTTTAAATAATTATTCCTTTTTTTATTTGAGACCCAAGCATAAATTCTCCAATATTTTGTGGTTTTTTTCCTTGTCTCTGAATTTCTTTAATTTTAATTGATTGCTTATCTCCACAAGCAATTTCCAAATAATCTGAAATAACTTCACCTGTCTTACCGATGCCATTTCCAGGTTCTGCTTTTAAAATTTTGTATCTTTCCCCTTTGTAAATAAAAAAAGCACCTGGCACAGGATACAGCCCATTTATTTTTCCAATGATATTTTTAGAATTATTGTTCCAATTAATTTCACCCTCTATTTTTTGAATTTTAGGTGCATAAGTCGCTTTTGAATGATCTTGTTCAATAAAGTTTGCTTTATCTTCTAATATATTATCAATATTATCTAATATTTTTTCAGCTGCTATTAAGGATATTTTATCGGCAACATCACTAGCATTTAAATCATTTTTTAAATCTATTTTATAAGCATTACATACTGGGCCAGTATCTAATTGTTCGGCTATTTTCATTATGCTAAAACCTATTTCCTTATCAAGATTCATTATTGATCTTTGTATAGGTGCTGCTCCTCTCCATTTTGGAAGTAAGGATGCGTGAATATTTATGAATCCTTTTTTTGTTAAATTTAAAAATTCCTTTGGAATTATTTGACCATAAGCTACAACTATAGCAAGATCAGCATCTATACTTTTAAAATATTCGTATTCTTCTTTGTTATCTTTTAGGTGCTTTGGTGCTCTAAATTCTAAATTTAAGGTTTCAGCAATACCTTGAATGGGGGACTTATTTATCTTTTGTCCTCTTTGAGATTTTTGAGGAGGTTGAGTATAAACATGTGAAATTGGATATCCATTTTGATATAAAGATTTTAAAATAGGTACTGCAAACATTGGCGTACCCATAAAAATAATTTTATTGGCCATTTCAAACTATTATTCTGTCTGGATTTTTTTTAAACTTTGAAATTTTCTTGATAATCATATCTTTCTTTAACTTTGACAAGTGATCTATTATAAGTTTTCCGTCTAAATGATTTATTTCATGTTGAACACAAGTTGATAGAAGACCATCAAATTCTTGGGTTTTAATTTTTCCGTTAATATCCACATACTCAACCTCACAAATTTTTGGTCTCTCAATTTCAATAAAAGTATCTGGAATAGACAAACATCCCTCTTCATATAAAGACATTTCATCGCTAACTTTTTTAATAACAGGATTCACAAAACAAATTGGTTTTTTTTCCTCTTCTTTTGATGAAACGTCAACAACTATAACTCTTTTTAATATACCCACTTGTACAGCTGCAAGGCCGATTCCATTAGAATCATACATAGTTTCAAATAAATCATTAATTAATTTTTTTTCATTAATTCCAAATTTTTCTATAGGTTCTGAAATTTCTTTTAATATTTCATTCGGTACAGTTATTATCTCTCTTATACTCATGATTTAAATAGATAAACTAATTTCTAAACTTTTAAAGGTAGAACTTTTAATAAAATTTTATTTCTAATATAATCAATATTCAGTTGATTTAACGCACTTATAATAAAATATAGTGTATCTTGATCTAAAGCTTCAAGATCGTCTTGTCCTATTACCTCAACTATTCG
The DNA here is from genome assembly GCA_902520685.1 of uncultured Pelagibacteraceae bacterium. Classification (GTDB taxonomy): domain Bacteria; phylum Pseudomonadota; class Alphaproteobacteria; order Pelagibacterales; family Pelagibacteraceae; genus Pelagibacter. Next base: position 11,679 of record CABYPE010000003.1, on the reverse strand, counting down.
TAAAACAGCTGAGCCTACTTCATTGTTATTAATCATAACTTGAATATCAGTTGGCATTTCATCATTATTAATCTCATAAAGATTTTGGTATTTTTTAGAAATTTTGATCCCATCAGATTTTATTGACTCTAAAAATATTATATCTTTTTTAGAAAAAGAGTATTTTTTATCTTTTTTAATTTTTTTTAAAAAATTGTTTAAATCTTTTTCAATTTTTGATTTTGCAAAATCTCCATTAAAATAATTAATTAATCTTGATTGATGTAAAATATCTTTACTAAATTTAATGTCACTTAATTCTTTGCTTTTCTCTTTAGTGTAGTCTGAGTAAAATGTTGTAAAATTAGATGGTACATCATCGGGGTTTATATTTACTAAAAATTCTTTTAATTCTGTATCAAACGCGTTTGCATACCCTTCTTTTATAAATAAATTCTTTAAGAGTTTTATTAAACCTAATTTTTTATCAATATCAGATTCTAATAGTATTCTTTGATAAACTAAGGCTCTAGCTTCAATATTTGATAATGATTTATAAGATTCTGATGCATTTAATAACTGATTAATATTGAATTGGAATCTTTTATATAATGAAAATAAATCTTTCTCTAAATAATTTTTATCATGTGTAGCTTGCTCTATTAAAGAAATTTTTTCTTCCTCAACAATGTCAATCTCCTCAATATTATATAATAAATTTGCTGCTGATAAGTATTTCCAAATTTGTGGATTAGTATTTTTTTTTGGTTCGAAAGCAAAGTCTGGGTTAGTTCTATGAGCAAGGTGAAAATCTAAAAGTGAGGTCTCAGAAATCGTTAACTCAGGATCTTGAGAATATCCTAATAAATAATTAAGTTTTTTTTCAAAATATTCATCATTGAAACCCAGTTCTTTCTTAAGGTCTAAAATTAATTGAGCTTCTTCAGTTTTTCCAGAGTTTATCAAACAATAAAGATTAAACTTAAAGAGATATTCATCATCAATTATTTCTGAATTTTCTAAAAATATTTCACAAGCCTTTTCTATATTTGCTTCTGATAAATATTGATCAGCAAAATATCTACTTAGCTTTGGGTGTAAATTAAGAATTTGATTTTTTATCAAATACTCCTCAATTAACTCTCTATCTTTATTTTTAATAAGCCAATTTGATCTGATCTTTAAAAATTCATCCTCAGTCATATTTATTTCTGGATTGTAAGAGTTTGTTAATAATAATATATTCATTAATTCTGATGCATCTTTAGATAATTGCATTTTATTTATATTTGAAAAAAGATATTTAAGCTGATCACCATTTGAATTTGACCATAAATCAATTTTAAGATCATAATCCTCAGGATCATAAAGACCAATAATTTTTATCTCTTGTGAATTTAACGATGTACTTACTTGTACTGATTCAGTTTGATTTTCTAATTGTAAGTCAAAAATACTAGTTTTGGGTAGTTCTGTATTATTGTTTTCTAAACTATTTTGATCAGTATTTAATTGGGTTTCCTCAATTTTATCTTTATCGATATTCCATATATCAATTGGTTCATCTTCTGCTTTGACATTAAAAGCGATAAAAAAAATAATTAATATAATTGATAAATAAATGTTATTTAACAATTTTAAAATTTTCATTAGGAATAATTTTTTCTATTTCTTTTTTTGGGGCTGGAAAATCTACTTTACTTAAAAGAAAAATTGTAACAAGAAACAAAACTAAAACTAAGCCTAACTTAATAATTAGACTAATAGCATCTTTACCTGATCTTGTATTTCTTGTAAATTGCATATAACGTTGGTTAAAATCAAATTAAGACATAATTGTGTTTTTTCAATACAGAAACTTATGAATTCAAAAGAAAATTTAGTTTTTTTAGGCATGATGGGTTCAGGAAAGTCATCAATTGGCTCTTTAGTATCAAAAAAGCTAAATATAGATTTTATAGATATTGATAAAAAAATTGAAAAAAGAATAGGTTTAAAAATTTCAAAAATCTTTGATAAAAATGGAGAAAAATACTTTAGGGAAATTGAGGAAATTGAAACACTTAAATCTTTAAAAAATAAAAAAACTGTGATTTCGTTAGGTGGTGGTGCCTTTTTAAATAACAAAATTAAAAAAGAAATATTAGATAATCATATTTCATTTTGGTTAAACTGGGATGTTAAAACATTAGTTAATCGAATTAAAGATAGCAAAAAAAGACCTATTGTACACAAATCTTCTAGAAATGAAATCGAGGAGTTAATTAAAAAACGATCTATTATTTATTCAAAAGCTATGTATAAAATTGATTGCGAAAATCTTACTAAAAATGAAATTGTAAAAAAAATAATTGAAATTTATGAAAAAAGTTAAGTTGAATATAAATACAAAGTTAGAAAATTATCCAATAATTATTGGTTCAAAATTAATTAATAATCTAAATTCATATTTTATAAAAAATTCAATTATTTTTAACCAATGTCTATTAGTAATTGATAAAAATGTTCCAAATCAATTAATTTCAAAAATAACCAAATCTTTAAATAAAAAGAAAATTTATCAATTTAAATTTGAAGCTAGTGAAAAAAATAAAAATATCCATCACATAAGTAAAGTTTTACAAATTTTACTAAGCAAAAACTTTTCAAGACAAGATTGTTTAATTACAATTGGAGGAGGTATTACTGGAGATGTTGGGGGTTTTGCAGCAAGTTTATATAAAAGAGGTTTAAATTTTGTTAATATTCCAACAACGTTATTATCTCAGGTTGACTCCTCTATTGGTGGTAAAACTGGCATTAATACAAAAGAGGGAAAAAATCTTTTAGGAAGTTTCTATCAACCTAAAATGGTTATTAGTGATATAGATTTTTTAAAATCATTGCCAAAAAGAGAAATTATTTGTGGTTATGGTGAAATTCTCAAACACTCATTAATCTTAAACAAAGAATTTTTTGAATATCTGAAAACTAATTTTACAAAAATATTAAATTTAAAAAGTCCATTTATTGAAAAGGCAATTTATGAAAGTTGTAAGATTAAAAAATCAGTTGTGCAGAAAGATGAAAAAGAGAAAGGAATAAGAAAAATATTAAATTTTGGGCATACTTTTGCTCATGCTTTTGAAGCAACACTTGGGTACTCAAAAAAATTAAATCATGGTGAAGCCGTAATTCTTGGAATTGTTGCAGCACTTAAATTTAGTCTTAATAAAAAATTAATAACTTCTAAAGATTATAACAAAATATTGAAGCATATAATCGATGCTAGGTTACCAGCTAATATTAAAAATTATTTTTCAAAAAAAGATTTAAACAAAATATTAAAATTTATGTCGATAGATAAAAAGAATATTTCTCAAAAAATTAACTTAATATTGCTAAAAAAAATTGGTTCAACTGTAATTAATAATGAATATAATAAATTAGAAATTAATAAATTTTTAAGAAAAGAACTAATTTATTAAAATTTGTAAAGAATGAATGTGTTCTTTTATCTCTTGACCTAAAATTTTATAAATTTTTTTATCACTTTCAATTCTATTAAGAACTTTTAATTCTTTTGATTGTATTGTAAGTTTTAAATGAAACTTTCCCTCTTGATGTCCAGAATGATTTTTATGTAAAAAAGACTTGTCTTTAATATCAATTTTCTCAATTACAATTTCACTAATTAATTTTTTTTTTACGATTGCAATTAAATCATTTATATTCATAAATATTATTTATTATATCATGAAAAATATTTGTGACTGGAATAATTGTAAAAAAATTGGTGAATATAAAGCACCTGTTGAAAAAGATAACAGCAAAAAATATCGTATGTTATGTTTAGAACATGTAAAAGAATTCAACAAAAATTGGAATTATTTTTCTGGTATGAATGATGATCAAGTCATGGATTTTTTGAAATCAGATATGCTATGGCATAAGCCAACTCAAAGCTTTAGTTCCTCAGATAATTTCTTTAAAGTTTTATGGAACAACACACTCAGAGATGAACAAGATAAAGACAAATTTAAGGGTGATTATGATCATATGCGTCAATTTAAATTTGACCATAAAGATATCAAAGCTTTTAGTATTTTGGGAGTTTCTGTAGGTTTAAGATGGAAAAAAATCCAAGATAAATTCAAAGTCCTTGTCAAAAAATTTCACCCCGATATAAATGCTGGTAATAAAAAATACGAGGAAAAACTTAAACAAATTACCTTAGCTTATACTCAACTAAAAAATACTTATAGAGAAAAAATTGACACCTAACCTTAATTCACAACCAGACATAAAAATTTCTGTTAAACAAACTTTCGGTATTGATTCTAATATGGAAATAGATGCTTTTTCAAAAAAAAGTGAATATGTCCCTGAAATTGATAAGACTTATAAATTTGATAGAGATACTACGCTTGCTATAATCTCAGGATTTGCATTTAATAAAAGAGTTTTAGTTCAGGGTTATCATGGAACAGGAAAATCTACTCACATAGAACAAATAGCAGCAAGATTAAATTGGCCATGTGTCAGGGTAAATTTAGATAGCCATATAAGTAGAATCGATCTTATTGGTAAAGATGCGATTGTTTTAAAAGATGGACAACAAATAACTCAATTTAAAGAAGGTATTTTACCTTGGTCAATTCAAAATCCTGTAGCACTTGTATTTGATGAGTATGACGCTGGGAGACCAGATGTAATGTTTGTTATTCAAAGAGTATTAGAAGCTGAAGGAAACTTTACATTATTAGATAAGAATAAAGTAATTAAACAAAACAAATATTTCAGATTATTTGCTACCACAAATACAGTTGGTTTAGGTGATACAACAGGGCTTTATCATGGAACCCAACAAATAAACCAAGGTCAAATGGATAGATGGAATATAGTTACTACTCTCAATTATTTAAGTCTAGAGAGAGAGATGGAAATTATCTTAGCTAAAAATAAAAATTTAAATAATCCAAAAGATAAAGAAAAAATTGCAAACATGATTAAGGTTGCATCTCTTACAAGAAAAGGATTTATAGCAGGTGACATATCAACGGTTATGAGTCCAAGAACAGTTTTACACTGGGTTGAAAATGCTGAAATATTCAAAGATACAGGTTATGCTTTTAGAGTTACTTTTTTGAATAAGTGTGATGATATGGAAAAGAATACAATTGCAGAATATTATCAAAGATGTTTTGGAGATGATTTACCAGAGTCTTTACTTAATATTCAAGTTTGATGAGTGACAAAGAAGCAAATTTAAAAGAAAAGTTAAGACAGGCTTTAACATCTACAATAAGAGTAATTTCTGATGATCTAGAAATCAAACAAAATAACAAATCTAATAAAAGTTCAAAAAAATTTGATCTTTTTGAATCTGATAGTTTAAATAATAAAATTGATTTCATAAGAGCAAGAGCAGAAGCAGACTCATCAGCTTTAAAAAAAAAATTTTCAAATAATGAAATCTATAAAAAAAATTTACCAAACAATTCTAGTTGTAAATCTTTGTATGCAATAGCAGAAAAGATCAGATATGAAACTCTTGGAAGCAATATGCTTAAAGGTATTAAAAAAAATCTTGAGAATAATTACAAACAGGAAATCAGTTTAAAAAAAAAAGATCAGCTTAAAACTAAAGAAGATGTGCCTGTAGCAGAAGCGTTTGAACTTTATATGCTTAAAAATTTTTATAATATAAAATTAAATTCACTTTCATCAAAAATGTTAAATTATTGGGAGAAAGAATTTGATCAATCAATAAGCAAGCATATAAATTTTTTAAAAAATAACTTTGAAGATCAAAATGCATATAGTTCTAAGTTTTCAAAAATATTGCAAGATATGGATATTTTTCAATCTGAAGATAACGATGAGACTAAAGAAGATAACCAAAATGAAGGTCAAGATAATCCCTCAAATGATGATCAAGAGAATGATACTGAAGATCAAAAGGATAAAAATAAAGAACAAGAAACCGAAGCCAGTCTAGAGTCTGATTATGATATTGATGAATATAAGTTAGATGAACAATTAGTAGACACAGATTCCGATCAGCAGAGTTCAGAACAGGTAATTCAAAAAAAAAATATAAATGAGTTAAGTCTAGAATATAAAATTTTTACAACAAAATTTGATGAGATTATCAAAGCAGAAAATTTAGAAAAAATAGATGAGGCAAACAAACTAAGAAAAACTCTAGATCAACAACTGGTTAGTTTTCAAGATGTTGTGACTAAACTTGCAAATAAATTACAAAGACAACTGTTGGCTAAGCAAAATAGAACTTGGGAATTTGATTTGGAAGAAGGACTTTTAGATAGCTCAAAACTTCCCAGGATAATCATGGATCCTTATAATTCTTTATCTTTCAAAAAAGAAAAAGATTTAGAATTTAAAGATACAATTGTGACATTATTAATTGATAATTCAGGTTCTATGAGAGGAAGACCAATTACTATTGCTGCTATATGTGCTGACATTTTGTCTAGAACCTTAGAGAGATGTTCTGTTAAAGTAGAAATATTAGGTTTTACAACAAAGAATTGGAAAGGTGGGCAAAGTAGAGAGTTTTGGAATAAACAAGAAAAGCCTAAGACACCTGGTAGATTAAATGATTTGAGACATATTATTTATAAAGGTGCAGATACCCATTGGCGGCAAGCAAAAAATAATCTTGGATTAATGTTAAAAGAAGGTTTGCTTAAAGAAAATATAGATGGAGAAGCAATAAGTTGGGCTTTTTCCAGATTAAAGAAAAGAAGAGAAGAGAGAAAAATTTTAATGGTAATTTCTGATGGTGCACCAGTTGACGATTCAACTTTATCAGTAAATTCTGGAGATTTTTTAGAAAAACATCTAAAAAAAATGGTTAATTTTATAGAAGAAAAAACTGAAATTGAAGTTTTAGCAATTGGAATTGGTCATGACGTCTCAAGATATTATAATCGAGCAATTAAGATAACTGATGTAAATGAATTAGGCGATGTAATGATTTCACAATTAGGTTCATTATTTGATGCAAAAAAAAAACTACACTAAATATTAAATAAGTCCTTATTTTTCCACTTAATAATTACTTCAGCACCACTTCTAGTCTTAGAATTTCTACAATTCACATTGGCAAAATTTTTTTCTAATAAAGTTTTACCAATAAACAGTCCAAGGCCAAGGCCTACTTTAGATTTTTCAATAACATAACTAGATTTTAAATATGGTTCTCCAATTTTTGATAAAATATCTCTTGGATAGCCATTTCCATCATCCTCAATGATAATTTCTGTAATCTCATTGTCACTTTTCAAATTGATATAGACATTTTCTTTTGAAAATTTATTTGCATTCCCAATAAAATTTCTTAATCCATAAACTATTTCAATTGATTTTGTTATTTTTTTTGTGTTTGAATTTTGATCAAAATTAAAAATAAAATTTCTTTTACTAATTTCTTTAAAAGATGAGATAATTTCACTTAAATATTCTCTCATTGAAAGATCTTTATCAATAAAGTTATCTTCTTCAACTGGATTCAATGTTAAACTTTTTAAAATTTCATTACACCGCTCAACTTGACTTGATAATAATATTATATCTTTTTCAATATCTTTATTTCCCTTAAATTGTTTAACAAGATCTTGCGTAATTATTTTTATTGTTGATAAGGGTGTTCCTAATGAATGAGCTGCTGCTGCTGCTTGACCACCTAATGACAAAAGCTCATGTTCAGTGGCCATTACTTCCTCCATTTTCGCTAATGCTTCTCTTCTTAATCTAGATTGTTTTCCGAAGGTCATTGCTAAGTAATTTAAAAAAATTAATGCAATTATTAATGCTATAGGGATAGCATAAAAATAGTAAGGGCTTACATGAAAATGACTACTAATGGGAAAAGGTAAATCTAATGAATAAAATGTTAAAATAAAAATTATAATAATTGTAAGTGCTACAAGTAAAAAATTTGTTCTAAAACTAAGATTAGACGATGAGAAAACACTTGGAATCAATAAAAAAATTGCAAATGGGTTTGTGACACCACCCGTTAAATAAAGTAATGCCCCTAATTGAAAAATGTCTATTAATAAAAAAATAAAAGCTGATCTATCTGATAGTTGAGTTTTAGTATAAACAAAAATCAGATATAAATTACTGAGAATTCCAAAAGAAATTATCAAATTTGAGATTAAAAAATCAAATTCAAAATTTAAAAAAAAATAAACAAAATACACTGATATGAATTGACCAATTATACCAATCCATCTTAAGCTGACATAAGTTGATTTTTTAAAAAAATGATAATTTGAAGTTTCAAAAAACTTCATTTTAAATATCTAGATTTTGAACATTTATAGAATTAGAAATTATAAAATCTTTTCTTAAAGCGACATCATTACCCATTAGAGTATGTATTAAAGTCTGATCCTTCCTCACATCTTTAGAATATTGAACCTGTAATAAATTTCTAGTTTCTGGATCAAGAGTAGTGCTCCAAAGCTCCTCTGGATTCATCTCACCTAATCCTTTAAATCTTTGAATATTCATTTTAGATTTTTCTTCATCAATTTTTTTAATAAATTCTTTTGTTCCTCTCTTTAATTTTTTTAAATCTTTATTATTATTCAAAATATATTCTTCTAATTCTTTTTCATCCTTAATATATATTCCTTTAGAACCTTTGTTAATTTTAAATAAAGGTGGTTGAGCTAAATAAACATGTCCGTGCTCTATAAGTTTATTAAATGGTTTATTGTTAAAAAAAGTTAACAGTAATGCTCTAATATGCGATCCATCAACATCTGCATCGGTCATGATGATAATTTTACCATATCTTAAATCTTTTAAATCTATCTCTTGAGCTTTTGGATCTAAACCTAGTGCATTTATCAAAGTTACTATTTCATTTGACGATATCATTTTTGATAAAGCTTTAGTTCTTTGCTCCGAACCATCTTTATTTCCATTTTTTTTTATCTGAATATCTTCAACATATGTATTTAATATTTTACCTCGCAAAGGTAAAACCGCCTGATTTGATCTATTTCTTCCCTGTTTTGCTGAACCGCCTGCAGAATCTCCTTCAACTATAAATAATTCTGTTCCGTCTTGTTTACCAATTTGACAGTCAGCCAATTTTCCAGGTAATCCACTCAGTTCGAGTGCACCTTTTCTTCTTACATTTTCTCTTGCTTTTCTTGCTACATCTCTCGCCATTGCTGCTTGAATTACTTTTGCAAGTATAATTTTTGCTACTGAAGGATTTTGATCAAACCAAATAGATAATTTTTCACTAATAATTGTTTCAACAATCATTCTGACTTCAGAAGAAACTAATTTATCCTTAGTTTGTGAAGAAAATTTTGGATCTGGAATTTTTGTGGATAAAACGCAGGTTAATCCCTCTTTTATATCATCACCTGAAATAGCTAACTTATTTTTTTTTAATAAATTATGTTCGCTAGCATATTTATTAATAATTCTCGTTAAAGCACTTCTGAAACCTAAAACGTGTGTTCCTCCATCTTTTTGGTAAATATTATTTGTATAAGGAAAGACATCTTCTGAATAGCCTGCGTTCCATTTTAATGAACATTCTACTTCTATATTCTCCTTTTTTCCCTCAATATAAATAGGTTTTTTAAATAAATCGTTACCATTTTTATTTTGTAACTTTTCTCTTTTTTCATCCAAAAAATCTACAAATTCTAAAACACCACCATCAAATTGAAATTCTTGTATTTTTTCTTTCTTTTGTGACCCATCTATGAAAGTTATTTTAATGCCCTTATTTAAGAATGCTAATTCTCTCATCCTTTTAATTAAAATATTTCCACTAAACTTTATTGAAGAAAATATTTTTTTAGAAGGCAAAAAGGTTATTTGAGTGCCAGATTCTTTTGATTTTCCAATTTCTTTAAGTGGTTTTCTTGCTTCACCATCATTGAATTCTATAAAATATTTTTTTCCATCTCTTTGTATTTCAAGCTCTAATTTTTCGGACAAGGCATTTACAACTGATACACCGACGCCATGTAAGCCGCCTGAAACTTTATAAGAATCATGATCAAATTTTCCACCTGCATGTAGTTGAGTCATAATTACCTCTGCTGCTGATTTTTTTTCACCTTTATGTATATCGACCGGAATACCACGACCATCATCTCTAATTGTAACAGTGCCATTTATATTAATTTTAACGAAAATATTTTTACAATGTCCTGCGAGTGCTTCATCAATTGAATTATCTACAACCTCGTAAACCATATGGTGTAAACCAGTACCATCATCAGTATCTCCAATATACATTCCTGGTCTTTTTCTGACAGCTTCAAGGCCTTTTAAAACTTTGATTGAGTCCGCTTGATATGTTGTATTTTTAATCATTTTATTTTTTTAGGAAAAAAACTTTATAGCATTTTTTTTTAAAAATTACTTATTTAAATACCGTGATTTGAATTTGTTATATCCAGATATTCTAGAATAAATCTTGATAAAATCGAAATATTTGAAAGTAAAAAACCTTAATCCTAGCAAAATATACAGGCTTTTAATTTTTTTTTGAAAATTTTTAATGATTTCCAAATTTTGCTTATTTTTGATTTTAAAAAAATAATAAAGCATGTCGTGAGTATAGTTAAATTCTCTAATATAAATCTTTTTAAACTTATTTTTTACTTTAATATTACCGTGTTGGTGAATACAAATTGCTTCTTTTGTCTGTATTATTGATTTATTAAGTATTTTAATTTTTCTACATAAGTCTACATCTGAAAAATATAAAAAAAAATTTTCATCAAAAAGTAAATCATATTTTTGAATATCTAATGTTCTGAATAACATGCATGCACCAAGTGCACTTTCAACACAAACATCACCTTCTAATTCTAAAAATTTATCCATCTTTCCATTTTCAGGCAATGGTCCTCCTGAATAAGTTAGTTCATTTTTCTTATCATATGCTGTAGGCGATACGATCAATGCATCTTGATATAAAGAAATTTTTTTAACTAAAACATTTATATCTTTTGGGGATATTAAACAGTCTGGTCCTAGGACTAATGTAAACTTTGTAGTACTAAGTTTTATACCTTGGTTATATCCTGCTGAAAAACCATTATTTTTTTTATTTAAAATATACTTATGGATTTTAAATTCTTTTAAAATCTTTTTTTTAAGTTGATGATTATCATCATTATCAATTATTATTATGTCAAAACCACTTATATTCTGTAACGTTTCATTTATTAGATCAAAAGGTTCTTTGAAAAGAACTATAACTATTGTGAGTGATTCAGTATTATTTACATTTTTCATTTAGTTATTATACATATCTAACAAACTATCAAATATGAAAAATTTATTAATTACTGGCTCTACAGGTTTCATAGGCTCAAATATCCTAAATAGTTTATTAAAAAATTACAATATTTTTGTTACATCAAGACGAAAATCATTTAAACAGAAAAATGTAACAAAAATCTATTTTAAAAATCATGATGATTTAAACGACAAGCTAAAAAAAATTAGAATCGATATGATAATTCATTGCGGCACACACTACGTAAAAAATCATAATTTTTCGGACATACACAAACTAATAAAAGCTAATATTGAATTTGGTATAATTTTACTCGAGAATTTAAAAATAATGAGAGTTAAAAAATTTATAAATTTTTCAACAGTTTGGCAAAATTATAATGGTCAACTTGGTGTGGCTAA
>CABYPE010000002.1 GCA_902520685.1 uncultured Pelagibacteraceae bacterium | reverse complement strand
CCTTTATTATTTGTGCTCCAATACCGTAATTTCTAATTAGTTTATCTTTACCTTTTTTATAAAAGTCTTTGTTTTTATAGTCCTTTAATGTTTGAGATACCGATTTTAGATTTGAGTCTTTAATGAAAATAAGAACACAATTATTTAATTTTTTAAAATAATTGAGAGTTTTATTGAATGAATTTGGCAACTGTTGATTTATCAAATAATTTTGAACAACATTTGAAGAGATTACCCTAACTCTAGGTGTGATCCCTCTTTTTAAATTACCTTTAATTAATGCAAAGTGTTCAGAGCCATCAAGTAAATTTTCATAAATCCTAATTTTATATTTTTGATTTTTAACATCAATATAACTTTGTTTTTTTAATTTAATTAATTTTTCTTTTTTTAATCTATATGCGATAAGATCCTCAATTTTACCGATTTTAAGTTTATGTTTTTTAGCGAAATCAAATAACTCTTTACCTTTAGCCATAGTCCCATCTTCATTCATTATTTCACAAATAACTGCTGAATTATTTTTTTTTGCTAATTTAGATATATCTACAGAAGCTTCTGTATGACCAGCTCTAACTAAAACACCACCATCTTTTGCTATTATTGGAAATACATGACCTGGTGAGACAATTTCATTTTTTTTTACATTTTTTTTTGAGGCAATCTTGATTGTCCTTGCTCTATCTTTAGCTGATATACCGGTCGTAATTCCTTTTTTTGCTTCGATTGAAACAGCAAAAGCTGTTTTATTTCTTGATTGATTATTTGCTGACATCAAAGATAAATTTAATCTTTTTGCCTGAACACTATCTAAAGCTAAACAAATTAAACCCCGTCCATATTTTGCCATAAAATTAATAATTTTTGAATTAGTATTTGATGTTGAAATAATTAAATCTCCTTCATTCTCTCTTTTTTCATCATCAACTAATATAAACATTCCACCTTTTTTAGCGATATTGATAATTTTTTCTATTGAGGTAAAATTATTTTTTTTCATTAAAATAATTTTTAACGTATTTCGATAAGATATCTATCTCAATATTGACCAAACTCGATTTCTTTAAAGTAGATAGATTTGTTTCATTATATGTATGAGGAATAATCCAAATTTGAAATCCTTTCTTCATGACTTTTGAGATTGTAAGAGATATACCGTTTACACTAATAGATGCTTTTTCTATTAAATGTTTTCTTTCTTTTTTAGGAATTTCAAATTCAAAGACATAAGATTTATCAACTCTAGAGATGTTACTTACCTTGCCAACAGAATCTACATGACCCTGACAAATATGACCTGAAATTTTAGTTCCATACTTCAAGGGTAATTCCAAGTTTATGATATCTCTAAGTTTTAAAAATCTAAACTTTGATCGTTTAATTGTTTCATTTGAAAGATAAAACTCCATATTTTTTTTTTTAAATGAAATCAATGTTAGACAAACACCATCACAAGCCACCGATAAACCTATATCTTTACTCGACACTTTAAGGTTACTTTTTACAAAAATATTAAGCCCCTTATCTCTTTTGACTATTTTAGAAATAGATCCTTGATTATAAATAATTCCGTTAAACATACTATTTGTTATAATGAGTTATTGTATCTTTTCCATAAGAAGAATTAAGATTTTGCCGAAATGGATAATTTCTATTTAAGATATTTAATCCATTAAATTTAACAAAATCTGAATTTGTTGGAAGTTTTTTTTGACTTTTGAATAAATAAAATTCATTAAATATTTTATCCTTCAATAAGTTTGTTGTGAGAAGATCGCCCCCTTCAACTAAAGTATTTCTAAAACCTAAAGAATAAAGTTTTTTCATAATTGGTCTTAAATCTAAGTACTTATTGTTATTTGATTTTGCTTTAATTAGTTCTATTTTCTTTTTTTTAAACATAGATAATCTTGACTTATTTGCTCTATTGTAAAAAACAATAGTATTTTTTTTATTAGCTGACTTAAAAATATAAGTATTTTTGTTTAAACTTAAGTTATTGTCTAAGATAATTCTTACTGGAGAAAATTTTTCAAAACCTTTTATTCTGCAATTTAATTTAGGGTTATCAATATTTGCAGTTTTACTTGAAGTCATTATTGAGTCATTTTTGTATCTTAATAAATGAGTAAATTTATCTGAATACTGGTTAGTTATTTTTGTTTTAAATTTACTATAAATAAGTTTGTTTTTTGAAATAGCTATTTTGCCAGTCATGAAAGGCATTTTGTTTTTTCTATTAAAAAAGTATGGAATATAAAATTTCTTTACTTTATCTTTTAAAAGTCCTATCGATACATTAATTTTATGAGATTTTAAAATTTTAAAACTTTTTTTTCTTACTCTTTTATCAGTATCTTCAATTGCGTAAACAACTTCAGAAATTTTTGATTTAATTATCTCATTCGTACATGGTGGAGTTTCACCTTGGTGGCTACATGGTTCTAATGTGACATACATTTTTGCACCGTTAAGTTTCTCATTACAATTTTTAATGGCATTAAATTCTGCATGAGGTCTACCATTATAAGAAGTTTGACCAATTGAAATAATATTATCATTTTTAACTATTACACAGCCAACAGATGGATTTGTTCCAGTTACTCCTTCACGAGATTTTGCCAAGTCCAAGGCAATCTCCATGAATAATTTATCTTTTTTTGTAAATTTATTTTTTTTTGAAGACATCTATCTTGTCCACGAATTGAACAAAGTCTTGTTCTTCTCTGAAGTTACGATAAACAGATGCAAAACGAACATAAGCAACAGGATCTAATTCTTTTAAACCCTCCATTACCATTGTACCAATTGTACTTGTTGAAATTTCACTTTGACCAAGTTCTTCTAAAGCTCTTGAAATTTTACTGATAAATTTTTCTGCTGTTTCAGTATCTATAGGTCTTTTTTTTAAGGATAAATAAATAGATTTAGATAATTTATCTCTGTCAAAAGTGGATTTTCTACCATTCTTCTTTACAACCATTATTTCTCTAAACTGAACCCTTTCAAAAGTTGTAAAACGAGCACCACAAACACATAATCTTCTTCTTCTTATAGCGGTACCATCTTCTGTAGGACGTGAATCAACAACTGAGGTTTCACCCTTTTTGCAAATAGAACAAATCATTAATTAAAGATTCTTATATATCGGAAATGAAGAAGTTAAAGCAATAACTTCATTTCTAACTTCTTCTTCTATTTTACTGTTATCATCTGGGTTTTCTGATAATCCTTTAAGAGTTTTTGTAATCAACTCACCCACTTTCTTACATTCATTTAAACCAAAACCACGTGTTGTAATAGCTTGTGTTCCTAGTCTTATACCAGATGTTACCATTGGCTTTTCTGTATCAAAGGGAATACCATTTTTATTACAGGTAATATTAGCTCTTGATAAACTTTCAGCTGCTAAGTTGCCTTTTACATTGTAAGGACGTAAGTCAACCAACATAAGATGGGTATCCGTTCCATCAGAATAAATTTTAAAACCATTATTTTTTAAAGTTTCTGCTAAAATTTTTGCATTTGCTAAAACAGATTTAATATAGTCTTGAAAATCAGGCTGAAGTGCTTCTAAAAAACCAGCTGCTTTAGCTGCAATGACATGCATTAATGGTCCACCCTGGTAACCTGGAAAAACAGCGGTATTAAATTTTTTTGATAAATCTTCATGATTAGTTAGTATTATTCCTCCTCTAGCACTTCTAAAAACTTTATGTGTAGTAGAAGTAACTACATGTGCATAATCACAAGGATTAGGATAACCCTTTCCAGCAACCAAACCTGAAAAATGTGCCATATCAACCATTAAATATGCTCCAACTTTATCCGCTATTTCTCTAAATCTTTTAAAATCTATTACTCTAGAATAAGCACTTCCACCTGCAATAATTAATTTTGGTTTGTGTTCAAGAGCGAGTTTTTCAACATTATCATAATCTATAAGTTCTGATTTTTTATCAACATCATAACCTATAGCATTAAACCACTTGCCTGACATTGAAATTTTTAATCCGTGTGTAATGTGTCCCCCAGAATTTAAACTCATACCCATAAAAGTGTCTCCAGGATTTAGTAGTGCTAGGAATACGGCTCCATTAGCTTGTGCTCCTGAATGTGGTTGAGCATTTGCAAATTTACAATTAAATAATTTTTTTAATCTCTCAATTGCAAGATTTTCTGCAACATCAACATGCTCACATCCATTATAATATCTTTTACCTGGATATCCTTCAGCATATTTATTAGTTAGTATAGAACCCTGGGCTTCTAAGACTGCTTGAGAAACAATATTCTCTGATGCAATCAATTCTATATGCTGTTGTTGTCTTAAGAGTTCATCTTTAATAGACTTGTAAAGTTCTGGATCTTTAACAGATAAGCTATCCTCAAAGAAACTCTTGTAATTATTGTTTAAATAATTTTTTTCACTAGACATAATTAAATCTTTTTAATTCTTTTTAAGTGTCTACCACCATCAAATTTCGTATTTAAAAAAACACTTAATATTTTTAAAGCATTTTTTTTAGTTATTAACCTTGAGCCTAATGTAATGATATTTGCATCGTTATGCAATCTAGATAATTTTGTTGATTTTAAATTAAAACATTGTGCTGCACGTATATTTTTATGCTTATTTGCCGCAATATTCATTCCAGTACCAGAGCCACATACTAAAATACCAATATTATTTTTATTCATCTTAACTTTTCTTGCAACCTTGTGTGCGTAATCGGGATAATCAACTCTACTATCGTTAATTGGGCCTAGGTCTTGATAATTTAGTTTTTTTCTTTTTAAATAAATCTTAATTATTTCTTTTAAATTAAAACCAGCATGATCTGATGAAATGAATATTTTTTTCAAATTAATTAAATCTATAATCTAAAACACAAGCAACTAAATGTATTCTATTTTCTTCTCCACCGTTGAATGCATTATGATATTTGGTATTATTAGTAATCCAGACTGATCCATCAGCAGGCATATGTTTTGCTACATTATCAATTACCATTATTGAACCAGGGTTTGTAATTATAGGTATGTGCAATCTTGGTTCAGGATCTCTGTGCCAACTCAAAGTTGATCTTGGTTCTTTTAAAAGAACTCTTACTCTTCCAAGTTTATATCTAGATGAAAGAACATCATAAACTTCTTTAAAATAAGTATTTTCATAATCTTTAATAAATTCTGAATAAGCCGACTCATTTAAAGATTCATCTCGAACAACTTCTTTTCCTGATCTATCAGGTTTTGTCCAAAATATACCTCGAGCTTTACTGCCTTTAATTGAATCTGGATCTCCAGGTATTTGAGTTAATGATATAGCTCCAAAGTGGGAGACTCCTGCATCCTCAAATTTTTTAATTTTTACTATCTGGTGATAAGCCTCTTGTAATTCTTTAATATCAAATTTAATTTCTTGCTTTTGAAAATCACTAAAGTCTAAAACCCTGTCTTCTTTTTTAATATTTAGATCTACTACTTTTGAATTTTCTATTGTCATCGAGTTTGCTTTGTACCTTTTTTATTGTATATGTGTATATTACTTTTGTCGCAATTTAAATGTAAATTAAAACATGATTATTGGAAAATATCCTAGTCTGAGATTAAGAAGAGGTAGAAAAGAGTCTTGGTCTAGAAGACTAATTCAAGAAAATTCTTTAAGTCCAAATGACTTTATATTACCTATTTTTTTAATAGAGGGCTCTAATAAAAAACAAGAGATCTCGTCTATGCCAGGTGTTTATAGATATACAATCAATCGATTAAGCCAAATTGTAGACAGAGCTATTAGTAAAAAAATACCAATGGTTGCCCTTTTTCCAAAAACACAAAAATTACTTAAAGATGAATTGGGCACAGAATCACTCAATGAGAAAAATTTAGTTTGTAGAGCTATACAAGAAATTAAAAAAAGATATAAAAATCAAATAGGAATAATGTGCGACGTAGCTTTAGATCCTTACACTTCACATGGTCATGACGGCTTGATCAGATCAAATACCATTCTAAACGATGAAACTATTGAAGTTTTGATTAATCAATCATTACTTCAGGCAGAAATGGGTTGTGATGTTCTTGCACCATCAGACATGATGGATGGTAGAATTGGTAAAATTAGAAAAGCTTTAGATAAAAATAAATTCCAAAACGTCCAAATATTATCTTATGCAGCAAAGTATGCTTCTAGTTTTTATGGTCCTTTTAGAGACGCGGTTGGATCCAAGGGTTCATTAAAAGGGAATAAAAAAACATATCAGATGGATTTTAGAAATTCTAATGAAGCATTAAGAGAAGTAGCTTTAGATATAAAGGAAGGTGCTGATATGGTAATGGTTAAACCTGGTATGCCTTACTTGGATATAATAAAATCTATAAAAGAAAAATTCAAATTACCTGTCCTTGCATATCAAGTATCAGGTGAATATAGTTTGATTGAGACGGCCATTGCTAAAAAATTGATCAATAAAAACGCTATATATGAAAGTTTAGTTGCATTTAAGAGAGCTGGTGCTAATGCAATTGTAACATATTACGCAGATAGATTAGATAAGATTTTATTTTAATTATCCTAAAGAATTTATAAATTGATTTCTACTAATTGGATAACTTACATTATTTGGTTTTAGAATAGTTTTATCCATAAAATCTCCAACCAATTTAAGGCCACTTAAAAGATCTTTAATATTTTCTGATTTATCATTTTTTTCAATAAGAAAATTAGGTACTATTTTTTGATCAGTAGAGGACTTTGCTACATATAAAATCTTATTATCAATAAATTCTTTGTTAACAATTTTTTTAAGATCTAAATCGAAGCCAATAATACTTAAAAGATCTAATTCCCAAAAAATATATTTCTTTAACCAATCAGGTTTTTTTAATAATTGGTAAAATTCATCAATTAAATTGAAGACACTTTCATTTGTTTGAGACTCAGCAGTTAATATCTTTATCAAACTCATTGCGGATGAGATGCAGTTCAATTTGTTAGAATTATCAAAATAATTTGGTGAAAACGCATTTAAAATTTCAATTTTAAAATAACCAATCTTATTTTCAGATTTAGAGTTAAAAGTTGTATATAATTTATTTCCTATTTGAAGATAGTTTTTAATCTTTTTTGAGGTACCACCAAATATTATTCCTGAGGTTTTTCCGTGCTTTTCAGTGAAAATTTCTGCTATTAAAGAATTTTCATTATATCTATTTTTTGACAACAGGTAACCGATATCATCCCAATTCATAATTTTAAATTATTATTTAAACATGAAATTGCTGCATTTTGTTCAGCATCTTTTTTAGAAGAACCTTGTCCTATATAAAGTTTTGAACCTGGTAGTTTCACACCCATTCTAAAAACAGGTTTATGTCTAGGTCCAGTATTTGAAATTATTTTATATGTTGGAAGTTTTTTAAATTTCTTAAGTGAGTATTCTTGTAATTTAGTTTTGGCATCGATTTGAGTAATAATACTATCTTTAATATTTTTTTCCCAAAGAGTAAGTATAAAATTTTCTGCAGCTTGAAAACCTTTATCTAAATATATAGCACCTATCAAAGCTTCACAACAATCAGCAATTACTTTATCTTCAACTTTAATTTTTTTATTTTTAGGATTAAATGTTAAAATATATTTTTCAAGATTGATATTTTTACCAACTTGTAAACAAGTTTTTTTGTTTACTAAAGATGCAAATTTTTTGTCTAGTATACCTTCTTTTTCATCAGGATAAATTTCTAAAAGTTTTTTAGCTACTATTAAACCTAAAACTCTATCACCTAAAAATTCTATTTTTTCATTATTTTTGATTTTATCATAACTTTTGTGTGTTAGTGATTTAATTAAAAGTTTTTTATCTTTAAACTTATAATCAATTTTAATTTCTAAATTTGAATAGTCTATTTTCATCAAATAATTTTCTTAAAGAATCTTTTAAATCTAATCGATTTATTCCATTTCCAAAATTTAAAAAAACTTCCAATTGTTTTATCAGATGAAAAAAAAATAAATTGGGCTTTCCCTACAAGATTTTCTTTGTGAACATATCCAACACTAGATAAAAATCTACTATCCTTTGAACAATCTCTATTGTCTCCAAGAAAAAAAAAGTGATCTTTTGGCACAATAAAAAGATCTGAATTGTCAAAGGAGTAGCTTTTTAAATATGCTGATTTATGTAATCTATTATTTGGAAGTTTCTCTTCAAAAGTAAATACATCAATTGTTTTATTTCCACAAAAAATTTTATCTGATTTTGATAAACGAGATTTAGGTACTTCATTACTATTAATGTAAAGATTGGAATCTATAAATTGAATTTTGTCACCTGGTAATCCAATTAATCTTTTTATATAGTCCGTTCTATTATCAGCAGGTGTTTTGAATACTACCACATCTCCACGTTTAGGCTTAGAAAAGATTATTCTTTTACTTAATATTGGTGGACTAAAAGGAAAAGAGTGTTTGCTATAACCATAAGAGTATTTAGTAACGAATAGCCTATCACCAACTAAAAGTGTTGGTTCCATTGATGAAGATGGGATATAAAATGGTTGTAAAAGTAAAGATCTTATAAAAACGGCAATAATAAGAGCATAAAAAAGGGTTTTTAAATTATCTGTTATTACTTTTTTTGATATCATTAAATTTTTTGAATAATAGTGAATGATACTGAATAATCTTTTTCATCAGAAATTGAAAGAAACAATTCAAATTTATTAATTTTCTTTTTTTTTTTAATAAGTTTTTTAATCTTATCATTTGTTAAATAATAGGGTTTACCTAATTTATCATTAATAATTTCTATATCTTTGAAGGAGAGATTATTGCGAAAACCGGTTCCCAAAGCTTTAGCAAAAGACTCTTTGGCAGCAAATCGTTTAGAAAAAAAATTTGTTTTGTTTAAAATTTTTTTTGATATAGAGATTTCCTTTTTACTAAATGTGCGATTGATAAAATTCTTATTCTTTATTAATGATTTAATTCTATCATTTCTAACTATATCAACCCCAATACCTATTGTTTTCATGATTTAATAATTTTTTTAAATTTTCTTATAACTGTTTTAATACCTAAAAAAATTGACTCTCCTATTATAAAATGTCCAATATTGAATTCTTTAATTTCTTTTATTTTAGATAAAATTTTAGTTGATCTATAATCTAAACCATGTCCGGCATGAACTTCTAAACCTAAATTATCTGCAAGTTTGCAAGCTTTACCGATTCTATCTAATTCATTTTTGATTTTTTTTTGAGATTTGACTAAATTAGCAAATTTACCAGTGTGTATCTCAATACAATCAACATTGAATTCTTTTGAAATTAAGACATCTTTTTGTGATGGATTGATAAAAAGACTAGTTCGTATATTTTTTTCTTTGAATTTTTTAATAATTTTTTTAATTTGATTTTTATTTTTTCTTAAATTTAATCCACCTTCTGTAGTTATTTCTTTTCTATTTTCAGGAACAATACAAATATAATTTGGTCTTATTTTAAGAGCATTTTTAACTATTTCATCTTTAATAGAAATTTCTAAATTAACTAATAAATTTTTGATAGAGCAGATATTTTTAGCATCTAAATCATTGATATGACGTCTATCATCTCTTAAATGAATTGTAATTGAGTCTGCGCCTTGTTTTTTTACAAATTTAGCGGCAAAATAAGGATCTGGATGAAACTCACCTCTTGCATTCCTAAGTGTTGCAATATGGTCTATATTTACACCTAAACGTTTCACTTTATAAATCTACTTCCAGGTTTAGTTATTGGAATTGATTTTAATTCATTTGGTAATTGATTTGATTTATAAGTTGGAACCTCAATTTTTAAATGAGAAATAATTTTTTGTTTAATTTTTAAATTATTTTTTGTTGATCGATTTATTATTGAAGCAAACCCTACCAATTTTGCCTTAGATTTATTAATTAATAGCACACATTCTAAGCTTGATTTACCCGTAGTGATAACATCTTCAACTATTAAAACTCTTGAATTTTTCTTTATACTAAAACCTCTTCTTAATTTGAATTTACCATTTATTCTTTCACAAAAAATTGTCTCTTTTTTTAAAAGCTTACCAATTTCATAACCTATTACTATACCACCTATTGCTGGAGCTAATATAACATCGATTTTTTTAAAATTTTTTTTAATCTTATTTGCTAAGGATTTACAAATTAAATCAGCTTTATGAGGATAACTTAAAAGTTTTGCACATTGAATATATTTAGGTGAGTGCAAACCTGACGACAAAACAAAATGTCCTTCCAAAAGTGCATTAGTCTTTTTTAAAATATTTAAGGATTTTTTGAGTGAAAGCATTTCTTTTATCTTCGTGTCTAATTATTTTAAATTTTATACCTTTTTGTTTTAACTCCGCAATAAAATTAGTAAAATTTTTTAAATTTCTAATTATCAGCTGAAATTTGAAATTTATATAATTTGGATTTTTACCTGCCATTTCTAAGTTTGAAATGTTCAATTTATGATGACCAATAAGTGAACTTATACTACCCAATTGACCAGGTTTATCTGGCAAAGAAATCCAAAGAGTAGTGTTATATTTTTTTAATTTTTGCTCTTTTTCTTCTCCTTTGTCATGCCAGTATCTTCGTATAGCAGCTCTTGCCTTGCCTGTTTTGGTTACTGGTATCCAGTGTAAAGAAGGAGATTGATTTTTTGATGTTGTGATATGAACCGTGTCACCATTTCTCAAGATTGTTTGTAATTCACTTTTATTTCCATTGATTTCACAACCAATTGCAGTATTTCCTATTTTAGTATGAACAGCATATGCGAAATCTATTGAAGTGGCATTTTTTGGTAATTTAATTACTGACCCCTTCGGTGTAAAACAAAATACATTTTCTTGAAACATTTGGAGTTTTGTATATTCGTATGAATGTTCTGGATTTTCATTTTTTTCAATAATTTCAACTAAATCTTTTAGCCAATCATATTCTTTCCATTGAAGGGTGCTTAATTTTTCTGATGATTTATATTTCCAATGTGATGCTATTCCTCTTTCAGCGAAATCATGCATCTCAGATGTTCTAATCTGAATTTCAATTGGTTTTTTATAAGACCCAATAACTGATGTATGAAGAGATTTGTAACCATTTATCTTTGGTGAAGATATGTAGTCTTTAAATTTACCAGGTATGCAATTCCATTTTTTATGTAAAGCTCCTAATGTTTGATAACATTGATCAAAATTTTTCACAATAATTCTAAAACCAATAATGTCAGTTATTTGCTCCAATGAAACTCTTTTTTTTTGAACTTTTCTCCAAATAGAAAAAGGTGTTTTTTCTCTTCCATAAATTGATGCTGTTATATCATTTTCAAATAATAGATCTTTAATTTCTGAAGAAAGACTTTCAAATATATCTTCTTTATCTTTTTTAATTTCATTTAGTCTAGTTTGAATTAGTTTTCTTGCGTCAAGATTTAATATTTCAAAAGATAAATCTTCTAATTCATCTCTTATACGATGCATGCCCATTCTATCTGCTAGTGGAGCATAAATTTCCATTGTTTCTTGAGAAATTCTTTTTCTTTTGTCCTCATTTTTAATAGACTTGATCGTTCTCATATTATGTAGTCGGTCTGCTAATTTTACAAGTAGAACTCTAATATCCTTTGATGTTGCTAAAATTAATTTTCTAAAATTTTCTGCTTTTGAATTTGCTGCAGCTGTATTTTCAAATACTGATATCTTAGTTACACCATCAACAAGTTCAGCTACCTCTTCACCAAATTCATTTTTGATAATTTCGTATGTTGCAAATGTATCTTCTATTGTATCGTGCAATAAACCTGTTGCAATTGTGGCAGAGTCTAATTTCAAGTCGGTTAAGATATTTGCCACTTCAATCGGATGAACTGAATAAGGATCTCCAGAAGCTCGTTTTTGATTTGAATGAGCCTTTACTGCAAAATCATAAGCTTTATTTAAACGATCCAGATTAACAAATTTGTTGTAACCTTTGATTTTATTTAGTAATTCATCTGAATTGATCATTTAAGCAGTATAACATTAAATCAAATTTGTTTAATAGACGTAATATCCTTTATTGGTAAGGAAAAAATTAATTTTTTTATGTTTTTTTTCATTTTTGGATGCTGCCAAGTTTTATTTAATTCATATAATGGTATTAATACAAAGTTTCTTTTATGCATTCTCTTATGAGGTATTGTGATGTTACCTGATATAATTCTTTGGGAGTAAGAAATAATATCAATATCACATATACGAGGTGAATTTTTTTTACTCTTCTTTCTACCAAGTTTTTTTTCAATTGATTTAAATATTTTGAGAAATTTTTTAGGTGAAAATTTTGTGTCAGATTGAAGTATTATATTAATAAATTTTGGTTTACTTGAATCTGGCCAAGATAAGGTTTCATAATAAGAGGAAGATTTAATAATATTGACACCATTCAGATTTAATAAGTATTTTGCTTTTTCAATATTATTAATTCTATTTCCTAGATTTGATCCTATTCCAATATATAACATTCAGCTTGATTTTCTTATGTATCTTGCTTTATCTCGATTCCAATCTCTATCTTTCTTTGTAGCTCTCTTATCATAATGTTTTTTTCCCTTAGCGACAGCTATCTCAACTTTGGCCTTACCTTTTCTAAAATACATCTTAGTCGGAACTATTGTAAATCCATCTCTTTGCATTTTTCCAATTAACTTATTAATTTCTTTTTTATTGAGTAGTAATTTTCTTTCATCTTTAGGGTCATGATTTAAAATATTTGCTTGTTTATATTTAGCAATATGGGAATTAATTAGAAATAACTCTCCTTTTTTTTCAACAGCATATGAGTCTGCTATATTTACTTTCCCTTCTCTAACTGATTTTATTTCAGATCCTTTAAGAACAATTCCAGCTTCAATTAAATCTTCAAAAAAATAATTAAAACTTGCTTTTCTATTTAAACAAACAATTTTTAAACCAGAATTGGCTTTTTTGATCATTTAATTAATTTAGTGGACCACAAAGCTTTATTAATTATTTCCTTTGATTGTTCAGTTACTTTTACTAAAGGTAATCGAACCTCATCATCACATAAACCTAATTGTTTCGCAGCAAATTTTACTGGACTTGGATTACTTTCAATAAACATTGCATTATGAAGTGGTTGTAAAATTTTATCAAAATTTTTAGCCTCTTTTTTTGATTTATCATCTGAGAGAACTGATAATGTTTGAAACTCAGAACAAAGTTTAGGTGCTATATTTGCAGTTACACTTATTGTTCCAACACCTCCTCTTTTATTAAACTCTAAGGCATTATCATCATTACCAGTTAATTGAATAAATTCTTTTCCCATTGCTTTTAATTGTTTATCAACTCTATCAAGATCTCCTGTTGCGTCTTTAACCCCAACTATATTTTTTAATTCAAAGAGTCTTGTCATGGTTTCTACCGACATATCAATTACTGATCTTCCAGGAATATTATATATTATTATTGGTAAACCACATTTATCATTAATTGCTTTATAATGTTGATATAGTCCTTCTTGAGTTGGTTTGTTATAATAAGGAGTAACTATAAGAGCTGCGTTTGCTCCAGCTCTTTCTGCATGAGCTGTCAGAGAAATTGCCTCTTGAGTTGAATTAGAACCAGTTCCAGCTATTACAGGTAGCTTTCCACCACTCTCTTGAATGCACAAATCTATTACTTTTTGATGCTCTTCATGACTTAAGGTGGGTGATTCTCCTGTTGTTCCAGCAGGAACTAAACCAGAGGTTCCATTTTCTATATGAAAATGTATTAACTTTATATAGCTGTCTATATCAAGCCTATCATCTTTAAATGGCGTAATTAAAGCAACATTTGAACCTTTAAACATAAATACTTATAACATAAATTATTGATTCACATACAAAAAGATTATGCCTAAAAAGTTAAGATTATTTATTAGCACGATATTATTTATTTTCTTAAATCTCAATATTACAGCTTCCAACGAAAGCAATATAATACCAATTAAAAAACCTTCTTTGACAGATCAGGAATTAAAAAAGAAAATTTTAATAAATATTATTAAACCAATAGCAAAACCAATTGTTATTGATAAGAAAATTCCTATTGAGGAAATAGTTCAAGAAAAAAATATTAAACCTAAGTTCTTAGTACCAAAAAAGAAACCATTAATTGCAGGATCTCAAAAAACCAAAGATATTAAAATATCAAAATACTATAATAAAAAAGACTTCAGTTTAGCGAAAAGAGCAATTTCAGAAATGAAAAAAGGACAATGGTCTTCTGCTTTAAAAATTTCCAAAAAAGCTAAAGATAAGTCTATATACGATTTTATTCAATGGAGACACCTTCTTACAAAAGGAAATAAAGCCTCTTATTATGATTATAAAATATTTATCGATAAAAATAAGGATTATCCAAGAATAGGACGTATAAAATATTTAGCAGAACATAAGCTATCAACAAATAATGTTTCAGCAAAAAAAATTATAGAATCATTTTCTTATACTGATCCGTTAAGTGGTTTTGGTAAAATGATATTAGGTGAAAGTTATATTTTATCAGGACAAGTTGAAAAAGGTAAAAAGTTTATCAAAGATGGCTGGATAACTGCAGAATTAAGTAAAAGTGATCTAAGATTTTTTAGAAAAAAATTTAGAAAATATCTTAATGCCGATGATTATATTAAAAGAGCAGATTACCTAGCTTGGGAAAATAAATATTGGGATCTAAAAAGAATGCTCCGATATTTACCAAAAGATTATGAACTTCTTTATAATGCAAGACAATTACTAATGAGTAAATCTTATGGAGTTGATCAAGCTATAAAAAATGTTCCACAAAAATTTAAAAATGATTCAGGTTTAAATTATGATCGACTTAAATGGAGACGAAAAAGAGGTCGGGTTGATGATTCTACGGAAATTTTACTTAAGATCAAGAATACAAAAGATTATTTAGTAAGACCAGATAGGTGGTGGGTTGAAAGAGAAATTATTTCAAGATCATTAATTTATAAGAAAAAATATGAACTTGCATATAAAATATCAAGCAATCATGGTATGACCGAAGGTGCAGATTATGCCGCGGCTGAATGGATGAGTGGTTGGATTGCTCTTAGTTTCCTAGAAGATCCGTTATTATCTAAAGAACATTTTCAAAATTTTTATAACAATGTAAGTTATCCAATTAGTACATCAAGAGGAGCTTATTGGCTTGCAAAATCTTATAGATCTCTTGGAGACGATGAAAATTCAATTAAATGGTTTAACGAAGCTTCTAAATATCTTACAACATATTATGGTCAACTTGCCTTCCTAGAACTTAATCCAAATGAAAATTTTGAACTTTCTACAGACATGAAGGTTGATGAAAAATACAGAATTGATTTTTATTCTAAAGAATTAGTAAAAATAGTTTACCTTTTGGATGAACTTAAAGAAGATAAATATACTAAATTTATTTTAAGACATCTAGCAAATGATAATGTAGAGAAAGGAAGTGAAATTCTTGCATCTGAACTTTCTACTAATATAGAGAGATTTGATTTTGCAATACAAATTGCAAAAATTGCTTCTTATGAAAAAAGATTTCATAATAAATATAATTATCCGATTATAAGTACGCCCACATACATAAATGGAAGAAAAATTCCAGATAGTGCGTTTATTTTATCAATAATAAGACAAGAAAGTGAATTTGATTTAAGTGCGAATAGCCATGCAGGAGCAAAAGGATTAATGCAATTAATGCCGTATACAGCTAAGCTAGTTGCTAAACAGGCAAAGTTACCTTATGTCAAATCAAGACTTACTACAGATCCAGAATATAATATCAATTTAGGTTCACATTATATTGCAGGCTTAATATTGAATTATGATGGAGCATATCCTTATGCCATTGCTGCTTACAATGCTGGACCTAATAGAGTTAAATATTGGAGAAAGATTAATGGTGATCCTCAAAAAAGAAAAATTAATTACGTTGATTGGATTGAGCTAATAAAATTTAGAGAAACAAGAAATTATGTTCAAAGAGTTTTAGAAAATTACAATGTTTATAGATATATACTTGAACAAAAACCAATCAAAATGAAAAATTATTTTAAAGATGAACCGCTATATTAATTTTGAAATTTACAATTTATTCTTTTATAAAATCATTCTTAAATTTTTGAAGTTCTTTTAGAGTAGGTCTTGGTAAATTTTTGTTAACTTCAATCGAGGTTTTAACATGGATAAAAATTGGTAAATTTTTTAATACTAAACTCTTAAAACACTTATCAAGTTGGCTTAATTTATCTATTTTCACATATTTTTTGAAACCTACAGATTTAGCGAAATCTTTAAAACTTTTTAATTTATAATCAATATTTACTACTCCTACGCTTTCATGTGATGAGTTATCTAAAAGTAAATAAACTAACCTATGATTTTTTTTTAAAAGAGCAAAACTTCCTTGATGCATATAAAAAGATCCATCACCATCAACACATACAAGAGTTTTATTTTTATGATTAAGAGACCCCAAAGATACACCCAAAGTATGACCCATAGCACCAATTAAATAGAAAGCAGTTTTTTTAATAGAATTTTGTAACAAAATCTCTCTTGAATTAAAACCTGTAGATGAAACAATTTTATAATCTATTTTTAAATTGGTTAGCAGTGAATTGATAGCTTCAGATCTCTTAATAAAATTTTTTTTTCTATATTTTTGATTAATTTTATCAAAATAATTTTTAGCCACTAATATTGCTGTAATTCTATTTTTTTTTTTAGTTTGATTAATAATTTTTGATAATTTATTTAAATTTATTTTTGCAGAATCATAATAACTTATGTTAAAATTCTTAAGCGACTTACGTATACTTGTACCTTGCATTATGTGTTGAGGCTCGTCTTTTGTTCCTGGTTTACCACGCCAACCTATTATCAAAATTAATGGAATATCATAAACATTTCGTGAACAAAGGTTTGTAATTGGATCTGTAGCATTCCCAAAACCTGAATTTTGTAAATAAATACAAGGAACTTGATTAGTAGCTAAATAATTACCAGCAGCTAAAGAGATGGCAATTCCTTCATTAGGAGCAATAGTATGTTTAAATTTTTTATTATATCTTTTTGACATCAGGGAATTAATTAATTCAGATAAGCAAGAGTCTGGAACACCAGAAAAATATCTTATTTTATTTTTATAAAATACATCTAAAAATTTACTTGATTTCATATTTTTTTTTTAATTTTAAATAATCTTTATAAAAATCAATTTCAGTCCAAAATAAAGATTTAACATCTAGATAATTAACTTTTTTCTTTTTTTTAATCAATCGTTTTAACGCTAAAGTATAATAATCTTTATAATTATTTTTATAATAATTTAAACTCTTTTTTAGATTTGTTGCACCCATTTTAGAAAATTTTGCAATACCTATAAAATTTCCATCACCATCTGAAACATCAATTTGTGACCCTATATCAATTATTTTATCATTTTTTTTTATAATTCTCATTGTGTCTTTTCTTACTTTTCTAGTATCAATAGCTAAACAAATATCCTTTTTATTGTTTTTTAAATTCAACAAAATTTTTTTATCAAAAAAAATATCTGAAAATAAGCATAAAAAAGGACCCTTTATTTTATTTCTTACATGTAATAATGTTTGTAGATTATTAGACGATCTATATCTTGGAAAATAAATATATTTTGCTTTTGTTTTAATTTCACTTTTTATTTGTTCACTTTTGTATCCTGTAACAATTAAAATGTCATTTATGTTTATATCAACTAAATAATCTACCATTCGAGTTAACAAAGATTTATTTCCAATTTTAATTAAAGATTTATGTTTTTTTAGGCTAAATTTCTTTATTCTAGAACCAACTCCTGCTGCTAATATTATTGCTTGCATTATAAAAATTTTCTAATCCATAACTCTATATTAACTAACATCCAAATTTTCTTTCCTGAAAAATCAAAATTTGAATTTGTTTTTTTCTTATTGTTAAAATCAAACAGTTCTAATAAAAATTTTTTATCAAAAATTCCTCTATTTAATGTCTCATTATCCATATAAATTTGCTTTATCTTTTCATCTTTCATCCAATCGTTCATTGGGAGAGGAAAACCAAGTTTTTTTTCACTGGTAGTACTCTTGGGTAAGTATTTTTTAGAGCATGATCTTAACAAAAATTTATTTGTGTCGTTTATTTCTGTATATTTTTCACTTGATGATAAAAAACTTAAATATTTATGTATTGGAGACTTCCATTTAATTTTATTATTAAATGATAAACTGTTAATAAACTCTATTATTTTATGGTCTAAAAAAGGGACTCTTGCCTCTATTCCTGATTTCATCGACATTAAATCAAGTCTATCTAAAAGAGCTTTAATATGATTTGTCTGAAAAGACTCTAGAATTATATTATAGGTTTGATTTTTGTTTGATTTCTTAAAAATATTTTCAAATGGCCTATAAACTAATTCATTATCAATTATTTTTTTTGAATCAGTAGAAAATAATATATTTTTTTCTTTAACAGAAAACCATTTATAGCGATCTAAAAAAAAATTAAAAAATTTCTTCTTATTAAAATTTCCAAAAAAAAGATTGGTCTTATTAAAATCAAAAGCTGATTTTTGAACTCTAGAGTAACCACCAAAAAATTCATCAGCGCCTTCTCCACTAAGTAGAACTGAAACCTCTTTTTTAATTTCTTTACATAAACAATAAAGTGCAAACTCATGTGGAATAGATGCTGGAGAACCTTTTATATCGATTATAGTTTGTAAATTTTCTAAAAAAAAATTTTTATCAATTTTTAAATCATAATGTTTAGATCCAATATGCTTTGATACCAGTTTAGCTTTATTACTTTCATCATAATCTTTTTCAAGAAACGATACTGAATATGTGTTTAATTGTTCTTTATATTTTGAGGCAATTGATGCTATTAATGATGAGTCAAGACCACCCGATAGCAAAACTCCTAATGGTACATCACTAACTAACTGATTATTTACTGAGTTTTGAAGCAAACTATCTAACTTTTCTTCATTATGTTTTGTATCTGATGAATTATACTCATTATTATTTTGAGGTATGTCCCAATATTTTTGTTTTTTCAAAGTTATTGAGTTGTCTAAATTAACTTTTATATAAGATCCACTTTGTACTCTATAAATTCTTTTAAAAAATAAATTGTCATCATCTACAGGATATCTAAATGATAAATATGAAGATACTGCATTCAAATTAATTTCTTTTTTAAATCCAGGAATTTTACTTAAAGTTAATACTTCTGAAGAAAAAAATAATGTATCGTTTACGATGGTATAATGAAGTGGCTTTATACCCATTCTATCTCTTGCGAGAAAAATTTTTTTTTTATTTCGATCATAAAAACAAATCGCAAACATCCCATCAAATTTTTTTAAACACTCTATTCCCCAAAATAAAAAAGCATTAGCAACAACTTCGCTATCACTTTTAGAATAAAATTCTGCACCTAATTCAATTAATTCATTTCTTAATTGGATATAATTGTATATTTCACCGTTGAAAATAGTGACTATGTTATGTTTAATAATTGGTTGATTTCCATTTTCTAGATCAATTATTGATAATCTTCTAAAACCTAAACTCAACAAATGATCACTATAGTATCCTGAGTCATCTGGACCACGATGAATTAGTGAATCATTTAATTCTTTTATTAATCTTTTCTTATTCTCAAATTTGTTTAAAGGATCAACTATACCAACAATTCCACACATGATGATCGTTGTATCATTTTGAAATTTAAAATCGACTTTTTAATTTTTTATTAAATTATTGTTTTTTCAATTTTGAGATTAAAAAGTAATTTACTGGCGGAAGAGGAGGGATTCGAACCCTCGGTACAAGTTTCCTCGCACGGTCATTTAGCAAACGACTGGTTTAAGCCTCTCACCCACTCTTCCATATTTTGGTACTTTTGATTGTATTGAATATTGTGTATTTATAAAGTAATTATTCAAAATTATATGAAAAAAAAATACTCAATTTTTTCACTTATCAAAAATGCATTTTCTTACCATGAGAATTGGGGGAAAGCATGGAAAGATCCTACACCTAAAAAAGAATATGAAGCTGTTATTGTTGGTGGTGGAGGTCATGGTTTAGCTACTGCTTATTACTTAGCAAAAAAGCATAATATGAAAAATATTGCTGTCTTAGAAAAAGGATGGATTGGTGGTGGTAACACTGGAAGAAATACAACAATTATAAGATCAAATTATTTATGGGATGCAAGTGCAGGTCTTTATGATCATGCTTTAAAAATCTGGGAAGGATTATCACAAGAATTAAATTATAATATAATGTTTAGTCAAAGAGGAGTTATGAATTTAGCTCATAACCTTCAGGATGTTAGAGATTTAAAAAGAAGAACTCATGCTAATCGATTGAATGGTATTGATGCTGTCTATTTATCAACTGATGAAGTTAAAAAATTTTGCCCAATAATTAATACATCTCCAGACATAAGATATCCTGTTTTAGGAGGAACTTTACAAAGAAGAGCTGGTACTGCAAGGCATGATGCTGTTGCTTGGGGCTATGCAAGAGGTGCTGATGAAATGGGTGTTGATATTATTCAAAATTGTGAAGTTAAGGGTATCAAAAGAAATGGCGATACTGTTGAAGGCTTAGAAACAACAAAAGGTTTTATAAAAACAAATAAAATTGGTGTTGCTGCAGCTGGACATTCAAGTGTTATTGCAAATATGGCAGGTTTAAAACTTCCACTAGAAAGTAAACCTTTACAAGCTTTAGTTTCTGAACCTGTTAAACCAATTATTGATACTGTTGTTATGTCTAATGCTGTTCATGCTTATGTTAGTCAATCTGACAAGGGAGAGCTGGTGATTGGCGCTGGAACTGATGATTATGTGTCTTACTCTCAAAAAGGAAGTCATGACATTGTTGAGGGAACTTTAAATGCGATTTTAGAATTATATCCAATATTCAGTCGAATGAGAATGTTAAGACAATGGGGAGGAATTGTTGATATTTGTCCTGATGCTAGTCCAATAATAAGCAAAACTTCTATTAAAGGTTTGTATTTTAATTGTGGTTGGGGAACTGGAGGGTTTAAAGCAACACCTGGATCAGGTGATTTATTTGCTCATACTATAGCTAATGATGAACCTCACAAACTAAATGCTGCTTTTAACATAAACAGATTCGTTAGTGGTGATCTTGTGGACGAACATGGTGCAGCAGCTGTAGCACACTAATGTTTATAATTAATTGTCCGTATTGTGGAGAAAGAGAACAAAGTGAATTTAAAGCTGGTGGTGAAGCACATATCGTAAGACCTAAACAGCCTACTGAACTTAGTGATGATGAGTGGGCAGAATATCTTTTTATGAGAAAAAATATTAAAGGAATACAGTTTGAAAGATGGAACCATTCACATGGATGTAGAAAGTGGTTTAATATGGTTCGTGATACTTCAAATGATGAAATAAAAGCAGTTTATAAGATGGGTGAAAAACCACCTATAGAATAATTAATGACAAAAAATTTAAGAGTAAAAACAGGAAAAGCAATCGATGAAACTTATAGAATTTCATTTAAATTTAATAGATCAACTTATTATGGTTTTAAAGGTGATACACTAGCCTCTGCTCTTTTAGCAAATAATATTCATTTAGTTGGAAGAAGTTTTAAATACCATAGACCAAGAGGTATTATGACTGCTGGTTCAGAGGAACCAAATGCTATTGTCCAACTACATAATGATTCATCTAGAACAGAACCCAATGTCAGAGCAACTGAAATTGAAATATATGAAGGGTTAGAAGCTTCAAGTCAAAATTGCTGGCCAAGTGTAAACTTTGATATTGGTGGAATTAACAATCTTTTATCACCGCTACTGCCTGCGGGATTTTATTATAAAACTTTTATGTGGCCTGCAAGTTTTTGGGAAAAATATGAATATTTCATAAGAAGATCTGCAGGTTTAGGTAAATCACCAACTAAACCAGATCCAGATATTTATGAGCATAAATATATTCATTGTGATGTTTTGATAATTGGAGCTGGTATTTCAGGAATCATGGCTGCTAAAGTAGCTGCTAAAAATGGTTTAAGGACAATCTTATTAGAAGAAAAACCAAATCTTGGAGGTTCTACTATATACCAAGATTCAGATCATTTTAAAATTAATAATCAGAATTCAGGTTCTTGGTTAGAAAAAGAAATCAATGAAATAAAGAAATTAAAAAATTTAGAGATAAAAACAAGGACAAGTGTTGCTGCTTATCATGGTTATAATTTCTTATTGGCACGTGAAAGTTTGACTGATCATTTACCTATTAATCAAAGAAAAGATAAAACAAGACACAAGCTACTTAAAATAAGAGCCAAAAAAGTAATCACAGCTACGGGATCAATAGAAAGGCCTATGATATTTGATAACAATGATCGTCCAGGAATCTTACTTTCTTCAGCAATTAAAAGATATTCTGACTATTTTGGAGTAGCTTGTGGTGAAAAAAATATCCTTTTTACTAATAATGATAGTGCATATGAGACAGCTATTAGTCTTATTCAAAAAGGAATTAATATTGAGGCTATAATTGATAATAGAGAGGAAGTGAATTCTAAACTTATTTATGAAGTAGAAAAAAATAATATTAAGATTTTTAAAGGTTACACAGTAACAGATACTTCTGGTTATAAGAGAATTAATAAAATTTCTATAATGCCCCTTTCTAAAGATGGACAAAAAGTTGTAGGTTCTAAAACAGTTTTATCTTGTGATTGTCTAGGTGTCTCTGGAGGATGGACACCAGCAGTTCATTTATTTACTCAATCTGGAGGAAAATTAAAATTTAGAGAAGATGATCAAGTGTTTATACCAAATATTTATCCATCAGATCAATTAAGTATTGGGGCATGTAATGGTGATTTTACTTTAGATGAAATTTTAATAAATACTCCAAAATCATTAATTGATTATTTAAATATAGAAAATACTGAATATGATAACTTAGAGATTTCATCCTCGACTAACAAATCAAAAAGAAACATTTGGCTATTACCATCAGATAAAATTTTGGGTAAAACAAAATCTTTTGTAGATTATCAAAATGATGCAACCGCAAAAGATATTAAATTAGCTTTAAGAGAAGGTTTTAGATCAATCGAACACGTTAAAAGATACACAACCACAGGAATGGGAACAGATCAAGGTAAACTAGGAAATATGCATGCTCTTGGAATTATTTCAGAAATTGCTGGAGCTAAAATGGGTGAGCTAGGTACTACAACTTTTAGACCACCCTACACTCCTTTAACATTCGGAACTATAGTTGGAAGAAATATTGGAGAATATTTTGATATATTTAGAAAAACTCCAATCCACGATTGGCATGCTGAACATAAAGCAGAGTTTGAAAATGTAGGCCAATGGAAAAGAGCTTGGTATTATCCAAAAGAAAATGAAAGTATGCACGAAGCTGTCCAAAGAGAAAGTAAAGCAGCAAGGGAAAGTGCTGGAATTTTGGATGCGTCTACTCTTGGTAAAATTGATATTCAAGGAACTGATGCTTCTGAATTTTTAAATCGTGTTTACACAAATGCTTGGTCAAAACTTGCAGTTGGTAAATGTCGATATGGTCTGATGCTCAATGATGATGGTATGGTTTACGATGATGGTGTTACTACTCGATTAGGTGAAAATCATTATATTATGACAACAACAACAGGTGGGGCAGCTAATGTAATGGGTAAATTGGAAGATTACCTACAAACAGAATGGCCTGAATTAGATGTTTATTTAACTTCGGTAACAGATCATTTTGCAACAGTGAGTGTTTGTGGTCCAAATAGTAAAAAAATTGTAAGTGAGGTTATTCCAGATTTAGATTTTTCAGACGAAAGCTTTACACATATGTCATTTAAGAATGCAAAAATTGGTAAAATTAATTGCAGAGTTATGAGAATTAGTTTCACAGGAGAACATAGTTATGAAATTAATGTCCAGGCTAATTATGGTAAATCAGTTTGGGAAAAATGTATGGAAGCAGGAACAGATTTTAATATTACACCATACGGAACTGAGACAATGCACTTACTTCGGGCTGAAAAAGGTTTTATAATTGTTGGTCAAGATACAGATGCAACTATGACACCAATTGATTTACAAATGGATTGGATTGTAAGTAAAAAGAAGTACGATTTTATTGGGAAAAGATCATTATATAGATCAGACACTATTAGAAAAGATAGAAAACAACTAGTTGGATTATTAACTGATAATCCTAATGAAGTATTAGAAGAAGGAGCACAAATAGTTGCTGATATAAATAAATCACCTATAGAAATGTTAGGTCATGTAACATCGAGCTATTACAGTCCCAACCTTAAAAAATCTATAGCTTTAGGTGTTGTTAGAGGTGGAAAAAATATGATGGGACAAAAATTGATAATACCGATGGAAAAAAAGAATATAAATGTAACTGTTGCTGATCCAGTTTTCTTAGATAAGGAGAACAAAAGATTAAATGCTTAATTATAATCAAGCTCTACCTGAACAAACATTATTACAAGATCTTCAGATGAAAGAAATTAAACCAATAATGAAATTGGTTATAAGGGGTAAAAAAAGAGAATTTATTTCTGCAATTGGTAAATCATTAAATATTATTTTACCAACTGAAGCAAATACCTCTACTCAAAGTGATAAATTAACTGCTCTTTGGTTAAGTCCTGATGAGTGGATGATTTTTTCTAATGAACCTGTTGATGAAAACACGAATACTTATGAAACTGAAAAACTATTAAATAAAAGTATTTCAAAATTAAATCTTGGTGCTGTTACAGATGTTACTGATCAATTTGTTATGATTAATCTTAAAGGAAATAAGATTTATGAATTATTTCAGACCGGTTCACCATTTAATTTTAATGATTTTCAAAATAAAAAAGGTGCTGTAACACAAACAATCTTGTCTAAAATTGATATAATTGTTCATAATCAAGATAAAAATACTCTAAATTTATTTGTTAGACGTTCATTTTCACAACATTTGTTTTCTTGGATGAACGACGCTGCGTCAAGATTATAGTCACAATTCATTTCTAAATCAGTTAACAATAAGTATGAAAAAATTATTAATATTGGCAATATTTGCTCTTTTACCCTTTTCTTTAAACGCTGAGTCAAATCTAGATAAAATCTTATCCAATGGAGTTTTAAAAGTTGGTACAACTGGAGACTGGGATCCAATGACAATGAAAGACCCAGCAACCAATAAATATAAAGGATTTGATATTGATGTAATGAACGAACTGGCGAAAGATATGGGTGTTAAAGTTGAGTTTGTACCTGCAGAATGGAAAACTATAGTTTCTGGCATCACATCCGAAAGATATGATATATCAACAAGTGTAACAAAAACTCCAAAAAGAGCTGAAGTAGCTGGATTTACAGATACTTATTATAAATATGGAACTGTTCCATTAGTTCTTAAAAAGAATTTAAATAAATTTTCAACTTGGGACTCGCTTAACAATTCTAATGTAACAATTGCTACAACACTTGGTACTTCTCAAGAAGAAAAGGCAAAAGAATTCTTTCCAAAATCCAAATTGAATTCAGTTGAAGCACCAGCAAGAGACTTTCAAGAAGTTTTAGCTGGAAGAGCAGATGGAAATATTACAAGTTCAACTGAAGCAAATAAATTAATAATCAAATACCAGCAATTAGCCATAGTTCCTGATGGAGAAAAAAATCCAGCTTTCTTAGCAATGATGGTTCCAAAAGGTGATGATAAATGGAATAATTATGTTAATGACTGGATAAAGAAGAAAAAAACATCGGGCTTCTTTACTAAATTACTAGCTAAATATAATTTAAAAAGTTTATAATCAATTAGTAATTAATTTTTAATTCTTTATAAATCGGAGAGTGAAAAATTTATTTTTTTTACTTCTGATACTACCTTTAACCTCATGCGGTAAAAATGAGCTTAATTGGTTAATTCTATCTCCAAATAATGTTGAGGGATTAACAAATCTTAAATTTTTGTTAAGTGGGCTAACTACAACAATTTATATTTCTGTTGTTTCAATAACTATTTCAATGGTCATTGGTTTTATCGTTGCTGTTCCTTCTTTAGCAAAAAATAAATTTTTAACTTACCTAAATATTGGATATGTTGAAATTGTAAGAGCAATCCCTCTTCTAGTCTTAATCCTATGGATTTATTATGGTCTTCCAATAATGACCGGAATAAGCTTTAGCCCTTTTGTCTCCGGCATTATTGCTCTATCAATAAGCGAGAGTGCATTTCAAGCTGAAATATTTAGAGCTGGAATAAATTCAATTAAAAAAGCTCAATGGGAAGCTGGAAGCTCTTTAGGTTTAAATTTTTTTAGAAAATTGAGATTAGTCATTTTACCTCAAGCTATCAAAAATATTTTACCAGCTATTGGAAATCAATTTGTTTATGTATTAAAAATGTCCTCTTTGGTATCAATAATTGGTATTGGGGATCTAACCAGGAAAGCAAATGAGTTAGTA
The DNA here is from genome assembly GCA_902520685.1 of uncultured Pelagibacteraceae bacterium. Classification (GTDB taxonomy): domain Bacteria; phylum Pseudomonadota; class Alphaproteobacteria; order Pelagibacterales; family Pelagibacteraceae; genus Pelagibacter. Next base: position 42,287 of record CABYPE010000002.1, on the reverse strand, counting down.
GTTACAACTTATAGACCACTTGAAATATACACTTTTTTGATACTAGAATATCTTATTTTGATATTAATAGTTTCCTATTTTGTAAGGAAACTCGAGAAGAAGTTAAAAAAAGATTAATTTTTTTTTCTATAATCCCATGGATATTCAAACTTCATAGACCACATACCAAGATTATTTACTCTTGCATAATTTTCGTCTTCTATAAATTTTTTAGAATATTTTCTATAAGCAAAAGCATAACCATTTCTTACTAAATAGGATGACAAACTAAGATTATTTACAAAACATTCAGCTAAAGTTCTTTTATATTGATCTTTGCCTTCTCTTATACAGCTTACTTTACTTTTGCCAATTTTATCAATTAATAGTTGTCTAGCTTCCATTCCACATGGGATAACTTTATTGTCTTTATTGCAGATTTGTTTAAGTTCTGGAGTGTCTATACCCGTAAATCGTATTTTTTCCCCATTTAAATGAATGGTATCACCATCAATAATTTTTATTTTATATGATTTAACATCATTGTAAGTAAGGAAAAAAAATATTAGACAAATACTAATAACTAAAAAGAGGTTTATTTTGTTTAAATACATTATTTAAAAAATAACCAATAAATATTAAAACAACAATTCCCATTGCCCAATTAGTCGCCATAATTGTATAAAATATATCCTCATAGTCGCCGCCTCTTATATTAATTACATACCACAAACTTAAAAAAGGAAACGCAGTTAATCTTAATATGCTTAAATAAAGACTATATAGTGGTTTTTTAACAGCCTGAAATACAGCTGTAGTAATAAAGAACACTGGATAAATTGGTCCAATTAAAGCTGCAACTTTTAAATAAATTGCACCATGTTTTACTGCTTCTTGATTATCAGTAAATAAAGAGACAAAAAATTCTGCACCAAAAAAAATTATTATTCCAGCAATTACCATAAATGAAGAACCAAATAACAGAGCCTTTGTATAGAGTTCTCTAATTCTATCATAAGCCTTAGCTCCAAAGTTTTGACCACCAATAGAAAGAACTGCCGTATTCAATCCAATAACTGGAAGTAAAAATACTTGCTCCACTCTTAACGCTGCTCCATAACCAGCTGTTGCTAAATCACCAAACTGACCAATGAAATATAGAATATTAAATATACCTACTCCAATAAATAACATACTAAACATAACAGGGACCGACTGCCTTGTTAAAGGATTTAAGTATTCAAACTTAGGAATAAAACATACTATCTTTAAGTATTCTCTAATTTTACAGTTATTAACTTTATAAGCTAAATAGATTGTTCCGATCAGTTGTGAAATTACTGTTGCTATAGCAAGTCCAGCTATACCAAAAGCAGGAATTATTCCATATCCCCATATAAAAAGAGGGTTTAAAAAAATATTTAAGAAAAAACTAAATATTAAAACATTTCTATAACTTTTAGTGTCACCTTGAGCGTTTAAGGTTCCATTCAAAGATATCTGGATCAGTACAATGAAAGTTCCATAAAATATGATATCCAAATATTCTCTAGTTAATATTATTCCATCAGCGTCTGATCCCATAATACCCAGAAGATAATCTGATGCATTTAAACCAAAAATTGTTACTAAAACTGAAATTACCAAAGCAAAAATTAAAGATTGTGCAATATACATAGATGCAACTCTCTCTTTTTTTTCACCGATAGAATTACCAATCATTGCATTAGTAGCAGCACCTATTCCAACACCAACAGCAATTATAGTAAAGTAAATTGGAAATGATTTAGCTATCGCACCTATTGCTTCTGCTGAGATTTTTCCTGCAAACCAAGTATCAACTAGATTGTAAAATGTTTGAAATAGAGACCCTACACTTGCAGGTATTGTGACTTTACGAAGTAAAAACCATATTGGATCTTTAGTAAGCTTGTATGAAGTAGACAAAAATATCCTTATTTAAATTCTTTTTGAAAAATATATTTTTTTCCAGATTGTTTTGCTTTGTATACCTGACTTTGTCTCATTCTAAAACGTGATTTTTGAGACTCAGTTAAGTTGTTATAGCAGTTTGGACAAGAAACACCTTCTTCAAATTTTTTAGATCTTTTGTCTTTTGGTGAAATTGGCATTCTACACCCGCTACATATAGAATATGAGCCTATTTCTAAACCGTGTTTAAGGCTAATTCTGTTATCAAAAACAAAACACTCACCTTTCCACAAACTTTCTTTTTTGTTAATTTTTTTGAGATAGTTTAAGATCCCACCATTTAATTGATAGATATTTTTAAAACCCTTCTTTTTTAGATAAACTGAAGTTTTTTCACAACGTATTCCTCCAGTACAAAACATTGCTACAGGTTTATTTTTTTTAAGTTTATTTAAGTATTTTGGAAAATCTCTAAAATTATTAACATTTGGGTTTACCGACTTTTTAAATGTTCCAACTTTGTATTCAAAAGATTTTCTAGTATCAATAATGTATGTGTCTTTATCTTTAATTAGTTTATTCCATTCTTTTGGGTCCAAATGTGATTTAATATTTCTCTCTCTAGAATTTAATATCAAATTCATTGGGACAACTTCCTTTTTAATTTTTACTTTAGGTTTATGAAATGGTTGAAATTTAGATCTAGACTCGTTGTTATTATCGAAGCCTTTAAATGAAAATAAAAATTTAAGTTTTTTAATTGTTTTATCTATATCTTTGATATGACCAGATATTGTCCCATTTAATCCTTCTTTGGCAATAATTATTGTTCCACTTATATTATTTAGTGTAAGAAATTTTTGTAGAAGAGCTTTGTTTTTTTTTAATGATTTAATCTTAATAAATTTATAAAAGCCAAAAACTTTAAACATTATAAAACTCTACAAATAGTCATTCCATCACCCAATGGTATAATAATTTGCTCCACTCTTTTATCTTCTGATACAAATTTATTAAATTCTCTAATATAGACAGTAAATTTATCGTTATTTTTTTCATCAGCTACTTCACCGTGCCATAAAACATTATCTATTATAATTAATCCTCCTTGATTAAGCATTCTTAAAGATTTTTCGTAATATTCTTTATAATTCATTTTATCTGCATCAATAAAAACCATATCAAATTTTTTATCTTTTAATTCTTCTAAGCTCTTAAGTGCAGGTTTAATTATGGTTTTAATTTTATGAGTTTGTTTTGCTTTTTCAAAAAAGCTTAGTGCTATTTTATTAGTTTCATCATTTTTATCTAATGCAATTAATTTTCCATCATCTGGTAAAGCAAGTAAAATTGAAAGAGCACTAAGTCCTGTAAAAGTTCCTATTTCAAGAACATTTTTAATATTTGAAACCTTTATCAATAGATGAAGAAAGTAACACTGAGTAGGATCAACTTGCATTCTTTTAATGTCTCCTAATGATTTATTGTAATTAATTATTTCTTCTTGAACTGGATTTAGCTTTAAACCAAAATCATTGATATAATTTTGTAATTTCTCTGTGATATCAAGGTTTGCACCCATTGTGTTAAAGCTTTTTCTTTAATATCTCATTTATTAATTGAGGATTAGCTTTACCACCAGAAACTTTCATTGCCTGACCAACAAAGAATCCAAATAGTTTTTCCTTACCTTGTTTATATTCAATGGCTTTGTCTCTATTGTCATTAATAATCTTATCTATTAGAGCCTCTAGTGCTTTAGGATCACTTTGTTGTTTTAACCCTTTTTCTTCAACAATTTTTTGAGGGTCCTTATCTCCATCCATCATTAATTCAAATACTGTTTTAGCTATTTTTCCAGAGATTGTTCCATTTTTAATTAAGTTCACTAGTATTGCTAAATTCTTGGCACTTATTGGACTTTGAGAGATTTCCAAATTTTTATTATTTAAAACAGCAAACAACTCGCCTGTAATCCAGTTGACTGCTAATTTTATATCTTTGTTTTTTCCCATCTTAGCCACAACTTCTTCAAAATATTTTCCTGTATCAATATCTGAGACTAAAATATTTGCTTCATATGGTGATAGTTTAAACTCTTCTATAAATCTCTTCTTTTTGTCATCTGGTAATTCAGGAATATCAGTTTTAAGTTGATTAATAAATTCATCGGAAACTTCTAATGGTAATAAGTCTGGATCTGGAAAATACCTATAATCATGAGCATCTTCCTTTGATCTCATAGATCTTGTTTCATTTTTTTTTGTGTCAAATAATCTTGTTTCTTGATCAATTGATTTTCCTTCTTCTATTAAATCAACTTGTCTATTAGCTTCATATTCGATAGCCATTTGCATAAATTTGATAGAGTTTACATTTTTAATCTCACATCTTGTTCCAAATTCTTTTGATCCCTTTGCTCTAACTGAAACGTTAACATCAGCTCTTAACGATCCTTCTTGCATATTTCCATCACATGTACCTAAATATCTCATTATTGATCTTAATTTCTTAATATAGGCACTCACTTCATCAGGTGATCTTAGATCAGGCTTACTTACAATTTCCATTAAAGCTACTCCAGATCTATTTAAGTCTACAAAAGTATTTTGTGGATCAAGATCATGTATGCTTTTTCCTGCATCTTGTTCTAAATGTAATCTTTCTATGCCAACTTCTTTCTGGCCTTCAGGCATATCTAAAATAACTTTACCCTCACCTACTATTGGATCTTTAAATTGAGAAATCTGATACCCTTGAGGTAAATCTGCATAAAAATAATTTTTTCTATCAAATACTGAACGATTATTGATTTTTGCATTTAGGCCAATGCCAGTTTTAATTGCTTGTTTTACACAAAACTCATTTATTACAGGTAGCATTCCTGGAAATGCAGCATCAACTAAGCTTACTTGGGTATTTGGCTCAGCACCAAATTTAGTTGACGATGCTGAAAATAATTTTGATTCTGAAGTGACTTGGGCATGTACTTCTAATCCAATTACAACTTCATATTGATTATCTTTTCTATTAATCAGATATTCTGATTTATTTTTACTCATTTAATCCACCAATCAGTTATCTTATTTTTAAAATTAATCTTTTCTTCCATTGCATATGCAATGTTTAATATGTTTTGTTCATCAAAAGCTTTACCAATTATTTGTAAACCTAATGGATATCCTTTGGCATCATGACCTGCGGGAATAGAAATTCCAGGTAAACCGGCTAAATTAACTGGTACAGTAAAGATATCATTTAAGTACATTGAGACTGGATCATCTTTCTTCTCTCCAATTTTAAATGCTGAGCTTGGTGTTGAAGGAGTTAATATTGCATCAACTTTTTTATATGCCTCATCAAAATCATTTTTAATCAATTTTCTAACTTTTTGAGCTTTAAGGTAATAAGCATCATAGTAACCAGATGATAAAACATAAGTTCCAATCATTATTCGTCTTTGAACTTCTGCCCCAAAACCTTCTGACCTTGTTTTTTCGTACATGTCTGTAAGGTTCTCTCCTTTAGCTCTAAATCCATATTTTACACCATCATATCTAGCTAAATTAGATGAGGCTTCTGCCGGTGCAACAATATAGTAAGTTGGCAATGCGTAACTTGTGTGAGGAAGTGATATGTCTACTATTTCTGCTCCACAGTTTTTTGCATACTGAATACCTTTTTGCCAAAGTTCTTCAATTTCTTGTGGCATTCCGTCAACTCGATATTCTTTTGGTATTCCAATTTTTTTACCTTTAATATTTTTTGATAATTCTTTACTGTATTCATTTCTTTTAAAGTCAATTGAAGTAGAATCTTTAGGATCATAAGTACTAATTACTTCTTGAAGCAATGCACAATCTTTTACGTTCTGCGCCATAGGACCTGCTTGATCTAAAGAGGATGCAAATGCAACTATACCATATCGTGAACAACTTCCATAAGTTGGTTTAAGACCTACTGTTCCTGTAAAAGAAGCTGGTTGTCTAATGGAACCACCTGTATCTGTTCCAATAGTTATTGGAGTTAATTGACCAGCAACTGCTGATGCTGAACCTCCTGAAGAACCTCCAGGGACCAAATTTTTATCAATTGGATTTTGAACATTACCAAAGAAACTAGTTTCATTTGATGATCCCATTGCAAATTCATCACAATTTAGTTTTCCAAGAAGTATAGCTCCCTCGTTCCAAATATTTTGTGTAACAGTAGACTCATAAGTAGGAACAAAATTATTTAAGATTTTACTTCCAGCAGTTGTGCGAATACTGTCTGTACAAAACAAATCTTTAACTGCCATAGGTATACCTGGTAACTTTAATTCAAGATTTGGTTTTTGATCAAATTTTTTAGCTTTTTCTAATGCAGATGAATAATCTTCAGTAATATATGCATTCAACTCTTTAGATTTTTCTGACCTATTAATAAAAGCTTTTGTAACTTCTTCTGAGGATAATTTTTTATCTTTTATATTTTTAACTAATTCTGAAAGTGATTGTTTTGTAATATCTGACATTATTCAATAACTTTTGGCACAACAAAATAATCTTCATTATCTTGAGGTGAATTTTTTAATATTTGTTTACGAATATCTTCACTTTTAATCTCATCAGATCTTAATTTAAGAGTAGTTTCGGCAACTGATGTCAGAGGCACAACGTTGTCTGTTTTTAATTCATTAAGTTTTTCGATAAATTTGAAAATTGAGTTTAAATCATCAGCTAATTTCTCTGCTTTTTGTTCATCAACTGATATTCTTGATAGTTTAGATATATGCTTTATTGTTTTAAGATCTATGTTCATATGATATTTAAATATGACGCAAACTATCACTTAAGTTTAAATTATACAATATGATCACCTTAGAGGAATTCAAAAAAAAACAGTCAGATAAGTCTAGATTAATAGGTTTGGATCTTGGCTCTAAAAGAATTGGTGTGTCGATATGTGATGAAAAACAATTAATAGCTACACCCTTTAAAACTATAAATAGAACCAGCGCTAAAGATCTCATAAACGAACTTAGGATTATAATTGAAGAAAATAATATAAAAGGGATTATTATAGGAAATCCTCTTAATATGGATGGATCGTCCAGTAGCTCGACTCAGTCTGTAAAAGATACCTCTGACAATATAGAAAAAAATATTGATTTACCTATTTGTTTATGGGATGAAAGATTATCAACTGTAGGGGCTTTCAATTTATCTAGTCAACTTGATGTTAATGTTAGTAAAAGAGAAAAAAAAATAGATGAAAACGCTGCTGCATTTATATTGCAAGGGGCAATAGATTTTTTAAATAATTAATACTTGCTATTATAGAGGTTTATAGTTATAGAGTTGGTTTTAATGGCAATTAAAACCAATAAAGCTATTAAAATCTCCCAAAAACATTTGTTAGGTATCCAAGATTTATCGATTAATGATGTTAATTTAATATTAGATGAAGCACAATCATTTATAAAACTTAACCAAAGTAAAAATAAAAAAATTGATACCCTTAGAGGTAAAACTCAAATAAATTTATTTTTCGAACCCTCAACCAGGACTCAAAGTTCATTTGAATTAGCAGGAAAAAGGTTAGGAGCTGATGTAATGTCAATGAACATGGCTAATTCGGCTATCAAGAAAGGTGAAACGTTAATAGATACGGCAATGACTTTAAATGCCATGCATCCAGATATTATTGTTGTAAGGCACCAAGACTCTGGTGCTTGTAACTTGTTATCTCAAAAAGTTAATTGTTCAGTTCTAAATGCTGGTGATGGCAGAAGAGAACACCCTACTCAAGCACTATTAGATGCTTTAACAATTATAAATAGAAAAAAGAAAATTGAAGGTCTTAAAATAGCAATTTGTGGAGATATTCTCCATTCAAGAGTCGCAAGATCAAATATTTATTTACTTAATATGCTTGGTGCTGAAGTAAATATTGTAGCACCAACAAACTTAATGCCAAAAGAAATAGAGAAATTTGGTGTAAATACTTTCACCGATATGAATAAAGGATTAAAAGATTGTGACATCGTGATGATGTTAAGATTACAAAATGAGAGAATGACTAGCTCTTATCTTTCATCAAATAGAGAATATTATGAGTATTACGGTTTAACTCCAGACAAGTTGGAAAACGCTAAATCTGATGCTTTAATTATGCATCCAGGTCCAATGAACAGAGGTATTGAAATTGACACAATATTGGCAGATGACATTAATAAAAGTGTAATTAAAGAACAAGTCGAACTTGGGGTAGCAGTAAGAATGGCTTGTTTAAAAATGTTTTGTATATAGATGAAAAAACAATATTTTATAAACGCTAATATAATTGATCCTTATAACTCAATTAACGAAGTTGGTGGTTTAATTATTGGAGAGGATGGCAAAATTGAAGCTGTTGGAAAAAAGGTCAATACAAAAAATCTTCCTACAAGAGAAAGACCAATTGATTTAAAAGGGAAATATATATTTCCAGGGCTTGTTGATATGCGAGTTTTTGTAGGTGAGCCTGGTTACGAATATAAAGAAAACTTTAAAACACTTAGTAATGCTGCTTTATCAGGTGGTGTCACCTCTGTGGTTACAATGCCTAATACAGATCCAATTATAGATAATGTTTCAATTGTAGATTTTTTAAAAAGAAGAGGAAGAGATAAATCTAAAATTAATATTTTCCCTTGTGCTTCTCTTACAAAAAATATTGAGGGAACTAATATGACAGAATTTGGTTTATTACAAAAAAAAGGAATAATTGCATTTACGGATGGTATTAAAACAATACAAAACCCAAGACTAATGTCCAGGATAATGAATTCTGCGAAAGACCTCGGATGTTTAATAATGCAACACGCAGAAGATTATGAACTCGCAAAAAATGGTATGATAAATTCAGGAATTATAGCCTCAAAATTGGGTTTATCTGGAATACCAGAAATAGCTGAAAGAATTTTAATTGAAAGAGATTTAACTTTATTAGAAAAAGTAAAGTGCAGATATCACATATCCCAATTATCCTCTCAAAAATCTATTGATGTCATTAAACAAAGAAAAGAAGTAGTTAAATTTACCTCTGGAGTTTCTATAAATAATCTTTCATTAAATGAAAATGATATAGGTGACTTTAGAACTTTTTTAAAATTATCTCCTCCTTTAAGAAGAGAGGAAGACCGTGAAGCTTTGGTTCAAGGATTAAAAGATGAATTAATCGATGTTATCGTTTCAGATCATAAACCAGAAGATGAAGAATCAAAAAGACTAACCTTTTCTCAGGCTGCAACTGGAGCTTCTGGAATAGAAACTCTTCTTTCTTTAAGTTTAGAACTTTATCATAATGGATCTCTTAAATTGGAAACTATAATAAAAGCACTAACATCTAATCCAGCCAAAATACTTAAAATCAATAAGGGCAACCTTTCAATTGGAAATGATGCTGACTTATGTATTGTTGATTTATATAAACCGTGGATTGTAAAAAAAGAAAAATTAGTTTCAAAGTCTAAAAACACCTCTATAGAGGACAAAAAACTTCAGGGTAAAGTAACTAATACCTTTGTAAAAGGTAAGGAATTATTTAAAATATAGTAATGGAATACTTAATTGTAGGTATAGCATCATACCTAATGGGATCTATTCCATTTGGTTTAATCTTAACAAAAATTTTTTTAAAAAAGGATATTAGAGATATAGGTTCAGGTAATATTGGTGCTACAAATGTCTTAAGAACTGGAAATAAACTTATTGGATATTTAACCTTAGTCCTAGACATAACTAAAGCTATAATACCAGTGATTTATGTTAAGATTAATTTTCCTGAACTAATATATATTGCTTCATTATGTGCTTTTTTGGGACATGTATTTCCAATATGGCTAAAATTTAAAGGTGGAAAAGGAGTTGCTACTTATGTTGGAATATTATTTTCAATAAACATTTTATTAGGGATTGTTTTCATATTATCCTGGATAATTATTTTTTTATTATCTAAGTACTCTTCTCTTTCATCCATAGTTGCTTCTCTTTCTGTTCCTGTTTATCTCTTGATAAAAGGTAATATAGATATTGTTATTTTTTTTATAATTATGTTTGTATTGATTTTTTTCACACATAGAGAAAATATCAAAAGACTGAAAAATAAAGAAGAAAGTAAGTCCAAAATTTATTAATTTGACTATCAGACCCTTTTAAGTAGTTTGTTAAATTATGAATCTGGTCATAGTTGAAAGTCCTGCTAAAGCTAAAACAATAAATAAATATTTAGGTGATAATTATACTGTTTTAGCTAGCTATGGTCATATAAGAGATTTACCATCTAAAAATGGTTCGGTAGATCCTGAGCAAAATTTTAAGATGGAATGGGAAGTTGATAGCTTTTCAAAAAAATATCTAAAAGAAATTACTGATGCTGCAAAAGAATCCTCTAAGATTATTTTAGCTACTGACCCAGATCGTGAAGGAGAAGCAATTGCTTGGCATGTAAAAGAATATTTAAATGAAAAAAAACTTTTAAAAGACAAGGAAATTGAAAGAGTTGTTTTTAATGAAATAACAAAAAAAGCGGTAACTCATGGAATTGAAAATCCAAGACAAATTGAACCTTTATTGGTTGATGCTTATATGGCTAGAAGAGCACTAGATTATTTAGTTGGATTTAATATCTCACCAATATTATGGACAAAACTACCTGGTTCTAAATCTGCTGGAAGAGTTCAATCTGTTGCTTTAAAATTGATTACTGAACGTGAACATGCAATTGAGTCTTTTCAGCCAGATGAATTTTGGACAGTAACTGTCAATTTTAAAAATGATAAAAATGATAAGATATCAGCTAGCATCTCTCAACTTAATGGAAAAAAAATAGAAAAATTTTCTTTTAAAAATAAGAATGATGTAGATGCTGCAATTTCAGAAATTAAAAATAAAAAATTTCAAATTACTGATATTTCATCCAAAGTAGTAAGTAGGAATCCATCTGGTCCATTCACAACTTCTACCCTTCAACAAGTTGCTTCAAGCAGACTAGGTTTTGGTGCATCAAGAACAATGCAAATTGCACAAAAATTATATCAAGGTATTGAAATTGATGGTGAAACAATAGGTTTAATTACCTACATGAGAACAGATGGTACAAACTTATCTGCTGATGCAATTTCAGATTTTAGAAATTTCATAAAGAATAAATATGGTAAAGATTACTTACCTGAAAATCCTTTAAATTATTCTGGCAAAAAAGCTAAAAATGCACAAGAAGCTCATGAGGCTATTCGACCTACAGATATTATTAGATCACCTGATTCAGTTAAAAAGTATTTAAGTTCAGATCAACATAAACTATATAATTTAATTTGGAGTCGAGCCTTATCTTCTCAAATGGAAACTGCAAAATTTGATAGAAACACAATTACAATTTCTTCAGAAGATAATCAAACAATCTGCAAAACAAGTGGTTCTGTTTTAAAATTTGATGGTTACTTGAAAGTATTTCCAAGTCCAAATAAAGATGATGATGAGGGAATACTTCCAGAAATGTCAAAAGGCCCAATTAACATTGAGGCACTTTTTGATGAACAGCATTTTACACAACCACCTCCAAGATACTCCGAAGCTAGTCTCGTAAAAAAATTAGAAGAGCTTGGTATAGGAAGACCATCTACATATGCAAGTATAATTTCAACAATAGCTAATCGAGGATATGCTGAAATAGTTAATAAAAGATTTTTTCCTACAGATAGAGGAAAACTTATTTCAGCTTTTTTGGAGAAATTATTTTCTAAATATGTTGATTATAATTTTACAGCTGGATTAGAAGATCAACTGGATGAAATTACATCAGGTAAAGAAAGCTGGATAAAAGTTTTGGAAATGTTTTGGAAAGATTTTAATATTAATGTTTCTGAAGTTAAGGAAAAAAGAACGAGAGAAGTTTTAGATTTGTTGAATGATAGTTTGGGTACTTTAATTTTTGATAAAGATGCAGATGGTAAAGTTGTTAGAAAATGCCAATTATGTGAAACAGGATCTCTTAGTTTAAAAAATAGTTTTAGAGGAGGAGCTTTTATTGGATGCTCAAATTATCCTGAATGCAAATTTACAAGACCATTATCTAAAGCAAAAGCAGCAGCTCAATCTCAATTAGCAGAACCTAAATTTATTGGCAAGCATGAAAATGGAAATGATATTTTTTTAAAAAATGGAAGATTTGGACCATACTTACAATATGAAAAAATCTTAGAGGATAATTTAGATGAAGAAAAACCAAAAAAAAAGAAAAGAACAAAAAAGCCTAAATCTAACGTAAATGAATTACTTAAAAATGTTTCAATTCCAAAAGGAATTTTATTAGAAAATATTGATATTGATAAAGCTAAATTTCTTTGTTCACTTCCAAAATCACTTGGAATTAATCCAGAAAATCAAAAAGATATATTTTTAAATACTGGAAGATTTGGGCCTTATTTAAAATGTGATAATAAATCAGCAAGAATTGAAAATGTTGAAGAAATTTTTTCTTTAGGACTTAATAGAGCAATTACTTTAATTGCTGAGGCAAAGCCCGGAAGAATGTCATCCTCTATTATAAAAGACTTAGGAGAACATCCAGAGGATAAAAAACCAGTTAGAGTTATGAAGGGTCAATATGGACCTTATATTAAATATAAAACTTTAAATGCTACCATTCCAGAGGAAAAAGATCCTACAGAATTAACAATGGAAGAGGCTTTAATTCTTATTGAGAAAAGAAAAGAATACGATAGAAGTAAAAAAAAAAGAAAAAAGAAAAAATAATTTTAAAAATGAGTTTTGAAAAAAAAATTATAGAATTAGGATTAGAATTGCCTGAGGCAAAAGCTCCAGCAGGTAATTATGTTGCAACAAAAATAGTTGGTAAATTACTTTATATTTCAGGACAAATTTCAATTTCAGCTAATGGAGAATTAATAAAAGGTAAAATTGGTAAAGAACTTACAACAGAACAAGGATATAATGCTGCAAAAAGATGTGGTTTAAGTATAGTTGCGCAAGCTAAAATAGCATGTAATGAAGATCTATCTAAAATTAAATCTTGTGTGAAATTAACTGGTTTTGTTAATTCAATTGAAGAATTTACTGATCAACCAAAAGTAATTAATGGCGCTTCTGATCTTATTGCTTCTATTTTTGGTGATGCAGGAATGCATACTAGAGCTGCTGTGAGTACAAATAGTTTGCCACTTGGAGTATCTGTGGAAGTTGATGCAATTTTTGAATTAAATTAAATTATCTACCAATACCAAAATATTTAAAACCAATTTTTTTGATTTTGGATGAAGAAAAAATATTTCTCATGTCGTATATAATTAATTTTTTATTTTTTGAAAACTTTTTAAAATTGATGGATTTGAAATCATTCCACTCGGTATGAATAATTACAATATCCGAACCTTTAATAGACTCCCCTATTGAAGTTGAAAACTCAACATTCTTTAGATTTTTAAATTCTTTTTTATAACCAGTAGGATCGTAATATTTTATTTTAGCTCCTTTTTTTGAAAGATAAGGAATTAATTCTAAACTAGAAGAGTCTCTCATATCATCAGTATTTGCTTTAAAAGTTACACCTAAAAATGAAATTTTTTTATTTTTAATTTTATTTTTCATTATTAATGTTAATCTTTTTAGTAATAAATGTGATCTAAGATTATTTGATTTGATTACACTTTTAATTATAGATAAGTTTATCTTAAATTTTTCAGCAGTAGAAACAATAGCCTTGGTATCTTTTGGAAAACATGAGCCTCCATAAGCTGGGCCAGCTCTCAAAAATCTGCTGCCAATTCTTTTATCAAGACCGATACCAATTGAAATATCCTCGACATCAATACCTGTTTTTTCACATAAATTTGCTATTTCATTAATAAATGAAATTTTTGTTGCTAAAAAAGCATTTGAAGCATATTTAATTAATTCAGCTGCTCTTCTATTGGTGGATACAAACTTTGCACCTTTAGAAATTAATGGAGAGTACAAATTTTTTAATATTTTTGAAGATTTTTTATCATTTGACCCTACTACAACTCGATCTGGGTAAATAAAATCTCTGATTGCTTCTCCTTCTCTCAAAAATTCAGGATTTGATACTACAGAAAAATATTTTTTATTTACTTTTTTAGCTATTATTTTTTCAAGTTCATCGCCTGTTGTTACTGGAACAGTAGATTTATTTATAATAATTTTGAATTTATTTATAGATTTAGATATTTCTTTTCCCGCAGAAAAAACCTGAGTAAGATCAGCACTATTACTGTTTTTTTTTGTAGGTGTTCCTACACATATGAAGACAATATCTGATTTTTTTACTGAATCTCTTAAATTTGTTGAAAAATTTAATCTTTTATTTTTATAATTTTTTAAAACTAATTCCTCTAAACCTGGCTCGTAAATTGGAATTATACCTTTTTTTAAATTATTAATCTTATTGATATCCTTATCTACACAAATTACATCATTACCTAAATCCGAGAAACAAACACCACTCACTAAACCAACGTAACCTGTTCCTATCATGCATAGTTTCATAATTTGCCAATCTCTTTAGAAGAATTGATGTAGCCGTTCATTGTTCCACAATCAAGATACTTACCCTCAAAATTATGTGCTATAAACTTTTCATTATCATTTATAAGTTGCTGGATAGCATCCGTTATATGGATTTCATTTCCTTTGCTAGGTTTTAAAGATTTTATTTTTTTAAAAATTTTTCTTGGTAATATATATCTGCCTATTACCGCTTTATTAGATGGTGCTTTTTTAATTGATGGTTTTTCTACAACACCATCAATGAGGAAATTTCTTCTATTAATTTTTTTTTTTATCTTATATATCCCCCATCTTGAAACAGTATTTTTTTTTACTGTCATAGAAGCCATAACTGACACTTTATGTTTTTGATAAATATTAATCATAGCTTTTGAGCAATTTTTTTTAATTATTAAATCATCTGGTAATAACATTAAAAAATATTTATTCTTTATAAATTTTTGTGCTTTAAGGACAGCATCACCCGTGCCTTTTGGAATGTTTTGATATACAAACTTGATTTTATTTTTATACTTTAAAATTTTTTTATACTCACCAACTATTCTTTTATCTTTCTTTTTTTTTATAATATTTTTATAAAATTGATCACTATAAAAATATTTTTTTATCATCATTTTCTTCGATGATATTATAAATATTATTTCTTTAACACCGGCATTAATACATTCATCAAGAATATACTCAATTCCAGGTTTACCATTTATAGGCAGAAGTTCTTTAGCAAAAATACTGGTTAAAGGTAGTAACCTTGTGCCTAATCCAGCTAAAGGAATAATTGCTTGTTTAATCATTTAAATGTTTTACTTATTAAATATTTTAATACAAATGAAAATTTTATTAAACAATACATCATTATTTAAATCATTAAGGCCATTTAATGACTTAGGTTTTATTCCTACGATGGGTGGCATTCATAAAGGTCATTTATCACTAATAAATAAATCAAAAAAACTTTGTAAAAAAACTATAGTAAGTATTTTTTTAAATCCTAAACAATTTAATAATAAAAAGGATTTAAAATCTTATCCACGAAATATTAAAAAAGATTTAAAAATTTTGAAAAAAACAAAAAAAGTGGATTTTGTTTACCTTCCAAAATTTAAAGACGTATACAAAGATAAAAAAAAATCAAGAATTACTCTAAATAATAAGGATAAAATTTTATGTGCAAAATTTAGAAAAGGTCATTTTGAAGGAGTTTTAGATGTAATGAATATTCTAACAAAAATTATTAATCCTAATAAAATATTTATGGGTGAAAAAGATTTTCAACAGCTATATTTAGTCAAGAATTTTTTAGAAAAGAAATATCCTACAAAAATTATTGCTTGCAAAACGATACGAGATAAAAATAAAATAGCATTATCTTCAAGAAATATATTATTGAAAGAATCTGACTTACATAAAGCTGGCAATATATATAAAAAACTAGTAAATATAAAAAAGGGAACTAATAACAAAAAAAATATTTCTAATTTTTTAATAGAACAAAAAAAACAACTTGAAATTAATTATAAAATTAAGATTGATTATTTGGAATTAAGAAATAAAAAAAATCTTAAGTATACAAAAAAAAGTAATAACTCGAGGTTATTTGTTGCTTACTACTTAAACAAAGTTCGATTAATTGATAATATTTAACTTTACAAAAAGTAGGCTCCAACCCCTAAAAAGGAAACAAAACCTATTACATCTGTAATTGTTGTTACAAAAACACTTGATGCAATAGCTGGATCTATATTCATTTTCTTTAATGTAAATGGAACTAAAATACCAAATAGCCCTGCTATTATCATTGTAAGCACCATTGATATAGCAATAATAATTGAAAGAATGTTATCTTGAAACCAAATTTTAACAATAATAGCACTTATAATTGCAAAAATAATTCCATTTAAAATACCAATAGAAAATTCTTTAAATACATTTGATGAAAAATTATTTTGAGTTAAATCGTTAGTTGCTATAGTTCTTACAGCTACAGCCAAAGTTTGCATACCAGCATTTCCACCCATAGAAGCAACAATAGGCATTAAGAAAGCTAATACTACCATTTGTTCAATGGTTGCCCCAAATAAACTAATACACCAAGTTGCTAAAAAGGCTGTAAATAAATTAAGTAAAAGCCAGTTAAATCTTCTTTTTGTTTTTTTTACAACACCATCTGTAATTTCTTCATCACCTACTCCAGCTAATCTTAATGCATCTTCTTCTGCTTCCTCTTTTAATACAGTTAGAACATCGTCTGAAGTGATCATACCTACCAACTTATTTGCTTTATCTACAACACATGCTGAATTAAGATTATAGTTCTCAAATAAATTACCAACCTCTTCTCTATCCATATCAACAGGTATTAAAAAAGTAGTGTCATCCATAATAGATGACATTTTTGTTTCTCTAGCAGTTCTTAAAACTTTAGAAGATGGGACAGTACCAATTGGCTTAAAATTTTCATCTACAATATAAATTTCTAAAAATTGTTCAGGTAAGTCTTTATTTTCCCTAAGATAATCTATAGTTTGACCGACTGACCAATTACTAGGAATGGCTGTAAATTCTCTCTGCATAATTCTAGCAGCACTATCTTCTGGGTAACTAAGTCCTTCTAATAAGGCAAAACGGTCTTTTGGAGGTAATGAACTTAATATCGTGTTTTTATCTTTTTCTTCAACGTTTTCTAAAATTGAAATAGCATCATCTGACTCTAAATTTTTAAGTATTCCTACAATAGCATCTGATGAAAGATATTTAATAATTTCTGATTGAACAGACTCATTTAATTCAATAAAAACTTCTGGATTAATTTTGAAATTATTTAATTTAATTAGTTTTTCTCTATCATTTTCACCTAAATGTTCGATAATATCAGCAGCATCTGCAGGATGCATTTCTTTAAAAGAGTTCGTAATAAATAAGGCATCATTACTTGTAATCTTGTCAGTGACTACTTTAATGTACTCTTTATTAAATTCAAAATTGACTTTTTTGTCTTTGATTTTTTTAATTAAAGTCATAAATTTACCTATTATTCAGTCGGAACTTTTAATACATAATATAAAGAATACAATTTTTTTATGAAAATAGAGATTAAAAAGTCAACAAAACCTATAAAATACAATGATGCTATATCTCAGCTTGAAGCTAGATTGGAATTAGTGAGTAAAAATAAGAGTAAAGAACTAATATGGATTTTAGAACATGACCCCATTTTCACTGCCGGTTCAAGTTCTTCAGCAAATGATATTTTAGATAAATCAATAGAAATTTATCAAACAAATCGTGGAGGCAAAATTACTTATCATGGACCAGGTCAATTAATGTTTTATTTTGTGATTGATTTAAGAAATAGAAAAAAGGATATAAGAAAATTTATTTCGGTAATTGAAAATTCAATTATAGAAACGTTAAGAGAATTTAAAATAGAGTCTCATGCTGATAGAAATAACATTGGTATTTGGTTTAATAATAAAGGCAAAATGGAAAAAGTTGCTGCTATAGGTATACGAGTAAGCAAATGGATTGCTTATCATGGTTTTTGTTTAAATATAAAAAATGATCTCAATCCATATAAAAAGATAATACCTTGTGGAATTTCAAATAAAGAAGTTACTAGTTTATCAAAAATTTCAAAACTAAAATTTAATAAAATTGAAGAAATTCTAATAAATAAATTTATTTCGAATTTGAAAAATTTAAACGTTTAACTTTTAACAATTTTTTAAAATAATCTGGTAATAAAGCAGTATAGGTATGTTTTACTTCATTGATTATAAATCTAATTTGATATGAATGTAGCATTAAATTTTTGTTAAGACCTTTACTTGAATTAGAAAGTTTATATTTTAAATCACCAAATATTGGTTGTCCTATTGCATACAATTGTTTTCGTAACTGATGTTTTCTTCCTGTTATAGGTTTAAGCTCGATCAAACTTGCTTCAGAATTTTTATCAATTACTTTGTATAATGTTTTAGCTTTTTCTACTATTTTTTTTTCTCCATCATACCTAATCAGGTCATCATTCCATTCACCTCTATCCTTAAGAAGTTCGCCATGACATATAGCTAGATAAGTTTTATGAACTTTGCGTAATCTAAACAATGAGGTAAGTAGTTGAGCGCTTTCCCTAGTTTTTGCCATTATAAAAACCCCTGATGTATCTTTATCTAATCTATGAACCGAAAAGGGCTTGGTGTTTTTAAAAATTTCACTTTTAGCAAAAATATCAACAAGATTTTTTTTAGATTTAGTACCACCTTGTACAGAAATACCAGACTTTTTATTTAGGACAATAAATTTATCATTATTATCAATAATTAGATCTTCATTTGATTTTATAATTTTTTTTGAAGGCTCAAATTTTATTTTTTTTTTAATTACTGTTTCTTTAAAATCTATATTAAACAGATCAATTTGATCACTTATTTTAACTTTGTGTGAACTTTTAATCTTTTTTTTATTTAATTTAATTCTTCCTGCTCTTAAATGCTTTTCTATAAAACTTTGAGGAATTTTACCAAGTGAAAGTCTAATCCATCGATCAATACGCATATCATTACACGTTGAGTCAACGATATAAGTCTTTTTCATGGTTTTAGAACTATGCTGTTTTTATTTTTTTTTCTTCAGCTTTAAGTGAATCTTTCTTTGTGTCTTTTTTCTTTTTATCAATTCTTTTTGCTTCTACATCTCTATCTACAAACTCAATTATTGCCATAGGAGCATTATCTCCATATCTAAATCCCGCTTTAATTATTCTTGTATATCCACCGTTTCTTTTTTCATATCTTTTTGAAAGAGTTTTTTTCACTTTATTAGCTGATTTTATATCCTGTAATTTTGAAACTAGAGTTTTAGTTGTTTGAAGTGTCTCTTTTTTACCAAGAGTAATTATTTTATCAGCTTGTGGTTTTAAAAACTTCGCTTTTGGCAATGTAGTTTTAATCTGCTCATACTTTATTAAAGAATTAAGCATATTTTTTAATAATGCTTTTCGATGTTCAGAAGTTCTATTTAACTTCTTGTTTGCCATTCCATGTCTCATTAGATAGCTTCCTCCAATTTCTTAGACATTTCTGCTATATTATCTGGAGGCCAATTAGGAATTTCCATTCCTAAATATAAAGACATACCAGTTAAAACCTCTTTTATTTCATTAAGTGATTTTCTTCCAAAGTTTGGTGTTCTTAACATCTCACCTTCTGACTTTTGAACAAGATCACCAATATAAATAATATTATCATTTTTAAGACAATTCATTGATCTTACAGACAGTTCTAATTCATCAACTTTTCTTAGGAGATTTTTATTAAATTCTGGTTCAGTTGATACCTCTTTAATTGGTGCTTCAACAGGTTCATCAAAATTAACAAACATTTTTAGTTGATCTTGGAAAATTCTTGCAGAGTATGCAACAGCATTTTCAGCTGAAATTGAACCATTAGTTTCAACTTCCATAGTCAATTTATCATAATCAAGAGCTTTTCCTTCTCTAGCAGTACTTACTGAGTAAGAAACTTTTTTCACGGGACTATATAAAGAGTCAATAGCAATTAATCCTAATGGTGGTTCTTCAGGCTTATTGAGATCAGCTGGAACATAACCTTTTCCAGTATTTACATTCATTTCCATATGAAAATTAGTTTTTTCATCTAAGTTACATATTACTAAGTCTGGATTTAGTATTTCAACATCAGCTACTGACGTTATATCTGAGGCTTTAATTTCACCAGGACCTTTTGCATCTAAAATAAGTTTTTTTGTTCCTTCTGATGAACATTTTAATGCTAAAGATTTTACATTTAAAACTATATCTGTAACATCTTCTCTAACACCTTTAATAGAAGTAAATTCATGCAAAACACTATCAATTTGAATAGATGTAACCGCTGCACCTCGAATTGAAGAAAGAAGTATTCTTCTTAAAGAATTTCCTAATGTTAATCCATAACCCTTTTCTAATGGCTCAGCAATAATTTTTGCATGAGTAAGATCATCACTTATCTTAACATCTAGTTTCGCAGGCTTTATTAGCGATTTCCAGTTTTTAACATTAACATTTTCAGTTTCCATTAAACTCTCCTTTTTTTTGGTGGACGTGTACCATTATGTGGCATTGGTGTTGTATCCTTAATGGATAAAATTTTAAAACCTCTTGCTTGAAGTGCTCTTAATGCAGTTTCTCTTCCTGAGCCTGGACCTTTAACCTCAACAGATAAAGTTTTCATTCCATAATCTAAAGCTTTAGAGGCTGCTGCATCGGCAGCAATTTGTGCAGCATATGGTGTTGATTTTCTCGAACCCTTAAAGCCTTTTTGTCCTGCAGATGCCCAAGAAACTACATTTCCATTTGTATCTGCTATTGAAATAATTGTATTGTTAAAAGTAGATTGTACATAAGCAATACCATTTAATATATTTTTTTTAATTTTCTTTTTTTTTGAGTAGGAACTTTTATTAATTTTTTTGGAAGACTTTTCTACCTTTTGATCTTTATTTTCAACTTTATCTATTTTAGACATTATTATTTCTTAAGTGGTGTTAATTTTTTTCCAGCAATAGCTATTGCTTTACCTTTTCTAGTTCGAGCATTACATCTAGTTCTTTGTCCTCTTACTGGTAGTTTTTTTCTATGTCTTGAACCCCTATAACAAGCTAAGTCGATAAGCCTCTTTATATTTAGTGAGTAATCTCTTCTAAGATCACCTTCGACTTTGAAATTTTGATCTATATATTCTCTAATTTTCAATATTTCATCATCAGTAAGTTCGTTCACTCTTTTTTGTTTTGGAATTTCCAGTGACGAACAAATTCGTTGAGAAAATCGATCTCCTATACCATAAATATAAGTTAGGCCTACATGAACAAGCTTATTTTGTGGAATGTTAATACCTGCGATCCGAGCCATAATATTTGTGATAAATTCAGCCTTTTATATAAGAAGATCTTTCAAAGTCAACGTCTTAAACATTCAGTAAAATGTCAATTTTCCTTGTTATTTGATCAATTTTTTCACTTCCATCTATTTCTTTAAAATTTGGGTTTTTTGAATAGAATTCCAAAACAGGTTTGGTTGTTTGCATATAAGTATCGTATCTTTTTAAAATTGTATTTGTCGCATCATCAGTTCTATGTTCTAAAATTTTTCTTTTTTCAATTCTTTCAATTATAGTTTCTTTGTTTACGTTTAGAAAAAAAATAAAATCAATTTTTTGATTAGAGTTTGCTAATAATAAATCCAAATTTTTTGCCTGACTTATAGATCTTGGGTATCCATCAAAGATTAATCTACTTTTTTTGTTTGGATCAAATATAATATTTTCAATTAAATTGTTCACTATTTCATCATTAATAAATTTCCCATTATTCATATCTTCTGTGATGATTTTTCCAATTTCTGTATTATTTTTGATTTCGTCTCTTAATAATTCGCCTGTTGAAATTTGAAAGTTATTTAATTTTTTTACTAAATATTTAGCTTGAGTACCCTTTCCAGCACCAGGAGGACCAAATAAAATTATATTCACAAAAATTATCTACCAAATTTTGTTTTTTTAATCAGTTGTTCGTACTGTGCACTCATTAGTCTAGTTTGAATTTGAGTTACTGTATCAATTGCAACAACAACAACAATTAAGATTGATGCACCACCTAAATAAAAAGGTATTGGATAATTTGCTATCAATAATTCAGGCATTAAACAAACTAATGTTAGATATAATGCTCCAATTGTTGTTAATCTAGTTAAAATGGTTTCAATATAAATAGCTGTACTTTCACCAGGTCTTATACCAGGAACAAAGCCTCCATATTTTCTTAAGTTATCAGCTGTTTCTGTAGGATTGAAAGTAATAGATGTATAAAAAAAAGTAAAAAAAATTATTCCTGAAGCGTAAAGCAGCATATAAAGAGGTTGTCCTTGTGTGAAATATGAACTTAAATTTAAAAAAGTGTCATTATTTGAAAAATTAAAATTCGAAAATGTTACTGGTAATAACAATAAAGCAGATGCAAAGATTGCTGGAATAACGCCTGCTTGATTTATTTTTAATGGTAAATGTGATGACTCTCCACCGTACATTTTATTACCCATTTGTCTCTTTGGATAATTAATAATAATTTTTCTCAATGCTCTTTCCATGAATACAACAAAAAGAATAGTTAAAATTAAAAGAGCAAATATCGCAAGTAGCATTAATGTGGAAACAGCACCCGTACGACCTAATTCAAAAGTCGTTACTAACGCTCTTGGTATTTCAGCAACTATACCAGCAAATATAATTAATGATATTCCATTTCCAATACCTCTCTGAGTGATTTGCTCTCCGAGCCACATCAAAAATATAGTACCTGCAACTATAGTTGTAACAGTTGAAACTTTAAAAAATAAACCTGGGTTAATAACTAAATTTGCTGAGGACTCTAATCCTAATGATAAACCATATCCTTGAATAGTAGCTAGCAAAACAGTTCCATATCTTGTTATTTGTGTTATTTTTGCCCTACCTGTCTCACCTTGAGATTTTAAGTTTTTAAAATAATCAGTTACTCCAGTTAACAATTGAACAATAATAGCAGATGATATGTATGGCATAATTCCTAAAGCAAAAATTGCCATCCTGCTTACAGCACCACCAGCAAAAACATTGAACATACCTAGTAATCCTTTTTGATTGCTTTCCATCAATATTTTAAGTTGCTCAGGATCTATTCCTGGTAATGGGACAAAAGTTCCAAATCTATAAACAGCTAATAAACCGATTGTAAATAGTATTCTATTTCTTAAATCATTTGAGGAAGATGATGCGCTCATATTACAACGATTTATTTCTTCAATTGAATTGATCCACCAATTTTTTCCAATTTTTCAACAGCAGATTTTGAAGCTAAGTTTGCCTCAATATTAACCTTAACTTTAATTTCACCTGAGCCCAAAATTTTCAATTTGGTTGAATTTTTATTTATTATTTTAAGTTTTTTTAATAAATCTGTATTAAGTAGATCACTTGAATTTATTTTTTTTTTATCAATGAACAGTTGAATTTTATCCAGATTTAAAATTGCTACCTTTTCTGTTGAAATTGAATTAAATCCTCTTTTAGGTAATCGTCTATATAAAGGCATTTGTCCACCCTCAAAACTTTTAATAGCTACTCCTGATCTTGATTTTTGGCCTTTTACTCCACGTCCAGAAGTTTTTCCTTTCCCAGACCCAATACCCCTACCAACTCTAATTTTAGTTTTATTAATTTTGATTCTATTATTTAATTGTGTTGTCATTATCCTCTTTTTTCTATTATTTCAGATATCTTTTTATTTCTTATAGCAGAAATCTGTTTGGGTGAATTTTGTTTCATTAGTGCTTTAATTGTAGCTCTTATAACATTGTGAGCATTAGATGTTCCCATTGATTTAGCTACGATATCTCTAACACCCAAGACTTCGCAAACTGCTCGTACAGGACCACCAGCAATAATTCCTGTTCCTTTAGATGCTGCTCTTAAAACAATTCTACCTGAACCATCTTTTGCTTTTACATCATGGTGAATTGTTCTTCCGTCTCTTAATGGAATATGTATAAGTTTTCTTCTGGCCATCTCATTTGCTTTTTTAATTGCATCAGGTACTTGTTTTGCTTTAGCATGAGCTATTCCAATTCTACCTGCTTGATTACCTACAACAACTAGTGCAGAGAATCCAAATCTCCTACCACCTTTTACAACTTTTGTGATTCTATTTATATGAACTAATTTTTCTAAAATATCATCATTTTTTTTATCTTTATTATCCATAATTAAAATTCCATTCCATTTTTACGCAGAGTTTCTGCAAACACCTTTACTCGACCATGATACTTATAAACTCCACGATCAAAAAATATTCTAGTTATTTTTTTTTCTTGTGCTTTTTTTGCCAATTTTTCTGCAACAATTTTTGAAAGTTCTGTTTTACTTACTTTAGATCCAGATTTGATATCTTTTTCTACTGAAGAAGCTGACAATAATGTCATATTCTTTGTATCATCTATTATCTGAGCAGAAATATTTTTAGCCGATCTAGAAATACATAATCTAAATCTATCTTTAGGAGCAACTTTTTTTACTCTATTGCTAACTCTAAATCGTTTTCTTATTCCAGTGGTTAGTTTCATTATTTTTTCTTTCCTTCTTTTTTAAGAACATATTGGCCTTTTTCTCTAATTCCTTTACCTTTATAAGGTTCTATTTTTCTAAGAGTTTTAATTTTCGAAGCAACAACTCCTACTAATTGTTTATCTGAACCTGTGATCTTTAAAGTCGTTTGTTTTTCGACAGCAATTTTTATTCCTTCAGGTATATTGAAATTAATATCGTGACTATATCCTAGTTGTAAATTTAATTGGTTACCCTTTAATGATGCTCTATAACCAACTCCAACTAACTCTAAAACTTTTTCATATCCTGTGCTCGAGCCAATTACAGCATTATTAATTAAACTTCTATTCATGCCCCAAAGTCGTTTAGTATTTTGATCAATTTTTTTTGGTTTAATTAAAATTTCTTTTCCATCTTTTATATCAAGATTGAATATATCTAAATCAATGTCTAAAGACTTCTTACCTAATGGGCCATCAATATTTAAAATGTTCCCTGCTAAAACAACTTTTACTTTTTCAGGAATTGTTATGCTTATTTTTCCAATTTTAGACATAATTAAAATACCTTACAGATTATTTCTCCCCCTACTTTTTGTTTTCTAGCATCCATATCTGTCATAACGCCTTTCGGTGTAGAAACAATTGCAATACCTAAACCATTGTTTATTTTTGGAAGACTATCTGCTCTAGAAAAAATTCTTCTTCCTGGTTTTGATACTCTTTCAAAATTACTAATTACTGGGTTTCCAGAATGATATTTAAGCTCTAGAGATAATATTGGCTTTTTATCATCTTCAGTCACTTCAAAATTTTTAATAAATCCTTCATTTTTAAGTATATCAGCAATTTTAGTTTTAAAATTAGATGCTGGTAATTCTACTTTCTTATGATTTCTAGCTTGAGCATTCTTAACTCTTGCTATCATATCTCCAATTGGGTCACTTAAACTCATATAATCCTTTCTACCAACTTGATTTTACTAAACCTGGTATCTTTCCTTGTAATCCAAGTTGTCTTAATGCAATTCTAGATACTTTTAATTTTCTATAAACACCATGTGGTCTACCTGTTATCTGACAACGGTTCATAACTCTATTTTTTGCAGAATTTCTTGGTAATTTTGATAATTTTTGTTGTGCTTTGAATCTTTCTTCTAAAGTAACTTTTTTATCCATTATAATCTTTTTTAATTTTTCTCTTTTTTTATAAAATTTATCTGAAAGTTTTATTCTCTTATTATTCTTATTGATTGAACTCATTTTAGCCATTTCTAATTATCTCCTTTTTTTATAAATGGGAAATTCAGTTTCTCTAATAAAGCAAAACTGTGCTCTCTATCTTGAGAAGATATAACAATTACTATATCTAGGCCTCTGACTTTATCAGCTCTATCAAAGCTAACTTCTGGAAAAATAATATGTTCTTTAATACCAAATGTATAATTTCCAAATTTATCAAAACCATTAGCTGAAAGACCTCTAAAATCTTTTATTCTTGGTAAAGCTATATTTACTAATCTATCCAAAAATTCGTACATTTTATTTTTTCTTAAAGTTACCTTTAAACCTGCGTTTGATCCTTTTCTTGTCTTAAAGTTTGCAACTGATTTCTTAAATTTTGTAATAACTGGTTTTTGTCCAGTAATTTTAGCCATATCTTCTTCACAAGATTTTAATATTTTTGAATCATTTCCATCTAAACCTAGACCCATGTTAAGAACAATCTTCTCAATTTTAGGAGTCATATAAACATTCTTTAGCCCAAATTGACTTTTTAATTTTGGTTGAATTTCTTTGAAAAATAAATCTTTTAACCTTGGTGTCATTATTTTTTAGCCTCAGATTTTTTGGTTGCATTTTTTTTCTCAACTAATTTTAAATTTGAAATATGTATGAAGCTTTCTTTAGATACAATTCCACCCTTTTTTTCCTTAGTTGTCTTAATGTGTTTTTTAACCATATTAATTTCTTTAACTTTAGCTCTATTATTTGGTCTATCTATTTCTATAACTTCGCCTTCTTTTTTTTTATCTTTACCTGCTAAAACTATTACTTTAAAACCTTTTTTAATCATTATAATACCTCTGGTGCTAATGAAATTATTTTCATCTGCCCTCTATTTCTCAATTCTCTTGTAACTGGACCAAATATTCTTGTACCAACTGGTTCACCCTTATCATCAACTAAAACTGCTGCATTATTATCAAACTTTACCTTAGAGCCGTCATCTCTATGTATTCCTTTTTTTACTCTAACAACAACTGCTTTATGAACAGAACCCTTTTTTACTTTACCCTTAGGTATCGCTTCTTTGACAGCAATAACAATAGTATCACCTATGCTAGCATATCGTCTTTTCGAACCGCCTAGTACTTTTATGCACTCAATTCGTTTCGCACCAGTGTTATCTGCAACTAATAATTCTGTTTGAACTTGAATCATTATTTATTACTCTCCATTACTTGAAATTTTTTATTTTTTGAGAATGGTTTACTCTCAATTATTGAGACTTTATCACCATTTTTAAATTTATTATTTTCATCATGTGCGTTATACTTTTTTCTTACTTTAATCACTTTTTTTAAAATAGGATGAGAAAATTTTCTTTCGACCATAACTGTTATTGTTTTATTTGGTCTGTCACTTACAACTATTCCTGTTAAAATTTTTTTAGGCATTAATTTTTCCCTTTAAAGTTGTTTTTAATCTAGCTATAGTTTTTTTTGTTTCACCAATCTTAGCAGGATTAGTTACTTGTGAATTAATTTTTTGAAATCTAAAGTTAAACAAATCTTTTTTTAATTTATCTATATTTTTTAGAATTTCATCTTTAGATAGTTTCTTAATTTCTTGTTTTTTCATTATACAAATCTTTTTATGGTTTTTGTTTTAATTGGTAATTTCGCTGATGCTTTATATAAAGCTTCTTTCGCAATTTGCTCAGAAACACCATCTACTTCAAATAAAATTCTTCCTGGTTTAACTCTACAAGCATAATATTCTGGTGAACCTTTTCCTTTACCCATTCTCACTTCTATGGGTTTTTTTGAAACTGGAATATTTGGAAATACTCTTGTCCAAACTCTTCCTTGTCTTTTCATATGTCTTGTTAGAGCAACTCTTGCTGCTTCAATTTGTTTACCTGTAACTCTTTCAGGAGACATAGCTTTTAGAGCATATGCACCATAATTAATAAAGTTAGCTCTAGAGGCATTACCATGAATTCTTCCTTTGTGAGCTTTTCTCCATTTAGTTCTGACTGGTTGTAACATTTTATTCTTTACCCTCTTTTGCGATTACCTTATTTGTCTCTTGACTAAATTCCTTAGCAAAAACCTCACCTTTATAAATCCAAACTTTAATCCCAATAATACCGTATGTAGTTAACGCTTCTGCTTCAGCATAATCGATATCAGCTCTAAGTGTATGTGATGGAATACTACCATCTCTTAACCATTCTGTTCTCGCAATTTCATTACCACCAAGTCTACCACTACATGAAACCTTTATACCTTTAGCACCAAGCCTTATACATGACTGCATTGCTCTTTTCATAGCTCTTCTATATGAAATCCTTTTGACAAGTTGTTGTGCAATATTTTCAGCAACTAAATATGCGTTTGTCTCAGGTTTTTTTACTTCTTTAATATTTAAAGTAACTTCATTTTTGGTAAATTTTGATAAACTGTTCTTGATTTTATCAATATCACTGCCTTTTTTTCCGATTACGAAACCAGGTCTTGAGGTGTAAATAGTTACATAGCATTTGTTTGATGTTCTTTCTATCATTACTTTTGATACACCTGAATTAATTACATTTTTTTTGATATATTCTCTAATTTTAAAATCTTCGATTAAATAATTTCCAAAATCTTTTTTCTTAGCATACCAAACGGAATCCCAGCCTCTATTCACACCTAATCTAAAACCTACTGGATTAACTTTTTGTCCCATGACTCTCCATTTTTTTTGCCTCTGATAATATAATTGTTACACTTGAATAAGGTTTTAGAATTGGAGCTGCTCTACCTTTGGCTCTCGGTCTAAATCTTTTCATTGTTATTTTCTTTCCACAATAAGCTTCCTTAACTATTAAACTATCAATATCATATTGAAAATTATTCTCTGCATTTGCTACTGCTGAACTTATTGTTTTTTTAATATCCCTAGTGATTCTTTTTTCAGAAAATTGTAAATCTCTAATTGCTACATCAACTTTTTTTCCAACAATCCCTTTTAAAATTGGATTAAGTTTTCTTACACTAGATCTTATATTGTTATTAATAGACCTAACGATTTTATCCTTTTTATTATCAATTTTCTTTTTTTTACTCATAATATTATTTCTTCTCTCCAGCCTCTGCTGGTTTTGCTTTTTTATCTGCAGGTGTATGGCCAAAGAAAGTTCTTGTAGGTGCAAACTCGCCCATCTTATGTCCAACCATGTCCTCAGAAACAGTAATTGGAATAAATTTTTTACCATTATAAATTAAAAAGCTTACCCCAACGAAATCAGGTATTATTGTTGATTTTCGTGACCAAGTTTTGATTGGAATCTTTTTTGGATCTACTTTGTATTTATCAACTTTTTTCATTAAGCTATCTTCAACAAATGGTCCTTTCCAAACTGCTCTTGCCATGATCTAATCCTTTCTCTTCTTTCTTCTACGAATAATAAATTTATCAGTTTTTTTATTATCTCTAGTTTTTAATCCTTTTGCAGATTGACCAGTAGGTGAAACTGGGTGTCGACCTCCAGCTGTTTTACCTTCTCCACCTCCGTGAGGGTGATCAACTGGATTTTTAACTACACCTCTAGTATGAGGACGTCTGCCTAACCATCTAGATCTACCAGCTTTACCTATCTTGATATTTTTTTGATCAGGATTACTTAAAACACCGATTGAAGCTAAAGATCGTGAATCTATTTTCCTTACTTCCCCTGAAGCAAGTTTGATTAAACTGTAGTTACCATCTAAACCACTAATAGTTACCGAAGTTCCAGCAGATCTAGCAATTTTACCTCCTGCGCCTGGTTGGATTTCAACATTATGAATATTTATACCAACAGGGATATCTTGTAATGGCATACAATTTCCAACTTTAATCTCTTTTTTTGTGCCATTTTCAACTATATCTCCAACTTTAATTTTTTGTGGAGCAAGATAGTAAGCATGTGTATTATCCTTAAATTTTACTAACATGATATAACAAGATCTATTTGGATCGTATTCAATTCTTTCAACTGATGCAGGCATATCAAACTTTTTTCTGTAAAAATCTACATGTCTATACATTTTTTTATGTCCACCTGCTCTATTGACAGATGTTATATGTCCATTGTTGTTTCTGCCCTTCATTGAATTTTTTGGTGAAACTAAAGTTTTAAAGGGTTTACCTTTCCATAAGCCTGTTCTATCAACAAGAATTGTGCCTCTAGTAGATTTTGTATAAGGTTTAAAAGTTTTTAATG
Organism: uncultured Pelagibacteraceae bacterium; assembly: GCA_902520685.1. Taxonomy (GTDB): domain Bacteria; phylum Pseudomonadota; class Alphaproteobacteria; order Pelagibacterales; family Pelagibacteraceae; genus Pelagibacter. The sequence continues at coordinate 12,194 of CABYPE010000002.1, read as the reverse complement.
CCATTTAATTAAACTCCAGTTGTCAAATCAATACTTTGACCTTTTTTTAATGTGATTATTGCTTTTTTAAAACCAGATACTTTTACTTTTTTTCCTCTAGTTAATTTAGTCCTGTTTTGTTTATTAATAATATTAATCTTAGTAACATTTACTTTAAAAATTTTTTCAATATTTGTTTTTAAATTTTTTTTATTTGCAGATGCTGGAACTTTAAAAATTACTTTATTTTGTTCAGACAAATTGGTTGTTTTTTCTGTTACCAATGGAGATAAAATTTTATCGTATAAATGTAACTTTTCCATTATGAGTATCTCTTTTCTAATTCTTTTATTGAACTTTCTGTAAAAACTACTTTTTTAAATTTTACTATGTCAAAAGCACTAAAATGATTTACATCAGTAACTTTAACATTAGGAATATTCCTAACTGATTTTTCTATTTTCTCTTTAGAGTTTTTATCTAAAATTATTAAAGAGTTAGTAATTTCAAATTTTTTTATTATTGAGTTCATTTCTTTAGTTTTTTTAATTTCATTATTAAAGTCATTAAAAATTAGTAAATTTTTGTTTTTATTTTTTTCTGTTATTAAAGATGCAACACTTAATTTTTTTTCACTCTTATTTAACTTTCTTTTTTTGTATGAAAGTTCACCTTTTGGACCGTGAGCTACACCACCACCTACAAAAATTGGTGCTTTTCTACTAGCATGTCTTGCTCCACCTGTTCCTTTTTGTGCATATATTTTTGAAGTTGGTCCTGATACTTCATTCTGTTGTTTTGTTTTTGCGTGCCTTCCTTTATAATTTGCATTTGTTTTATACAAGACACCATTAACTAATTTTTTATTTATTTTAGCTGAAAATATTTTATCTAAGACTTCAATAGAGTCTTTTTTTCCATCTAAGTTTAATTTATCTAATTTCATTATTTTTTCTTTTTCTCAGGTGTTTTTTTAGCTTCTTCCACAACTTTAATTTTTTCTTCAATTGTTAATTTGCTTGTATTTTTTACTGATTTTTTAACTAAAATTTCTGAGTTTTTTGGACCTGGTATAGATCCTTTTAAATAAAGTAATTCATTTTCAATATCTGCCCTAATAATTTCAATATTTTGCATTGTTCTTAATTTGTCACCCATATGACCTGCCATCTTTTTACCTTTAAATACTTTACCTGGATCCTGTCTCTGACCAGTTGATCCATGAGATCTATGAGATACCGATACACCGTGCGTAGCTCTTAAACCACCAAAATTATGTCTTTTCATCGCCCCAGCGAATCCTTTTCCAATTGTTTTTGATTTAGTATCAACAAATTTGATGTCTTTAAAAATTTCTAATCCAAACTCATTACCTTCTTTAAAAGTTTCTGTTTTACCTACTCTAAACTCTTTCAATAATTTTTTGGCTTCAGTATTTTTTTTTGCAAAAAACCCTTTCATAGCTTTTGTAAGCTTAGAATTTTTAATTTTTCCATAACCAAGTTGCACTGCTGCATAACCTCTTTTTTCTTTATCAATTACTTGAATTACCCTAGCTTTTTCCATTTTCAAAACAGTCACTGGTACTATCTGACCAGTTTTATAAAACTCTCTTGTCATACCTATTTTTTTTCCAATTAAAGCTATCTCACTCATAATTTAAATTTTAATTTCCACATCAACACCAGAAGCTAAGTCTAATTTCATTAAAGCTTCAACTGTTTGGGGAGTAGGTTCAACTATGTCTATTAATCTTTTGTGAGTTCTTGACTCAAATTGTTCTCTGCTTTTTTTATCAATATGTGGTGATCGTAACACTGTATATCTCTCAATCTTAGTTGGTAATGGTATTGGGCCTTTGATTGTTGCACCAGTTCTTTTTACAGTATTTACAATTTCTTCAGTAGATGCGTCTAAAATCTTATTATCATATGCCCGTAATTTAATTCTAATGTTCTGTTTTTCCATAATTATCCCGCAATCTTTTTAGTTACTTCATCTTGAACATTTTGAGGCACTTTTGAGTAATGATCAAAAAACATTGAATACTGAGCTCTACCTTGAGACATAGATCTTAAATTATTAATATATCCAAACATATTTGCTAAAGGAACCATAGCTGTTATTACAGTGGCATTTCCTCTTTGCTCTTGAGTGCTGATTTGGCCTCGTCTACTATTTAAATCTCCAATTACATCTCCCATATAGTCTTCAGGCGTTACAACCTCAACTCTCATAACCGGTTCTAATAATTTAAGAGTTCCTTTGGTACATGCTTCTTTAAAACACGCTCTACTAGCTAACTCGAATGCTAAGACACTTGAGTCTACATCGTGATGTAATCCATCTAAAATTGTTACTTTATAATCAATCATTGGAAACCCGGCTAAAATTCCATTATCAGAAACAGTTTCAATTCCTTTTTCAACGCCAGGTATAAATTCTTTTGGAATAGCTCCGCCTTTGATTTTACTTTCAACAGATCTACCTGCACCTGGCTCTTGAGGTTCAACTAAAAGTTTAACTTTAGCAAATTGACCTGCACCACCACTTTGTTTTTTGTGAGTGTATTCAACCTCAGAAGCATTTTCTAATGTCTCTCTGTAAGCTACTTGAGGAGCTCCAACATTAGCCTCAACTTTAAATTCTCTTTTCATTCTATCTACAATTATATCTAAATGGAGTTCACCCATTCCTTTAATTATTGTTTGTCCGGACTCTTCATCTGACGTTACTCTAAATGAAGGATCTTCTTTAGCTAATCTGCCTAAAGCTTCACCCATTTTCTCCTGGTCAGCTTTAGTTTTTGGTTCAACGGCAATTTCAATTACTGGATCAGGAAATTCCATTGGCTCTAATAAAACAGGTTTTTCTTCATCACACAGGGTGTGACCTGTAATAGTGTATTTTAAACCAGCCAAAGCCACGATATCACCTGCATTAGCTTCTTTGATATCTTCTCTTGAGTTTGCATGCATTAGAAGCATTCTGCCAACTCTTTCTTCTTTTTCTTTAGATGAATTATAAATTCCTGTTCCAGTTTTAATAGTACCTGAATAAACTCTTATAAAAGTCAGAGAACCAACAAATGGATCGTTTGCTACTTTGAAAGCTAAAGCAGAAAAACCTGCTCCATCCTCAAATTTCATTTCTATTTCTTCTTCAGAATCAGGTTTTGTTCCCTTTATAGAACCAATATCTATTGGACTTGGTAAATAATTAATTACAGCATCAAGTAAAGGTTGAACACCTTTGTTTTTAAATGCAGAACCAGTTAAAATTGGCACAAAACTAAAATTAAGCGTGCCTTTTCTAATACATTTTATTAAATCTTCTTCTTTAATCTCATCACCATTTAAATAAGACTCCATTAATTGTTCATCTTGCTCAACTGCCATCTCAACTAATTCTGTTCTATATTTTTGTGATATTTCCTTAAGATCTTCTGGTATATCCTTATATTCCCATTCAGCTCCCAAAGCTTCATTTTTCCATACTTGGGCTTTCATTTTAACTAGATCCACAACTCCAGTTAAAGAGGACTCAATACCAATTGGAACTTGGATTGGTAACGGTTTAGCACCTAGTCTATCCCTAATCATATCTACACATCTAAAAAAATCTGCACCTGTTCTGTCTAATTTATTAACAAAACAAATTCTTGGAACTTTATATTTATCTGCTTGTCTCCAGACTGTTTCAGACTGAGGCTCCACACCAGCAACACCATCAAAAACTGCTACCGCGCCGTCTAAAACTTTTAAAGATCTCTCTACCTCTATTGTAAAATCAACGTGACCAGGTGTGTCTATAATATTTATCCTATGATCCTGCCAAAAACATGTTGTAGCAGCTGAAGTAATTGTGATACCTCTTTCTTGCTCTTGTTCCATCCAGTCCATTGTAGCTGCACCATCGTGGACCTCTCCAATTTTATGACTTTTACCTGTATAGTATAGAACTCTTTCAGTTGTTGTTGTTTTACCAGCATCTATGTGGGCCATGATACCAATATTTCTATATTTATCTAAAGTATGAGTTCTAGCCATAATTTATTACCATCTAAAATGAGCAAATGCTTTATTTGACTCTGCCATTTTATGAACATCCTCTCTTTTTTTCACTGCCGCACCTTTTTTTTCATATGCATCATAAAGTTCATTAAAAATTTTATCTGACATATGTTTATCTTTTCTTTTTCTTGCTGAATCTACTAACCATCTAATTGCTAATGCTTGAGCTCTTTTACTTTTTACCTCTACTGGTACTTGATAAGTCGCTCCACCTACTCTTCTGGATCTAACTTCAACAGTTGGTTTAATGTTATTAATTGCTTCATTAAAAATATTAATTGGTTCATCTTTACTTTTTGTTTTAATCTTATCTATTGCATCATAAACTATTTTAGCAGCAACACCCCTTTTACCATCATACATAATATTATTAATTAATTTTGGGATAATTGTAGATTTGAACTTTGGGTCGGGAACTATATTTTTTTTTGGTTGAGTTTTTTTTCTAGACATAAATTATTTACCTTTTTTTGTACCGTATAAAGATCTTCTTTTTTTTCTATTAGCAACACCTTGGGTATCTAGATTACCCCTCAGAATATGATAACGAACTCCAGGTAAATCTTTAACACGTCCACCACGAATTAAAACAACCGAGTGTTCTTGTAAATTATGTCCTTCACCAGGAATATAAGCTGTAACTTCAAAACCATTTGATAATCTTACTCTTGCAACCTTTCTTAGTGCCGAGTTTGGTTTTTTTGGTGTAGTTGTATAAACTTTTACACAAACACCTCTTTTCAAAGGTTGTTTTTGAAGAGCTGGAACTTTATTTCTTTTACTTTGTTTTACTCTTTTATTTTTTAATAACTGATTAATAGTCGGCATAATTTTTTAAATTTTTAATAATTGTTTTTGAAAGAAATAACTGACAGGTTATTAGTGGCAGCGTTTAGTGTCTATGAATAACACTACATTCCAACCAAAAACACCGCCAAAATACTAATTAATTTGACTTTGTCAAACTAAAACTAGTAATTGAATGATGAAATTTTATTGATTTACAGGGGTTTCTGAAGCTTCAATTTTATCCTGTTCTGATAAAAATTGATTATCATCTTCAAGAGCTTTTTTGTTCCATTTGTTCTTTATATTACCTGTTCCTGCTGGCACTAATCTACCAACAATAACATTCTCTTTTAAACCGTTTAGAGGATCTACTTTTCCTTTAATTGCTGCATCTGTTAAAACTCTAGTTGTTTCCTGAAATGAAGCTGCTGAAATAAATGACTCAGTTTGTAAAGATGCCTTAGTAATACCCATGAGCACTCTTTCTCCTACAGCTGGTGTTTTTCCTTCTGCTTTAAGTTTTTCATTTAAAATATCAAATTTAATTCTATCAATAATCTCCCCAGGTAAATATGACGAATCTCCTGAGTTTTTAACTTCAACTTTTTTAAGCATTTGTCTTAGGATTGTTTCAATATGTTTATCATTAATTATAACACCTTGTAATCTGTAAACCTCTTGAACTTGGTTAACAAAATATTCAGTTAAATCTTTAATCCCCATAATTCTTAAAATATCATGCGGTAAAGGTTGTCCATCTAGGAGATACTCACCCTTTTTAATTTTTTCACCTTGATTAAAGTTAATATGTTTGCCTTTTGGAATTAAATAATTTGATGGTTCAGCTCCATCTTCAGGAACAATTGAAACTCTTTGTTTTCCTCTTACTTCTTTACCAAAAACTACTTGTCCATCATTTTCAGCAATAATAGCACTGTCTTTTGCTTTTCTAGCTTCAAATAATTCTGCTACTCTTGGTAGCCCACCAGTAATATCTTTAGTTTTTGTTGTTTCTTTAGGAAGTCTAGCAATCACGTCTCCAGCTGAAACTTTTTGTCCATCTTTTACAGACAAAATTGAGTCAGGGACTAAGTAATATCTTGCTTCATTATCATCTGCTTTTTTAATTACATTACCTTTTTCATCTCTTAAAGTTATTCTTGGTTTTAAATCTGTACTTTTAGATTGTGCTCTCCAGTCAATTACTGATTTAGACGATATTCCAGTTGCATCGTCTGTAGTTTCCTGAATAGAAACACCATCAATTAAATCTACAAAACTTGCTATACCACTTTTTTCTGCAATAACAGGTGTTGTGTAAGGATCCCATTCACAAATTTTTGTATTTGATTTAACTTTATCATCATTTTTAAAGAATAATTTTGATCCATAAGCAACTTTATAAACTGCAACTTGAACTCCATTATCATCTTCAATTGAAAGCTGAGTATTTCTTCCCATAACAATTAAATTTTTCTTAGAATCTTCTAAAATATTTGAATTAATAATTTTTAAAGTACCCTCATTTTTTGTAACAATTTGAGAATCTTGTTTTACAGATGCTGTACCTCCTACGTGAAACGTTCTCATTGTTAACTGTGTTCCAGGCTCACCTATGGATTGAGCAGAAATCATTCCAATAGCTTCACCAACATGGACCATTTTACCCCTAGATAAATCTCTTCCATAACAAGTTGAGCAAACGCCTTCTTTAGAGCTACAAGTCATAACTGAAAATACTTTTATTGATTTAATACCTGCGGCATCAATTTTATCACAAGATGACTCATCTATCATAGAAGATTTTTTAATTATAACTTCTCCAGTTATGGGATTTTTTACATCAGCAGCAGTAACTCTTCCTAATGCTCTTTCAGATAAGCTAACCACAACATTACCACCCTCTAATATTTCTGATAATTCAATAAATCCAGGATTTTCGCAATTAACTTTTGTTATTGTTAAATCTTGAGCCACATCACAAAGTCTTCTAGTTAAATAACCTGAACTTGCAGTTTTTAAAGCTGTATCAGCTAATCCTTTTCTAGCCCCGTGAGTAGAATTAAAATATTCTAAAGCAGTCAATCCCTCTTTAAAATTAGATATAATTGGACTTTCAATAATTTCCCCGGATGGTTTTGCAATCAAGCCTCTCATACCAGCCAATTGCTTCATCTGGGCTGCAGAACCTCTGGCTCCACTATCAGCCATCATAAATACTGAATTTATTTTTAATCCTTCAGGTGTTTTTTCTGTAGCAGATATACCTTTCATCATTTCGCCAGCAACTTTGTCTGTACATTTTGACCAAGCATCTACTACTTTATTATATTTTTCACCTCTAGTGATTAATCCTTCTGCATATTGTGTTTCATAATCTGCAATTAATTTTTTTGTATCATCTATCAATTGAGTTTTACTCTCAGGAATAACAAGATCATCTTTTCCAAATGAAATACCAGCTTTGAATGCGTGTTTAAAACCTAAATCTTTTAATTTATCACAGAAAATAACTGTAGTTTTTTGTCCACAAAATCTAAATACTATATCAATAACTTCTGAAACAACTTTTTTAGGTAATAATCTATCAACTAAAGAAAACTTAATATCTTTATTTTTTGGTAAAAGATTTGCTAATAAAAATCTTCCAGCTGTTGAAGTATATTTTTCAAATTTTTTATCGCCTTTTTCATCAATCGTTTCAAATCTTGAGATAATAGTGCTATGAACTTTTATCTGTCCAGAAGATAAGGCAAATTCAATTTGATCTGCATCAACAAAATATCCAGAAGGCTTATCTGTTAATGGTTCTTGAGATAAATAATAAATTCCTAAAATCATATCCTGACTTGGAACTATGATTGGTTTTCCATTTGAAGGGGATAAAATATTATTTGTCGAAAGCATCAAAATTCTTGCCTCTAATTGTGCCTCTAAACTTAAAGGCACATGAACAGCCATTTGATCACCATCAAAATCTGCGTTAAAAGCTGCACAAGTCAAAGGGTGAAGTTCTATTGCATCACCTTCAATTAATTTTGGTTCAAAAGCTTGTACTCCAAGTCTATGAAGAGTTGGTGCCCTATTCAACAATACAGGGTGTTCTCTAACAATTAACTCAAGTGCGTCCCAAACCGCATTAGTCTCTTTTTCTACTAATTTTTTTGCTTGTTTAATTGTTGAAGCTAAACCTAATTTGTTTAATCTTGCATATAAAAATGGTTTGAATAATTCTAATGCCATTTTTTTAGGAAGACCACATTCATGTAATTTCAAATCTGGTCCAACAACAATTACAGATCTACCTGAATAATCTACACGCTTTCCTAATAAATTTTGTCTAAATCGACCTTGTTTACCTTTTAACATTTCAGCTAAGGATTTAAGAGGTCTTTTTCCTGTTCCAGTAATTACTCTTCCTCGTCTTCCATTATCGAATAATGCATCGACAGACTCTTGAAGCATTCTTTTTTCATTTCTTACAATAATATCGGGAGCCTTAAGATCCATTAATCTTTTAAGACGATTATTTCTATTAATAACTCTTCTGTATAAATCATTTAGATCTGAAGTGGCAAATCTTCCACCATCCAAAGGTACAAGTGGTCTAAGTTCAGGTGGAATAACAGGCACAACAGTCATTATCATCCACTCTGGTTTTTGGCCCGTTTCTACAAAAGACTCTATAAGTTTTAATCTTTTGATAGCTCTTTCCTCATTGACTTTAGATTTTGTTTCTTTGATGTAGTTAACTAAATTTTTTCTTTCTAACTCAAGATCTAAATTTTTTAACATCTCTAGTACAGCTTCAGCACCAATCCCCGCAGTAAAGGCCTCTTCACCAAACTCATCTTGAAATTTTGCTAACTCTTCCTCGTTTAAAAGCTGATTTTTCTTTAATCCAGTTAATCCAGGTTCAATAACTATAAAATTTTCAAAATATAGTACTCTTTCAATCTCCTTTAATTTCATATCAACTGCCAGAGCTATTCTGCTAGGAAGTGATTTTAAAAACCATATGTGCGCAACTGGTGTTGCCAAATTAATGTGACCCATTCTTTCTCTTCTCACATTTGATCTTGTTACTTCAACTCCACATTTTTCACAAATGATCCCTCTAAACTTCATACGTTTATATTTTCCACATAAACACTCATAATCTTTAATTGGCCCAAAAATTCTCGCACAAAATAAACCATCTTTTTCAGGTCTAAATGTTCTATAATTAATTGTCTCTGGTTTTTTAATTTCACCATAAGTCCATGATTTTATTTTTTCAGGACTTGCTAGAGAAATTTTTATACTATTAAAATTTTGAGCTTCTGAAATTTCATTGTTTTTGAAAAGATCTGTTAATTCTTTTTTCATAACTAATTAAGCTCCACGTTTAATGCTAATGATTTAATTTCTTTTACTAAAACATTAAATGACTCTGGTATTCCAGACTCAAAGTTTTCTTCACCCTTAACAATTGTTTCATAAACTTTTACACGTCCAGCTACATCATCTGATTTAACAGTTAAAATTTCCTGTAATGTATAAGAAGCACCATATGCTTCAAGTGCCCATACTTCCATCTCACCAAATCTTTGACCACCTAATTGAGCTTTTCCACCAAGAGGTTGTTGTGTTACCAAACTGTAAGGTCCTGTTGATCTAGCATGAATTTTATCTTCGACTAAATGGTGCAGTTTAAGCATATAAATAATTCCAACAGTTACAGGTCTATCAAATTGTTCACCTGTTCTTCCGTCCCACAAGTAAGTTTGACCTGAACCAGGAAGATTTGCTAATTCAAGCATTTCAGAAACATCTTTTTCTTTAGCACCATCAAATACTGGAGTTGAAATAGCAATACCACTTTGAAGATTTTCACATAAATCTCTAAATTCAGTTTTGTTTAATTTATCAACTTTTTCATTAAAAATTTCCTCTCCATACACAGACTCTAAGAATTTTGAAATTTTTTCAGTCTTTTCAATTTTTTTATTATTTTCATTTACCAGTTTTTTAACTTTTTCGCCAAATTCCTTACAAGCCCAACCTAAATGTGTTTCTAATATTTGACCCACATTCATACGACTTGGAACTCCAAGCGGGTTAAGAACTATATCAACAGGTCTACCATCTTCTCTGTATGGCATATCTTCAACTGGAACAATTTTACTAACAACACCCTTATTACCATGTCTTCCAGACATTTTATCACCAGGTCTTAATCTTCTTTTAATTGCAACAAAAACTTTAACCATCTTCATTACACTTGGTAATAAATCATCTCCACTTCTAATTTTTAATACCTTATCTTCAAATCTTTCAGTAATATCTTGTTTAGCTTTATTATATTGATCCTTTAATTGAGCTAAAGTAGCTTCATCTTTTGTGTTACTAACAGTAATTTTAAATACATCATTAATTCCAAGTTTATTTATATTATCAAAATCAAGCTTTGCCCCAGCATCGAGATCTTTAAGTTTCTTCGATAATGAAGTACCCGATAAAATTTGCGCAGCTCTTTGTTTAATACTTCTTTCTAAAATTTCTTCCTCAACAATTTTATCTTGTTGAACTTGATCAATTTCTGCTCTTTCAATTGTTATTGATCTTTCATCTTTTTCAATTCCATGTCTGTTAAAAACTTTAACATCTACAACTGTACCACTACTACCTCTCGACATTCTTAAAGAAGTGTCTGTTACATCTATTGCCTTTTCCCCAAAAATTGATCTTAATAATTTTTCTTCAGGGCCAGATGCTGAATCTCCCTTTGGTGTAACTTTTCCCACTAAAATATCACCGGCATTAACTTCTGCACCAATGTAAACAATTCCAGACTCATCTAAATTTTTTAATGCTTCTTCGTTAACATTAGGTATATCTCTTGTGATTTCTTCTTCACCTAATTTTGTATCTCTAGCCATAATTTCATACTCAACGATATGAACAGATGTAAATACGTCATCAGTTACACATCTTTCAGAAATTAAAATTGAGTCTTCAAAATTATATCCTTGCCATGGCATAAACGCTACAGTTACGTTTTTACCTAATGCTAATTCACCTAATCTAGTTGATGGTCCATCAGCAATTATATCTCCAGGTTTAACTTTATCACCAACTCTTACTAATGGTCTCTGATTAATACATGTATTTTGATTTGATCTTTTAAATTTTTGCAAATTGTAAATATCTACACTTGATTTTGTGAAATCAGTTTCTTCAGTAACTTTTACAACAATTCTTTTTCCATCAATTTTATCAACAATACCATCTCTTTTAGCAACAATGGTTACTCCAGAATCAAGTGCTACATCGCTTTCAATTCCTGTTCCAACTAATGGAGATTCTGGTTTTAATAATGGAACTGCTTGTCTCATCATATTTGAGCCCATTAAAGCCCTGTTAGCATCATCATTTTCTAAAAATGGAATTAAAGAGGCTGCAACTGAAACTAGCTGCTTTGGAGATACATCAATGTAATCAATAGTTTCAGGTTTAGATAATAAAAAGTTCAAATTTTGTCTGCAAGAAACTAGCTCCTCTATAATTTTACCATTTTTATCTATTTTGGTATTTGCCTGAGCAATATTAAATTTTGTTTCCTCCATTGCTGACAAATATTCAACTTTATCTTGTACAACTCCATCTTTAACTCTCTTATATGGACTTTCTATAAATCCATATTTGTTAATTTTTGCATAAGTAGATAAACTATTAATCAATCCAATGTTTGGTCCCTCTGGGGTTTCGATCGGACAAATTCTTCCATAATGAGTAGGATGAACGTCTCGAACTTCAAAACCAGCTCTCTCTCTAGTCAGACCACCTGGACCTAAAGCTGAAACCCTCCTTTTATGTGTAATTTCAGATAAAGGATTTGTTTGATCCATGAATTGGGACAGTTGTGAGCTTGCAAAAAAATCTTTTAATGAAACGGTTAGGGGCTTTGCATTAATTAAATCTTGTGGCATTGCTGATTCAACGTCGAGTGTAGTCATCTTTTCTTTGATGGCTCTTTCCATTCTATAAACACCAATTCTAGCTTGATTTTCAACTAGTTCACCAACTGAACGCACTCTTCTGTTTCCCAAGTGATCAATATCATCAACTTCATCTTTACCATCTCTTAAATCTAACATTTTATGTATAATTGCTATAATATCATCATTTCTTAAAATCGTAATTTTATCAGAACATTCTTGATTTAATCTTGAGTTCATCTTAACTCTACCTACATCAGATAGATCATATCTATCAGAACTAAAAAATAGATTATTAAATATTTGAGTAGCAATTTCTATTGTTGGTGGTTCACCGGGTCTTAACATCTTATAAATCTCTGTAATTGCTTCG
>CABYPE010000001.1 GCA_902520685.1 uncultured Pelagibacteraceae bacterium | reverse complement strand
TTGTTCCTTTTACTAAAAAATATAAAAATATTTGCCTTTTACATTTTGATGCACATGCAGATTTGCGTCAAAGTTATAATGGAGAAAAATTTTCACATGCCTCAGCAATTAGAAGGTGTTTGGATTATAAAAATGTATCTTTAATTTCATTTGGGATAAGAAATATTTCAGAAAGTGAAGTCCCATTTTTAAAAAAAAATTCTTCAAGAATAAATATTTTTTGGGCAAAAGATAAAAAAAAATGGAATTTGTCTAAATTTAGAAAACTGATTAAAAACAAAACTGTTTATCTAACATTCGATGTAGATGGACTAGATTCAAGTATTATGCCTGCAACTGGTACACCTGAACCAGGAGGACTTTTGTGGGACGAAACATTAGATATAATAAGAATCGCAGCTAAAAACTCAAAAATTGTTGGTGCAGATATTAATGAACTATCTCCAATTAAAGGATTTAATTCTTATAATTTTCTTGTTGCAAAATTAGCTTATAAAATTTTGTCTTATAAATTTTTATATTAAACTTTAATTGGTCTAATAATTTTCAATAACATTCTGAATGGTATCAACATTATTATAGCAACTAAAATTTTTACCGCTAAATCTCCAAGGGATAAAGTAAACCAAGGTACTCCTGTTGCATAAAATGATATTGAGAAAAATAAAAATGTGTCGACTGTTGATCCAATCAAAGATGAAGTAAGTGGGGCTACAAACCACTCTTTTTTTCTTAATCGATCAAAGATTTGAATATCTAATAATTGAGCAGTAATAAAAGCTACCCCTGACCCTATTGCTATTCTAATTGATATTAAATCTGCAAAATCAGTTGAAAATAATAATGTAAATATAATTCCTGTTAAAAAACCTAAATATACAATTTGTCTTGCTAACAATTTTCCATAAGATCTATTAGCTAAATCCGTAATTAAAAAAGCAATTGGATAACTAAAAGCTCCATAAGTCAAAATTTCATTTAACCCATAATAGTTTACTGGAAACTGAACTAAATAATTAGAAGATAGTACAACAATCCCCATCAATAAAGATAGGGTGATAAATAATTTATTCATTAAGCCGATTTAGCTATAGATTTCTTTTTAAAAGGAGATTTAATTAAAATTACTTTTTTTAATTTTTTTAATCTTGGAGATAAATTCTTATTTTTCACAGTCTTTAAAAATTCATCAAAACTACCTTTTTTATCAACTGATCTTACACCTGAATTACTTACGGTAAGTCTTAAGCTTCTTCCAACAAGTTCACTTGTAAATTTCACTTTTTTCAGGTTTGGTAAAAATCTTCTTTTTGTCTTGTTGTTAGCATGACTAACGTTATGACCTTTCATGGGAATTTTACCGGTAAGTTCACATTTTTTTGACATAATAACTGAGCCTATATAAGACGAGATGTTGAAGGCGTCAAGTTTAATAGATTTAAGAAATAGTTTTATTTCCTATAATTTCTGTGAAATTTTTGACACCATCTCTTATTAACAATTCTTTTAGGTCTTTTTTAATAATACTAGCAATATTGGGTCCTTGAAATACCATACCAGTATATAATTGAACATAATTTGCTCCTAATAAAAACTTATCATATGCTGCTCTCCCAGAGTCAACGCCGCCCACTCCAATAATCTTAATTTTACCCTTAACTAAACTATAAAATTTACTTATCAAAAAATTTGATTTTTTTTCTATTGGTTTTCCAGATAAACCACCCTTTTGATGTCTCTGAATATTTTGAAGTGTTTCTCGAGAAGTATCAGAAGTATTTGAGATTATTATTGCACTCACATTATTTTCTAAAAGTATTTCTGAAATTAAATTAATTTGATTTTCATTTATATCTGGTGAAATCTTTACAGCTATAGGAATTTCAGTTTTTAATTCTTTTTTCTTTTCTAATATAGAATTTAATAATTCTTTTAATTTATTTGTATCATGAAAATTTCTAAGATTTTCAGTATTTGGTGAAGAAATATTAATTGTAATATAGTCTGCAGTTTCATGAAATTTTTCTAATCCAATCAAATAGTCCTTAAGCCTATTTTTAGAATCTTTATTCGGTCCAATATTTATACCTAGCACGCCTAATTTTTTATTTGATTTTATTCTACTTAAAATTGTATCTGATCCTTGATTGTTAAAACCTAACCTGTTTATTAAAGCTTGATCTTCGACTAATCTAAATACTCTTGGTTTCTCATTTCCATATTGTTTTAAAGGGGTGACTGTGCCCACTTCAACAAATCCAAATCCCAATTTAAATAAAGGATTATAAACCTCAGCATTCTTGTCAAAACCTGCTGCAATACCAATTGGATTATCAATATCTTGGTCAAATAGTTTTGTTTTTAATAAAGGATCATTTTTGATTTCATCAAATATATTTGAAACTAAATTAAGTTTAAGAGATTGAATTGCTAAAAAATGTGCTTTTTCAGGATCTAACTTAAAAATTAAAGATCTTAAATTTGAATACATTATTTCAACTTACTAATTATCAACTCTTTTGTTTCTTTCACACCAAAAAAACTTATAAAAAAACCCATTCTTGGACCATTTTCATCACCAAAGACCACTTCGTAAATCAGCTTAAACCAATCTCTAAGGTTTTCTGCATAACCATTTTCTTTACCTGTTGTATAAATCAAAGTTTGTATATCTTCTGGAGACATCTGATCATCACACGTTTCTAAAGTTTTAACTAAAGCTTGTAGAGCTAATTTCTCATTATCTGAAGGAGTTTTATATTTTTTTTGAGACTTAATAACATCATTAAAATATTTAATTGCATAACCAACCAAGCCATCAAAAATTGGAAAATTTTTTTCATTGATATTTAATTTATATTTTTTTACAAATTTCCATAATAGATTTTTGTTATCAGCGTTACTTGTTTCAACTAAATTCAGCAACATAGAAAAAGTCATAATCATTTCTTCTTTTGGGACATTCCCGTTATGAACATGCCAGACAGGATTCATTACTAATTGCTGGTTTGTTTGTTTTTTTGATTTTTCAATATTATCTAGATATTCGTCAACAGCTTTTGGAACTATTTCTTTATAAAGCTTTTTTGCTCTTTTAGGATTTTGATACATGTATAAAGATAAACTTTCAGGGGAAGCATATTTCAACCACTGATCTATAGTAATACCATTTCCTTTGGATTTAGAAATTTTTTCACCTTTTTCATCAAGAAATAATTCATAAGCGAAGCCAGATGGATTTTTTTTTCCTATTAGATTTATAATTTTAGTTGATAAAATAGCACTCTCAATAAGGTCTTTTCCATACATTTCAAAATCTACATCGAGAGCATACCATCTCATAGCCCAATCAACTTTCCATTGTAATTTACAATCTCCATCTAAAATACTTGATTCTAACTTTTTACCTTTATTATCAAAAATTATTTTAGAATTTTCTTTATTAATTTCTAAAACTGGTATTTCTAGAACGTGACCTGTATCAGGACATATAGGTAAAAATGGACAGTAAGTTTTCTGACGTTCTTTACCTAAAGTTGGAAGTATAATATTCATTATACCATCATAGTTTTCTAAAATAATTTTTAATGTCGGATTAAAAAAACCACTTTTATATAAAGATGTTGAACTTTTAAAACTATAATTAAAGTTAAAACTATTTAAAAAATCTTTCAACATTTCATTATTATGTTCTCCAAAACTAGCAAATTTTTTGAATGGATCTGGAACTTGTGTTAGTGGTTTGTGAAGATTTTCATTTAATAGTTCTTGATTTGGAACATTATCAGGAACTTTTCTTAAACCATCCATATCATCAGAAAAAGTAATTATTTCTGTAGGCAGATCTGTAAGTTGCTTTAATGCATTGACCATCATTGATGTTCTAGCAACTTCACCAAATGTTCCAATATGAGGAAGTCCACTTGGACCATATCCTGTTTGAAGAGTAATTTTGCCTTTTTTGTCAATAAATGATTTTCTTTCTCGAAGCATTTTTTTTGCCTCAACAAAAGGCCATGCACTTGTTTTATCTAAAATTTCTTTTTTAATCACGAATATATCTTTTTAAATCTTAAATTAGCGATTTTATTAATTCTTATAGAGTTGAAATTTATTTACCATAAAATAATGTTCTTTCAAAATGTCTAATTACAAAACAGTTTTTTTTACGCTTGGAATTTTACAAATAATTCTTGGTATATTCATGTTTATCCCAATTATTTTTCAATTTATATATTCAGAAATAGACTCGTCTTTTTTTGGTGCCTCTATTGTTACAATAGTTTTTGGAACATTATTTTTTTTATCTAATCTAGACCATGATAAAAAATTGACTTTACAACAAGCTTTTCTTTTAACCGCACTTTCATGGTTGAGTATTGCAATTTTTGGGTCTTTACCATTTATCTTCTCTGATTTAAATTTCTCATTCATAAATGCTTTTTTTGAAAGCATGTCTGGAATCACAACAACAGGATCTACTGTAATCTCCAATTTGAATGAAATGCCAAAAAGTATACTACTTTGGCGGGCTATCCTTCAATGGTTAGGGGGCATTGGAATTATAATCATGGCAATCACATTAATGCCAATAATGAATGTTGGTGGGATGCAACTTTTTAAAATTTCAAATAATGACTCATCTGAGAAAATATTACCTAAGTCAAAAGAAATAGCACTTCGTCTAATATATATTTATACATCATTAACTTTTTTTTGTGGTTTAACTTATAAAATTTTCGGGATGAACTTATTTGATAGTCTAACACACTCAATGACTACAATAGCAACAGGCGGTTTTTCTAATTATAATGAATCAATTGGTTTTTTTAACAGTGTTTCCATTGAAATTTCAGCAATGATTTTTATAATTTTAGGAAGTTTGCCCTTTATTGCATACATAAAATTTATTAGTGGAGATAAAAAAATACTATTTAATGATATCCAAATAAGAACTTTTTTTAAGATAATAATCTTTAGTATAATAATTTTGTCAATATATCTGATGATAAGTAGTTCAAAAGAATTTAATTTTAGATCTGTAATTTTTAATATTATATCAATTTTAACTGGTACAGGTTATGTGAATGCTGAATTTGATACTTGGGGAAGTTTTACATTAATTTTATTTTTACTATTAATGTTCATTGGAGGTTGTGCTGGATCTACAACTTGTGGGGTTAAAATATTTAGAATTCAAATATTATATTTATTTATTATTAATCAACTGAAAAAAATAATTTATCCTAAAGGAGTTTTTGTTTTAAAATATGATAAAAATCCAATAGATAATAAATTTATATCTTCAATTATATCTTTCATTTACATGTATTTACTGATTTTCTTTGTTCTAACAGCCTTGTTATCTTTGACTGGATTAGATTTTGTTACATCTATCTCTGGAGCAGCCACATCCATATCTAATGTTGGGCCTGGTCTAGGTTCAATAATTGGCCCAAATGGAGACTTCTCAACTCTTCCTGATAGTTCAAAATGGATTTTATCCTTTGGGATGATATTGGGTAGACTTGAGCTATTTGCAATACTAGTATTGTTTTTACCATCTTTTTGGAGAAATTAATTATGTCTGAAATAAATAAACAACAATCCTGGTTAGGGTCTCTTATAATTTATAAAGATATACGAATGATAAGGATTCTTTTATTAGGTGCAATTAGTGGATTTCCTTGGGTATTAATCGCAAGTAGCTTGAGCCTTTGGCTTAAAGAAGAAGGACTTAGTAGATCAACAATTGGATGGGCAGGTTTAATTTTTGGAGTATATGCCTTAAATTATTTATGGGCACCAATTATAGATAGAATTCAAATTCCATTTCTAACCAAAAAAATAGGTCATAGAAGAGGCTGGATTGTTTTAATGCAAGTTATTATTTTGTTAAGTTTAATAATTTGGAGCCTGATTAATCCTACAGAAAATTTAGCATTATTAATTTCTGTGGGATTAATAATTGCTATAGCATCTGCAACTCAAGATATTACCGTAGATGCTTTAAGAATTGAGCAAATTAATGAAAATGAGGGAAAATCTATGGCTGCAGGAGCAGCTATGGCAGTTGTCGGGTGGTGGACAGGTTATAAATTAGGTGGAGTTGTTGCTTTATTCACAGCAGAATTTTTTGAAAATTTAGGAATTTCAGACTATTGGCAAGCTACTTTTTTAGTTCTAGGGGGTTTAGTTGTTTTGATGAATATTGGGTTAATGTTTGTTCATGAGCCCCTAGAGACAGATAGACAAATAAAACAAATTGAGACAGATAAACTAATTAAAGCAAAACTTGGTTCAAACAATTTTATTACAAACTTTATAGCTTATATTTCTGGGACTATTGGTGGACCAATAATGAGTTTTTTCAAAAAAAATGGTTTTGCTATAGCTGTAGGTATTTTGGGTTTTGTCTTTTTGTTCAAAATAGGTGAAGCTTTTATGGGAAGAATGTCTATAGTTTTTTATAAAGAAGTTGGATTTTCAAAAGGTCAAATTGCAATT
This sequence comes from uncultured Pelagibacteraceae bacterium, assembly GCA_902520685.1. Lineage (GTDB taxonomy): Bacteria > Pseudomonadota > Alphaproteobacteria > Pelagibacterales > Pelagibacteraceae > Pelagibacter. The sequence goes on along the minus strand of CABYPE010000001.1, from coordinate 119,172 downwards.
TATTCAAAAGGATTAGGGTGGATTACAACTGTGATATTTACATTATTAGGTGGTATAATGGCAATGAGAGCTGGAACAATTAAAACAATGTTTTTTGCTGGAGGTCTAATGGCTGTAACGAATCTTTTATTTGCAATTTTAGCCTGGACTGGAAAGTCAGAAGTTTTATTTGCAATTGCTGTTATAGCCGATGACATTACTGCTGCCTTTGCAACTGTAGCATTTGTTGCATTTATATCTTTATTAGTCGACAGAACTTATACAGCAACACAATATGCATTACTTGCCTCTATTGGCACTGCGGGCAGAACTACACTAGCTTCGTCATCTGGAGCTTTAGTTGACTGGTTAAATGGGGATTGGGGTACGTTTTTTGTTTTAACAACTATAATGGTAATACCTTCATTAGTTTGTCTATGGTTAATTAAAAATAAAATCAAATTTGGTGCAAAATAATTTTTATTTCATAAATAATTTTTCAAATATCTACAAAAAACCTTCTAATAAATCAGAAGTGATTTCTCAAATCATATATGGTGAAGAATTCAAAATTTTATCTAAAAATAAAAATTGGGTTAAAATTAAAACATTATTTGATAACTACATTGGTTATATAAGAGACTCAAAATATTTAAAAAAATTTAAACCTAGTTATAAAGTCAGTTCATTAAAAGCAAGAATATTTAAAAAACCTGGAATTAAAACAAATAGTTGGCTTCCATTTACATCTAAATTATCTTTATTAACTCAAAATAGAAATTACATCGAAATTGAGAAAAATAAATGGATTAAAAAAAGTGATATAAAAAAATTAAATCATAAAGAAAAAAATTTTATTAAAATATTTAAAAAGTTTTTGAACGTAAAATATGTTTGGGGTGGAAAAACATTTAATGGTATTGATTGCTCAGCTTTATTACAAATATACTTTACTTATAATAACTCATTTTATCCACGAGATACAAAAGATCAGATTAAATACTCGAAAAAAAAAATTAAGAAAAAAAAATTTAAAAAAGGGTATATCATATTTTGGAAAGGTCATGTTGCCATATGTTTAAATTCTAAAAAACTAATTCATGCTTATGGGCCAGAAAAAAAAGTTATAATTATGCCAATTAAAGAGACAATTAATAGAATTCAAAAAACTGCAAATCTAAAAATAAAAAAAGTATCTAACTTACAATATTAATCTCTTCCAAAGTCAGGTTTATTAATATCTTGTCTCAACTTAATGATTTTTGATCTTACTTTTTTAGTTTGAATAAGTTTTTTAATAATAGACTTGTTATTTTTTGAATTGATATCTTTTTTGAATTGGCTCAAATTTTTTATAAATAAATCAATAGCTTTTGAAATGTTGTTCTTATTATTAAAAAAAATATCACGCCACATAATTTGATTTGATGCTGCTATTCTAGAAAAATCTCTTAATCCACCTGCACTAAATTTTATTAAATCGTAGCTTTGTTTTTTTTCAAAATCTTGTGCGGATTTAACTAAATTATATGCAATTAAATGTGGTAGATGGCTAGTTATAGAGAAAATCTTGTCATGTTTTTCAGCACTCATTACAACTACTTTTGATCCAATTTTTTTCCAAAAATTAGTAATAATATTTATGTTATTTTTTTGACTATTTTTTTCTTTAATTATAATACACCATCTATTTATGAACATATTATCTTTTCCATGTTCTGGTCCACTGACCTCTGATCCAGCAATTGGGTGACTTTGAATCCAATGAATACCTTTCTTTAAAAATTTATTTATAATTTTAGATGTTTCAATTTTTGAAGAACCAATATCTGTAATTAATGTTTTTGATGGTATAAAGTCATTAATTTTTAAAATAATATTTTTGTATTCACTCATTGGCGTACAAAAAATAATTAGATCTGAATTACTTATACCTTCTTTTAATGATTTAACAAATGTTCCAGGTAATCTTAATTTTTTAATTTTAGCAATATTCGATTTTGATTTTTCATAAATGAATATTTTCTTAGCTATTTTTTTTTTACTAATACGCCTTAATAAAGATGAACCTAATAATCCACAGCCAATAATTAAAATATTTTTCATTTTTTCAATACTTGCCTAATAACACTCATAAATTTTAAATTTTCTTTTTTAGATCCAATAGTTAACCTTAATTTATTCTTTATATGATAACCATCTTCTGTTGATCTTAAAATAATTCCCTTATTTTTGAGTTTTTCATACAAAAATTTTGCTGAATATCTGCATTTTTCAAAATTAAGTAACAAAAAATTTGCTGAAACTGAATTTGAAAAAATATTATATGTCTCAAGAAATTTCTTAATTTTTTCAGAATATAATAAATTATGTCTAATCGATTTATTTATGAAAGCTTTATCCTTTAGTGACTGAGCGGCAGCTAATTGAGCAATACCATTTACATTAAATGGTGGTTTTATAACATTTAGCGCATCAACTATTTTTTTTGATCCATATCCCCAACCTACTCTCAAAGAAGCTAATCCAAACATTTTTGAAAAAGTTCTAAGGATGAAAACATTGTCTTTATTTTTAAACAAATCTAACCCAGATGAATAATCTTTGTTTTTCATATATTCCGCATAGGCATCATCTATAACTAGTAAAATTTTTTTATTTAATCTTTTTCTTAATTCTAAAACCTCTTTTTTAGTTATGTAAGTTCCTGTTGGATTGTTTGGATTTGCTATAAAGACAATTTTAGTTTTTTTTGTAATTTTTTTAAAAATTTCTTTTACTGAAACTTTAAAATTAATTTCTTTTGCAAATACAACTTTTGCACCAACAATTTTTGAATAAATTCTGTACATTAAAAAACTATACTCAGGTAATACAACCTCATCTTTTGGGTTTAAAAACAACTGGCATATCATTTGAATCACTTCATCTGAACCTGCTCCACAAATAATTTTCTCAGAATTACATTTATAAGCTTTAGATATTGCTCTTCTTAAATTTTGAGATTTTCCATCTGGATATTTATCTAAATTTAAATTTTTATTTGATATTATTTTCTTTGCTTTAGGACTCATACCTAAAGCTGATTCATTTGCAGATAACTTGATTACCTTCTTAAGTTTCTTAACTTTTGATTTGCCAGGCCTATAAGCTTCAATATCAAATCTTTTAAAATTTGGAGTTGTCATTTTTTTTTAATTTATGAGCTCTTTATAGATAAAATTACAAATTTTTATAGAGAATAAGAGGTTTTTTTAAAAAATTGACATAATAAATAAGTTCTAGTAAAAAATTTATGCGCTGATTTAACTGAATTGCGAGCGCTTAAAAAAAACCGCTAAAATAGTTTTTTTTCTCACAATTCAAAACAGTCTAAAAATATGAATACTGAGAAAAACATAAAAACTTTAATTGTTAAAAAACCTTTAAAACTTGACTGTGGAAAAACTATCAAAGATTTTCCAATAGCCTATGAAACTTACGGTTCGCTTAATTCAAAAAAAGATAATGCAATATTAGTTTTTCATGCTCTAACAGGAGATCAATTTGTAACCGGGATAAACCCTGTAACTAACAAAGAGGGTTGGTGGAGTTATACTGTAGGTCCTGATAAGGCTATCGATACAAATAAATATTTTGTTATTTGCTCTAATGTAATCGGTGGATGTATGGGATCATACGGACCAAGTCATAAAGATTCTGATCAAAAAATTTTTGGAACAAATTTTCCAGTTATTACAATTAATGACATGGTGAATGCTCAATATAATTTACTTGATCATTTTGGTATTGATAAACTATTTTCTATAACTGGTGGTTCAATGGGAGGTATGCAAGTCCTTCAGTTTATTAGTAACTTTCCTAATAAATCAAAAACAGTGATACCAATAGCAACCACATCTAGTCATTCAGCACAAAATATTGCTTTTAACGAGCTAGGAAGACAAGCTATTACAGCTGATAGTAACTGGAAAGATGGGAATTATACGTCAAACGAAACTAATCCTGGAAAAGGATTGGCAGTAGCTAGAATGGCAGCTCACATAACTTATTTATCTAAAAAAGGTTTGCAGGAAAAATTTGGAAGAAAGTTACAAGAGAGAGAAGATCTTAAATTTGGATTTGACGCTGACTTTCAAATAGAAAGTTATTTAAGATATCAGGGCTCAGTTTTTGTAGATAGATTTGATGCAAATAGTTATCTTTATATTACTAGAGCTATGGATTATTTTGATTTGGCTAAGCAATTCAAAGGTAATCTTTCAGAAGCATTTATAAATACCAGAGCAAAATTTTTTATAATTTCATTTACTTCAGATTGGCTTTATCCAACTCAAGAAAATAAAGATATTGTTATTGCTTTAAACTCAATAGGAGCTGATGTTGGATTTGTAGAAATTGTTTCTGACAAAGGTCACGACTCCTTTTTACTAGATGTTCCTGATTTCTTAAATGCACTTAAAAACTTTTTAGATAAATCTTATGAAGAAAATTAATTATGAAAAATGAATTTCAAGTAATAGCAGATTTAATTGAAAAAGATAAGAAAGTCTTAGATGTAGGTTGTGCTGATGGAACTTTAATGAAATTTTTAAAAAAGAATAAAAATATAAATATAAGAGGATTAGAAATTTCAAAAGAAAAAGTGCAAGAATGTATTGCTAAAGGTTTGACTGTAATTGAGGGAAATGCTGAGAAAGATTTAAAACAATTTCCAGACAAATCATTTGATTATGTTGTTTTAAGTCAAACGCTTCAAGCTTTTCTTAATCCTGAATTAGTTTTAGATGAACTTTTAAGAGTTGGAAAAAAAGCAATAGTTACTATTCCTAATTTTGGATATTGGAAAGTAAGATTTCATTTATTATTTAAAGGCACAATGCCAATTACTAAAACATTGCCAGATGAATGGTATAACACTCCAAATTTACACATGTGCACAATCAAAGATTTTTTTCATTTTGTAAAATCAAAAGATATAAAGATTTTTAAATCACTCGCTTTAAACAATCTTAATACTTCAATAATAAGTGAGAGTAATTTAGGTGTTAAAAATTTGTTTGCAGATCTTGGTATATTTTTGATAGAAAAATAAAATGCTTATTGAAATAATACCTTGTCTTCAAGATAACTATAGTTATTTAATAATAGACAAAACTAACAATTCTGCGTGTGTTGTAGATCCTGGTGAATCTCAACCAATAATAAGTTTCCTAGAAAATAAAAATATAAAATTAAAATATATTCTTAATACTCATCATCATTATGATCATATTGGAGGAAATCAAGAATTAAAAAAAAAATATAGATCAATTGTTGTGGGTTTTAAAGGAGACTCGAAACGAATACCAGGGGTAGACGTATTGTTAGAAGATAATCAAATATGGAAAGCTGAAAACTTTGAAGCTAAAATTATGCATATACCTGGACACACTTCAGGCCATATTTGTTTTAATTTTTTTAAAGAAAAAATAGTTTTTACTGGAGATACACTTTTCTCACTTGGTTGTGGAAGAATATTTGAAGGCTCATATGAAGAAATGTTTGAGTCTTTAAACAAAATTAAATTATTACCAAAAGAGACAAAAATTTATTGTGGTCATGAATACACTTTTAACAATGCAAAATTTTGTAAAAAATACGATTCTGAGAACAAAGATTTACAAAAAAAAATAGAAAAAATAGAAAAATTAAGAGAAAAAAGAATTCCTACCATACCCTCAACTTTAGAGGAGGAATTAGAGTGTAATATATTTTTAAGAGCAAAAGACGTTAAAACTTTTTCAAAATTAAGAGATTTAAAGGATAATTTCTAATTAATTCGGCTTGACTAAAGGCTTACTACAATTATATTGCGGTAAATTAATTTAAACCATACTATGTCATACGCAGTAATAAAAACAGGTGGAAAACAGTATAAAGTAAAATCTGGTGAAATTCTTAAGATTGAAAAGCTACCAGACTCTAAACCAGAGACTAAGATCGAGTTTAATGAAATTTTGGCATATGGTGATGATAAATCAATTGAAATTGGAACTCCGAATGTTGAGGGGGCAAAAGTAGAAGCTAACTTAATTAAAAATAGTAAAAACAGAACTATTTTAATTTTTAAAAAAAGAAGAAGACACAATTCAAGAAGAAAAAACGGGCATAGACAAGAATATTCTATGATAAGGATTAACAAAATTTTTTCAAAAGATGGTAAAGTGTTATCAGAAGCTGAAAAAATTTCTAAAACTTCAAAAAAAAAAGAAGTTAAGGAAGCAGTAAGCAAATAGTTATTAGGTAAATTATGGCAACAAAAAAAGCAGGTGGATCATCGCGAAATGGACGAGATAGTGCTGGTAGAAGACTTGGTGTAAAAAAGTATGGTGGTGAAACAGTAATTCCTGGAAACATAATTGTTAGACAAAGAGGAACTAAGATTTTTCCAGGTGAAAATGTTGGTATGGGTAAAGATCATTCAATATTTTCAGTTGTTAAAGGAAAAGTTGTCTTCAAAAAATCTAAATCAGATAGAACTTTCGTTTCTGTAAAGCCCAATTAATAGTACAACCAATTAAAATAGATGTTGTATTATGAAATTTCTCGATCAAGTTAAAATATATATTAAAGCTGGAAACGGCGGGGATGGATCTCCTAGTTTTAGAAGAGAGAAGTTTGTTGAATTTGGTGGACCAGATGGAGGGGACGGAGGAAAAGGTGGATCAATTATTTTGAAGACAGAAGAAAATTTAAATACCCTTATTGATTATCGATATCAACAACATCACAAAGCTGAACGAGGAGAAAATGGTTCTGGTCAAAACAGAACAGGGAGAAGTGGTGAAGATTTAATTTTAAAAGTTCCTCTAGGTACACAGGTATTTGAAGAAGATAACAAAACTCTTCTTTTTGATTTTAATAAAAAAGGTGAAAAATATGTTGCAGCTGCGGGTGGAAAAGGAGGTTTAGGAAACACAAGATTTAAAAGTTCTACAAATAGAGCTCCAAGAAAATTCACCAAAGGTAATATTGGAGAAGAATTTACAATATGGCTTCAATTAAAAACAATTGCTGATATTGGTATTATTGGATTACCAAACGCTGGAAAATCAAGTTTGTTAGCAGCATTAACAAACGCAAATCCAAAAATTGCAAATTATAAATTTACAACTCTTAATCCTAACCTTGGTGTGGCTTCTTACGATGATAAAGAAATTACTATTGCGGATATTCCAGGATTGGTCGAAGGAGCTCACGAAGGTGTAGGCTTAGGGATACAGTTTTTAAAGCATATAGAGAGATGCAAGTCTTTACTGCACTTAATTGACGTTACCAACTTAGATCTGAATGAGTCTTATAATCAAGTGAAAAATGAATTAAAAAGCTACAGTGCAAAATTATTAGAAAAAAAAGAACTAATTGTGCTTAATAAAATTGATTTGATTGATGAAGAAACAGCAAATGACATTATAGATAATTTTTCAAGAGAAAAAAATTGTGAGATTATGACAATGACAACTCTGGAAAAAAAATCCGTATCAAAAATTAAAGCAAAACTTTTGTCTTATGTATCTTAAAAACTCAAAAATAATTGTTGTCAAAATTGGATCAACTCTTCTAGTTGATCATAATAAAAAAATTAAGAAACAGTGGTTATCTAATTTTGCAAAAGACATTAAAAAATTGAAAGATAAAAACCAAAAAGTAATTATTGTTAGTTCTGGTGCTATAGCCTTGGGTTGCAAGAAAATAAATTATAACAAAAAAAATATTAAATTAGATAAGAGTCAAGCTATTGCTTCTATTGGTCAAATAGAACTGATGAACTTATTTTCACAAACTTTCGGAAAATATAAATTAAATATTTCTCAGATCCTGCTTACATTAGAAGATACTGAGGAAAGAAGAAGATCTCTCAATGCAAAACGAACTTTTGATAATCTTTTTGAACTCGGTTTTATTCCTGTGGTCAATGAAAATGACACTATTGCAACGAGTGAAATAAAATATGGAGATAATGATAGATTAGCATCTAGGGTTGCGCAAATTACAAACGCAGATGTCTTAATTTTATTATCTGATGTTGATGGTTTATATACAAAAAATCCTAAAATTTTTAAGGATGCTAAACTAATAAAGAAAATTGATGATCTAAAAAAAGATCTAAAAAGAATTTATGTTAAAGGCGTAAATGAATATGGAAGTGGTGGTATGCATACAAAAATTGAAGCAGCAAAAATATGTCAACTTGCTGGTACTAGTATGGTTATTGCGAACGGACTATATTCAAATCCTATCTCAAAAATAATTGAAAAAAATAACTGTACTTGGTTTAGTCCAAAAATTTCAAAGTTAGATGCTAGAAAAAAATGGATAATAAGTTCTGTAGCACCTAAAGGAGCTTTAATAATTGATGATGGCGCTAAAAAAGCGTTAAAATCTGGAAAAAGTTTGTTAGCAGCAGGAATTAAAAAAGTTTTGGGAAGATTTAACAAAGGTGATCATATTAAAGTATTAGATAAAAAAAATAATGAATGTGCTAGAGGGTTAAGTTCCTTTACTTCTGATGAGGTGACTAGAATTATGGGTCATCACTCTAATGAAATTGAAAAATTATTAGGCTATGTTGCAAAATCAGAAGTTATTCATAAAGATGATATAGTAGAAATTTAAATGATTAAATATATGAATCTTATCGGTACAAAAGCTCGAAAAGCAAGTGAATATAAAGTTGCAACTAAAGTAAAAAATAAAGTTTTAAATGATTATGCAAAATTAATTAAGAATGAAAAAAAATTAATTATTAGTCAAAATTTAAAAGATATTAATTACGCAAGAAAGAAAGGTTTAAAAGAAAACTTAATCAAAAGACTTCATTTAAATGAAAATAAATTAAATGGAATTATAAATTCTATTTTTAAAATAGCTAAATTAAAAGACCCTATCGATACCACTTTAGAAAAATGGAAAAGACCAAATGGTTTGAATATAAAAAGAGTTTCAATACCAATTGGAGTTATTGGTGTTATTTATGAAAGTAGACCAAATGTAACCTCAGATGTTGCCAGTCTATGTTTTAAATCAGGAAATGTAGTGATTTTGAAAGGAGGTTCTGAGGCCATAAATTCAAACAGAGCTTTAACTAAGTTATTTAGAAAAGCACTTAAAAAAAATAAAGTTGATGAAAATTTTATTCAATTTATCGATTCAAAACAAAGAAAACTTGTGGATATTATGCTTTCTAAGATGAAAAAATTTATCGATGTAATCATACCTCGTGGTGGAAAAAATTTAGTTAAAAAAGTTTTAGAGTTATCCAAAGTGCCTATAATTGGGCACCTAGAGGGGCTTTGTCATACTTATATAGATAAAGATGCAGGATTAAAAATGGCTAAAGAAGTTGTCTATAACGCTAAATTAAGAAATACAAGTATTTGTGGTGCGACTGAAACTATTCTAATTCATAAAGATATAGTCAAAAAATTTATTAATCCTATTTTGCAGGCACTTGAAGATAATGGTTGTAAAATAATTGGCGATAAGAATTTAAGGGGATATTACAAAGGTCAAGTATATCCTGCAAAAGAAAAAGATTGGTCAACTGAATATTTAGCATCAATTGTATCTGTTAGAGTTGTTAAAAATTCTGAAGAGGCAATTAAACATATTAACAAATACGGAACTAAGCACACTGACTCTATTATTACAAAAAATAAAAAGACAGCAAAATATTTCTTAAAAAATGTTAAAAGCTCAATTGCAATGCATAATACCTCAACTCAATTTGCTGATGGCGGTGAATTTGGATTTGGTGGAGAAGTCGGAATTTCTACTAATACACTACCACCAAGAGGTCCTGTAGGTTTAAATCAATTAATTTCATATAAATATGAAATCACTAGTAATGGTAAAATAAGAAACTAAATTGAATAACACAAAAATAAAAATTGGTGTATTGGGTGGAACGTTTGATCCTGCTCATAAAGGACATCTGGTAATTTCTAAGGAAGCAAAAAAAAGATTCAAACTCAAAAAAGTTGTTTGGGCGATTACAAAAAAAAATCCATTTAAAATAGAGAGTAAGACATCTGTTGCTGACAGAATTAAATATTGTAAAAAAATAATTGGTATAAATTCATTTATCAAGGTTAAATTTTATGAAAAAATTATTAAATCAAATAAAACTATAGATTTAATCAATCATTTAAAAAAAAATAAAAACATTGAAATTTATTTTTTAATGGGTGCCGACAACCTTATTAATTTTCATAAATGGCATAAATCTAAATTAATTTCACAAAAATGTAATATTCTAGTTTTCGACCGACATGGGTATAAAAAAAATTCGTTAAAATCAAAGACATTTAAGCAACTTAATAAAGCCAATCTTGAGTTTATTGAGTTTAGTAAAGTCAACATTTCATCTTCTCAATTAAGAAAAATTTGATAATCTTTATTTAATTAATGGATAAAAATTTAGACTTAAAAAATATTATAATTAAAACTCTTGATTTAAATAAAGCTCACGACATTGTAAGTATTGATCTAAAAGATAAAAGCTCAATGGCCGATTATATGATTATTGCTAGTGGAACATCTTCAAGACATATTCAATCTTTATCTGAACAAGTTTTGGAAAAATTTAAAGATAATGGATTAAAAAATTCTAAGATTGAAGGTAAAGGTAGTAATGAATGGAAACTAGTAGATGGTATTGACCTTATAGTTCATATCTTTCATCCTGAAAAAAGAAAGTTTTATGAGTTAGAAAAAATTTGGTCAGAATTAATACCAAAAGAAAAAGTGATGATATGAGATATCATCTAATCTTAATTTTTTTTTTAAATAGTTTATTTTTTACGAACTATTCAATTTCAAACGAAATCGATATTTATAAAAAGATCGACTTATTTGGTGAAGTACTAGAAAAAATTAATGACGAATATGTTGATGAAATAAATCAATCAGAAAGCATGGACTCTGCAATTAATGGTCTTCTTCAATCTCTTGATCCATATTCAGCCTATATGTCTCCAGAGATATTTGAGGAGATGCAGACAGAGACAAGTGGTGAATTTGGTGGATTAGGAATTGAAGTAACTATGGAGTCTGGAGTAGTAAAGGTAATTTCTCCTATAGATGAAACACCTGCATCCAAAGCTGGATTAAAGGCTGGTGATTACATAGTCAAAATAAATGGTGTTCAGGTCCAAGGAAAATCATTAAGTGAAGCTGTTGATTTAATGAGAGGACCTGTGGGTTCTGGAATAGAGTTAACAGTAAGACGAAGGGGTGAAAAAAAAGCATTAACATTTAATATCATTAGAGAAGTTATTCAGGTTCAATCTGTAAAATCTGAAATTATAGATGAAAATATTGGATACCTTAGACTTACTTCATTTAATGATAACAGTAGTGATCAAATAGAAAAACAAATTAAAAAACTTAAAAAAAATAAAAACCTTAATTCGTTTATTTTAGACTTAAGAAATAATCCTGGAGGTCTTTTATCTCAAGCAATAAAAATCTCTGATTTCTTTTTAGAAAACGGAGAGATCGTTTCAACAAAAAGCAGAAAAAAATCTGAAAATAGAAAATGGTTTGCAAAAAAAGGAGATATTGCTGATGGAAAAACATTATTAGTTTTAATTAATTATGGTTCAGCATCTGCATCTGAGATTGTTGCTGGAGCTTTAAAGGATCATAAAAGAGCAATTATTATTGGTGAAAATAGCTTTGGTAAAGGTTCAGTCCAATCAATTATTCCTTTAAAAAATCGTGGAGCTATTAGATTAACTGTTTCAAAATATTATCTTCCCTCTGGAAAATCTATTTCTGAGGTAGGTGTTAGACCAGATATAGAAGTAAATGAGGAAGGTGATGATTTTAGAATAAAAACTGATACTGATAATCAATTAAATTACGCTATTAAGTTACTAAACGGATAATATGAATAAAAATTTTAATGATTTGCCACTGAGAAGTGGGGTCGGAATAGTTTTATTGAACAAACAAAATAGAGTATTCGTAGCAAAAAGAATTGATAATTCTAAGAATTTTTGGCAGATGCCTCAAGGTGGTGTGGATGAGGGAGAGGATTACTTAAAAGCTGCATTTAGAGAATTGGAAGAAGAAACAAGCATCAAAAGTGTGGAACTTATAAAAGAATTAGATGGCACATTAACTTATAATCTGCCTGATAGATTAATAGGAATTATATGGAAAGGTAAGTACAAGGGTCAAAAGCAAAAATGGTTTGTAATGCGATTTATGGGAAATGATAATGAAATAAATATTAATACATCCAATCCAGAATTTTTAGATTGGAAATGGATCGAATTAGATTTAATTACTGATGTCGTGGTTGATTTTAAACATCATGTTTACAAGGAACTTAAAGAGAAAGTAAAAAAATTTATTAATTAAGCGTTTTTAAAACTTCAACTTTTTGATCTGCTAAATACTTAGATTGATCATTAATATCAGTTTTATTAGCCTCTTCTTCTGCCTGTTTTAGTAAATCTTGCTGCATTGATTTATCAATTTCGGCAAGATTAAAGATTTTACTTGTTAAAATAGATAAATTGTTATTTTTAAACTCAACAATTCCATCTTCAATATAGTAATTTTCGTCTCCTGATATTGATAGAATCTTAATTATGCCAGGTTTCAAAAAAGAAATGATTGAAATATGATCTTTCAATATTCCCATTTCTCCTTCAAAAGCAGGAACCACAACTTCTGAGACGTCATCTTTTACTAAAAAAGATTTTTCAGGATTTACTATTTCAACTTTAAACTCTTCGGTCATTAAGCGGCAGCTTCTTGTTCTATTTTCTTAGCTTTTTCTATAGCTTCTTCAATTGTACCGACCATATAAAAAGCAGCTTCAGGTAAGTGATCATACTCACCTTTACAAATTGCATCAAAACCTTTGATAGTTGAATCAAGATCAACAAGTTTTCCTGGTGAACCAGTAAATACTTCTGCAACGAAAAACGGTTGAGATAAAAATCTTTGGATCTTTCTAGCTCTTGCTACAACTAGTTTATCTTCCTCAGATAACTCATCCATACCAAGAATAGCTATTATATCTTGCAGTGATTTATATGATTGTAGTATTCTTTGAACATCTCTTGCCACTCTATAATGCTCATCTCCAACAATTCTTGGATCCAAAATTCTTGACGTAGAATCAAGTGGATCTACTGCAGGATAAATACCAATTTCCGCAATTTGTCTAGATAGTACAGTCGTTGCATCCAAGTGAGCAAACGATGTTGCTGGAGCAGGATCTGTTAAGTCATCAGCGGGTACATAAATTGCCTGTACAGATGTAATTGAACCTTTGTTTGTAGTAGTAATTCTTTCTTGTAAGTTACCCATGTCAGTGGCTAATGTCGGTTGATATCCAACTGCAGATGGAATTCTTCCTAATAAAGCTGAAACCTCTGAACCTGCCTGAGTAAATCTAAAGATATTGTCTACGAAGAATAGAACGTCTTGGCCTTCTTGATCTCTAAAATATTCAGCGACAGTTAAGCCTGTAAGTGCAACTCTGGCTCTTGCTCCAGGAGGTTCATTCATCTGTCCATAAACTAGAGCAGCTTTTGAACCAGCTCCTTCTTTTTTAATTACACCAGACTCTATCATCTCATGATAAAGATCATTTCCTTCTCTAGTTCTCTCACCAACTCCTGCAAAAACTGAAAATCCCCCATGAGCTTTTGCAACGTTATTGATCAATTCCATAATTAAAACTGTTTTTCCTACTCCTGCTCCACCAAATAATCCAATCTTTCCTCCTTTTGCATAAGGTGCGAGCAAATCAATTACCTTAATACCTGTTACAAGTATTTCAGTCTCCGTCGATTGGTCATTAAATTCAGGTGCAGCTCTATGAATTGGCCAGCTTTCTTTAGTTTTAACTTCACCTCTTTCATCAATAGGTTCGCCAATTACATTAATAATTCTTCCAAGAGTTTCAGGTCCGACTGGAACTTGAATAGGAGCATTTGTATTAGTAACTTCATCACCTCTTTTTAATCCTTCAGTAGCATCCATAGCAATTGTTCTAACAGTAGTTTCACCTAAGTGTTGTGCTACTTCTAAAACTAGTCTGTTATCTCCATTTTTACATTCTAATGCTGTTAAAATTTCTGGTAGTTCACCACCAAATTTTACGTCTACTACTGCTCCAATAACTTGTGTGATTATTCCTTTGCTCATAATTATAAACTTTCTGCTCCTGATATAATTTCTATTAGTTCTTTTGTAATTGCTGCCTGACGACTTCTATTGTATTCGATAGTAAGTTTGTCAACCATTTCACCTGCGTTTCGGGTTGCATTGTCCATTGCACTCATTCTTGACCCTTGTTCGCTAGCTGAATTCTCTAACATTGCTTTAAATATTTGTGTAGAAATATTCTTTGGCAATAAATTGCTTAAAATTTCATCTTCGTCTGGTTCAAATTCATAACTTTCATCTGAGCTACTTTCTTCTCCTTCATTATTTAAAGGTATAATTTGCTGTGCTTGAGGAATTTGAGTAATTACGTTTTTAAATTGATTATAAAAAATTGTACAAACGTCAAATTCACCTGCTTCGAATTTTTCAATTACCATTTTTCCAACTTTATCAGCATCAAAATAATTTGCATTTTTAGACTCTTTGAAAGAAATGTGCTCAATTATTTTGTTACCATAAACTCTTTTTAATTGATCATTCCCTTTTGAGCCTACAGTTATAATCTTAAGTTCTTTACCTTCATCTAAAATTTTTGAAAAATAATTTTTAGCTTTTTTAATAATATTAGAATTAAATCCTCCACACAAACCCCTATCAGAAGTCATCACTAAACAAAGGTGAACTCTTTCTTGACCAGTGCCTGATAATAACTTTGGCGCATTTTCTATATCAGATATACCATTTGATAAATTTAAAATAATATTATTGATTTTTTTTGAATAGGGTCTTCCCTTTTCAGCACTTTCTTGAGCTCTTCTTAACTTTGCTGCTGCAACCATTTTCATAGCTTTAGTAATTTTCTGTGTAGATTTTACACTAGTTATTCTTTTTTTTAAATCGTCTAAACTTGCCATAAATTATTAAGATTTAAAATTTCCTTTTAATTGAGTAATTACCTCAACAAGTAATTTTTCTTTATCATCCTCAAGTTTTCCTGAACTTAAAATTGACTCGATAATTTCAGGATTGTCTGATTTACATTTTTCAATAATCTTAATCTCAAATTCAGCAACATCTTTTAAATCAATATCGTCCAGATAACCTTTTACTCCACAAAATACTGATATAACTTGTTCTGCAACAGTCATGGGTGAGTATTGTTTTTGTTTTAGAAGTTCTGTCAGTTTAGAGCCTCTATTTAAAAGTTGCTGAGTAGACGCATCTAAATCAGATCCAAATTGAGCAAAAGCTGCCATTTCTCTATATTGTGCTAATTCTAGTTTCATTGAACCAGAAACTTTTTTCATCGCTTTTGTTTGAGCAGATGAACCAACCCTAGATACTGACAATCCTACGTTAATTGCAGGTCTTATGCCTTGGTTAAATAATTCTGTTTCAAGGAAAATTTGACCATCTGTGATTGAAATAACGTTAGTTGGAATAAACGCAGATACGTCTCCACCTTGTGTTTCAATAATTGGAAGTGCAGTAAGTGATCCACCGCCATGTTCATCACTTAATTTTGCTGCTCTTTCGAGCAGTCTACTATGAAGATAAAATACATCTCCAGGATAAGCCTCACGCCCTGGAGGTCTTCTTAATAACAAAGACATTTGTCTATAGGCAACTGCTTGTTTAGATAAATCATCATAAATAATTAACGCATGCATTCCATTATCTCTAAAATACTCACCCATAGTACATCCTGTATATGGTGCTAAAAACTGTAAAGGAGCAGAGTCAGATGCAGTTGCAGCAACAATTGTCGTGTACTCCATGGCTCCAGCTTCTTCTAATGTTTTTTGAATTTGTCTTACTGTTGATCTTTTTTGTCCAACTGCAACATATATACAATACAGTTTTTGTTTTTCATCACCAGATTCATTGATTTTTTTTTGGTTTATAATTGCATCTATTGCAACTGCTGTTTTACCAGTTTGTCTATCGCCGATAATCAATTCTCTTTGTCCTCTTCCAATAGGAACTAAGCTATCAATTGATTTAAGACCAGTTTGCATTGGTTCACTAACTGATTGTCGTGGAATAATACCAGGTGCTTTAACTTCCACCCTACTTTTTTTAATACCTTTATCTAATATTCCTTTACCGTCAATAGGATTTCCTAAACCATCAACTACTCTACCTAATAATTCTTTTCCAACTGGCGTATCAACAATATTACCTGTTCTTTTTACTACATCACCCTCTTTAACGTTTCTGTCATCACCAAAAATTACAACACCAACATTTTCACTTTCTAAATTCAAAGCCATACCTTTTGAACCATCTGCAAACTCTACCATTTCACCAGCCTGAACATTATCCAAACCATAAATCCTAGCAATACCATCTCCAACCGATAGGACTTGTCCAACTTCTGTAATTTCTGCTTTATCACCAAAATTTTTAATTTGTTCTTTTAATATTTTTGTAACTTCTGAAGGATTTATTTCCATTTATGCCTCTATCATTCTATTTTCAATTTGTTGTAATTTATTTTTAATTGAGGTATCGACCATAGTGCTTCCAATTTGTACTACCAGTCCTCCTATTAAACTTTTGTCATGTTTGTAGTTTAATTTTATTTTTGAGCTAAAATTTTTTGTTAGCTCTTCTGTAATTTTTGTTACTTCTTCATTAGATAATTCCTTAGCAGATTTTAATTCTGCTCTAAGTTCTCCTCTTTTTTTTGAACAAATTTCAATAAAACTTTTAAGAATACGTTCAATATAAAAGAAACGTCTTTTTTGAATCAAGAAGCTTAAAAAATTTTTAAATAAAATTTCAAATTTATTATTTTCTAAAATTATATTTATTACATTTGATAAATCTTCTTGGCTTGTAGTTGGGTCTTTAATCAAATTGCAAAAATCTTCACTTTGATTAATTAAATTAAGTATAGATAAAGACTGTTCCTCTATCTGACTTAAAAGGTTGTTTTCATCTGAAAGTTCAAAAAGTGCAAGAGAATATCTTTCAGCTGAAGTTATTGAAAATCTGGTGTTTTTACTCAACTTGGTTCCTCTGTAATGTTGAAGATTAATTAAAAATCACGCCTTGAATAGCATACGACTCTTATGTCTTCAAGTAACTGATTTATAAAAATGAGCTTTTTTTAAAGACTAATTGAAGTTTATAGGGTCAACATCAACTGTCAGTTTTATTCCATTAGAAAACTTATATTTTAGAATTAATTCACTAATTGAATCTTGTAATTTTAAAGATTTTGGTCCCCTAATTAATAACCTAACCCTAAATTTTCTTTTTAACCTAAATATTGGAGCACTTACTGGTCCAAGAACTTTTGCGCTAATTTTATCAGCTAAGTAAGTTTTAAAATAAAAAGCCTCTTTCTCCAACCTTTGCTCATTTTCACTGGTCAAAATTAAAGCAATAAATCTCTCATAGGGTGGTAGTTTATTTTTTTTTCTAATTTCTAATTCTCTATCTAAAAATAAATTAGGGTTACTATTTGTAATCTCATTTATCATTTTTGTATTTTTACTATAGGTTTGAAAATAGACTGTAGCTGGTTTACCTGCTCTACCAGCTCTTCCTGATAATTGATGATATAATTGTAAACTTTTTTCTGCTGCTCTTAAATCATGACCTTGAGTTGATAAATCAATATCAACTACTATTATACAATTTAAATTTGGAAAGTGAAAACCTTTTGAAATTAGTTGAGTTCCCACTAATATATCAATTTCATTATTTATAATTTTATTTAATTTATCTAAAGAATCTTTTCTATTCATTGTGTCACTTGAAAAAATTTCAATCTTTTTAAATGGAAAATTTTTTTTAACTTCGTCAGAAATTCTTTCTACCCCTGGTCCACTAAAAATAAAATTGCATTTTTCATCCTTTAGACAATCTCTATTTAATGAAGATTTAAAACCACAATAATGACAAAGAAGAATATTTTTTTTTTTATGATAAACTAGATTTATAGAACAATTAGGGCAAGTATAAGTACTAAAACATTTATTACATATTACATGTGGTGAAAAACCTCTTCTATTTAAAAAAAATAAAACCTGATCCTTTTTTTCTAAATGATAATTAGCTTTTTCAATAATTTCTTTTGATAACCAAGATTGTTTTTCAAGCTTGGTATTATTTAAATTAATTATTTCATAATTTGGTAATTCAGCATCCTGATATCTTTTATTAAGTTTTGATATTGAATACTTACCCTTTTTTATATTTTCATATGTTTCAATTGATGGAACAGATGAGATCAAATTTATTGGAATATCTTCAAATGAAGCCCTAACAATTGCCATATCCCTTGCATTGTAAATAACTCCCTCATCTTGTTTGTAAGATTGATCGTGTTCCTCATCTACAATAATTAATCCTAATTTTTTAAATGGTAAAAAAAGAGATGATCTTGCTCCAATTACAACCTTGATTTTTCCCTCATTTACTCCACTCCAAATAATTTCTTTTTTTTTCTTTGTGATCCCTGAATGCCAAACTGCAGGTTTAAAACCAAAAAATTCAAAAAATTTTTGCTCGAATTGGCTTGTTAGTCCAATTTCAGGTAATAAAATTAATCCTTGAAACCCTTTGGTTATTTGGTCTTTTAAAGCTTCAAAGTATACAATTGTCTTTCCTGAACCTGTTGTGCCTTGCAATACATGAACTCTAAATTTATTAGAAAATTTACTCATTAATTTTAAAGATTTTTTTTGGTCTTTAGACAACTTAAAAGAATGTTTCTTTATATTTGCCTCAAAATATCTGTATTTTTCATCAGATAATTTTTCAACTACATTATTGCTCAATAATGACAATTTCAGTGCCATTCCTTTAGGCACTAAGTTATATTTGGCAAACCAATTAAGAAATTTAATAGTATCTTTTTTTAGAGCAGATGTTTTTAGTTTTTTTAAAACATTTTTAATTTTAAAAGTTTTGTTATCATTTTTTTCGAACTCATCCCACACTACACCAGTAATTTTTGATTTTCCAAAAGGGACGATTACAAAGTCTCCTGTTTTTAATTTAAGATCACTCTCATAAGTAAATGGATAATCAAATATATTAGGTAATAAAATTGGAAATTTCATTTTTTAAATATTCTAATAATTATAAATATTATTAACTCTAGTAATATTAAATTTTTAGTCTATAAAATATAAATTAATAATTTATACTCAACTCACAAAAATGAAAATTCCTCTATGTAAACCATCAATAAATAAAAAAGAAATCAAATTGGTACAAAAATCGTTGAAATCAAGTTGGCTGACTCACGGTCCATATAACATTAAATTTGAAGAATTATTTAATAAAAAATTCAATATTAAATATTCTATCGCAATGAACTCATGCACAAGTGCTTTAGAATGTGCGGTTAAATCTTTGGGTGTAAAAGGAGAGATTATTATACCTAGTTTTACTTGGGTTTCTACAGCAAATGCTGTTCTAAATTGTGGATCAAAACCAGTTTTTGTTGACATCGACTACAAAACGAGAAACATAAATCTTGAAAATATTAAAAAGAGTGTAACGAATAAGACTATAGCAATTATAGTAGTTCATTTTGCTGGATTACCCTGTGAAATGGATAAGATTTCTCAATTTTGCAAAAAAAAAAATATTAAGATTATAGAAGATAGTGCTGAAACTTTAGGGGCTAAAATTTATGGTAAATCTACTGGGTCCTTTGGAATTGGTTGCTTTTCATTTTTTCCTACAAAAAATATTACAACCACAGAAGGTGGAATGTTAACAACGGAAAATAAAAAAGTTTATGATTATGTAAAAAAATTAATTGCACACGGTATAGATAAGAATATCAAAAAAAAATTTTGGCACAGAGTGGCTGTACTTCCAGGTCATAATTTTAGAATGCCTAATCATTTAGCTGCAATAGGATATTCACAATTAAAAAGGATTGAAAAATTTAATCGTGCTAGAAATAAAATAGCAAGTTTATATAACTCTGAATTATCAAAACCTTTCTATAAAATTAATATTCCTTATATTCCAGAGGGTTTTACTCATTCTTATCAAATGTATACGATAACTGTTGAAGCAAAAATTCGAGATAAATTACTTTATTTTTTAAAAAAAAATAATATTGAAGCCTCTGCTCATTTTGATCCTCCATTACATTCACAAAAATACTTAAAAAAATACTATAAAAAAAAATTACCTGTAACAGAAAAATTATCAAAAGAGATAATAACCCTTCCAATATTTCCAGATATGACTAAAAAAGAAGTTCTTTATGTTATCAAAACAATTAACAGGTTTATAAAAAGTAATTAATTTATGAAAACAACCTTAATCACCGGGGGTCTAGGTTTTATTGGATCAAATATATGTGAATTATTATTAAAAAAAAATTATACGGATAAGTGTATTTTGCTTGATAATTTTGGAGGTTATATGAATCCAATTAAAGATGGTTTTATAGATTTCAGAAAACAAAGATTCTCATCTTTAAAAGATATAATGATAGAGAGATGTGACACTAGTAATTATAAAGCTTTATCCTCGATACTTAATAAATATAAGCCAAACTATATTTATCATACTGCTGCTCTTCCATTGGCAAAAGTTTCAAATTTAAATAATGAAGAAGCAAAAATAAGTTCAGTAGACTCGACATTAAATATTATTGATGCGATAAATTTTATGAAAACTTCAAATAAAAATTTTAAATTTAACAGATTTATTTATTTTTCATCAAGTATGGTTTATGGAGATTTTAAAAAATCAATTGTAAACGAAAACTCAGAAAAAAATCCAAAAGATGCATATGGAATTATGAAGTTAGCTGGTGAAGTCGTAACTGAAGGATTATGTAAATTACATAATATTCCATATACTATAATTAGACCGTCAGCTGTTTATGGACCTAAGGATATGAATAGAAGAGTATCCCAAATATTCATAGAGAGCGCGTTTCAAGATAAGGAAATTTATATACAAGGTAAGAATGAAAAACTTGATTTTACATATATCAAAGATTTGGTTAATGGATCAATACTTGCTGCAAGAAGTAAAAAAGGTGTAAATGAAATTTTTAACATTACGTGTGGAAAAGGACAAACTCTTCTTAGCTACGTAATTTATCTAAAAAAAAAATTCCCAAATATAAAATATATTATTAAGAAAAAAGATAAAACGAAGCCTTCACGAGGAACTTTATCAATAAACAAGGCAAAGAGACTATTGGGATATAAGCCAAAGTATAGTTTGAAAGATGGAATTAATGAATATTTTGATTTTTTAAATAAAAATATTAGATCATAGCAAACGTGACAAAGAAAATTTATTTATTTTGTCCATCCATTCAAGATGGTGGCTTAGAAAAATCATTGTCCATATATGCAAATTTCTTAGCAACTAATTTTGAAACAATATTAATTACTAACACTTTTAATAATAAAAGATTAAAAACAATTAATAAGAATGTTAAAATTATCAATTTTAAAAATAAATTTTTTCTTAAAAATAGAATTTTAAATAATCTTTTTTGTATTTTTAAAATGATTAAAATTAATGAAAAAAAATTTACTGTATTTTCATTTCATGACCACTTTTTTTTGTGTTTACTCAAGTTTTTTAAAGCTCGATATAAATTAATAATTAGAACTCAAACAGCTATCATTAATGAAAAAAATAAAGATGAGGAGAACAATATTAAAAAAAAATTTTTCTTAAGAAACCTAGTTACATTTTTTTATAGGTATACAGATTTAGTAATTACCTTTTCTGAACAAAATAAATCATTTTTAAAAAAAAGGATTAAAGTAAAAAATGTAGAGATAATACGCAATTTTTTTCCAAAACATAACGGACTAAAGAAGAAAAAGAAAATTTACAATGTTTTTTTCGTGGGAAGATTAGTTCCAGATAAAGATCCAATTTTTTTTTTAGAAAACTGCATGTCTTTATCACATAAGATACGATTTAATATAAGTGTTGTTGGTAAAGGAAGTTGTCTTGAAACAATTAAATCTTTATCAAATTCAAATACTCAAAATAACACCAAAATATATGGATATATGGAAGATGCTATTAAAAAATTAAATAAGAAAATAGATGTAATTTGTATTACCTCTAAATTTGATGGTACCCCAAATGTTTTAGGTGAAGCTGTTTCTTATAAGATTCCTTGTTTAGCGCCCAGGGATGTTGGTTTATCAAATATGATTTTATTTAATGGAAGGGGTGGCTATTTATATAAATCTAGTTCTAACGATGATTTTAAAAATAAATTAAGCTCAATGCTAATACACTATGATGAGGCAATTAATAGATCTAAGTTGGCTTACAAGGGATTAGAGCGTTTTGATTATAACAATACACTCCTAAAGTTAAAAAAATGTATAAATAAAATTTTATAAATCTTTAGTTTAAGAGTGAATTGTCCTTTTATCCACTGACAAGGCCGCTTCTTTTACTGCCTCTGAAAATGTAGGGTGCGCGTGACAAGTTCTTGCGATATCCTCTGAACTTGCTCCAAATTCCATTGCAATTCCAATTTCAGCTATTAATTCACCAGCATGAGGCCCTATCAAGTGTGCTCCTAAAACTTTATCTGTTTTTGCATCAGCTAAAATTTTGACAAAACCCTCAGAATCACCAATCGCTTTTGCCCTCGAATTTGCCATAAAAGAAAATTTTCCAATTTTATACTCTACATTCATTTCTTTTAATTCTTCTTCTGTCTTTCCTATAGAAGCAACTTCTGGTGTTGTGTAAATAACTCCAGGAATAGTATCATAGTTTACATGACCTGACTGGCCAGCAATATTTTCGGCGACTGCTATTCCTTCATCTTCTGCTTTGTGAGCAAGCATGGGCCCTGCAATTACATCTCCAATAGCATAAATACTACTTTGATTTGTTCTATAATTTTTATCTGTAATTACTCTTTGATTTTCATCCAGTTTAATTCCAGCAGCATCAATATTTAAACCATTTGTATTTGGCTTTCTACCAACTGAAATTAAAACGACATCACAATCAAAATCTTTTTTGTTTCCATCTTTGTCCAAAGTAGAAACTACTGCACTAGTAGTTTTTTTTTGTATTTTTTTAACTTTATGCTGCATGTGAAATTTTATTCCCTGTTTTTTTAAAATTTTCATAAACTCTAAAGAAATTTCTTTATCCATTCCAGGTGTGATATGCTCCAAAAATTCTACAACATGCACATCCGCTCCTAGTCTTGACCAAACCGATCCCATTTCTAAACCAATATACCCACCCCCAATGACAAGCATTTTTTTGGGTACTTTTTCAATTTTCAAAGCCCCTGTAGAGGATAATATTATTTTTTCATCAAATTTAATTCCTGGAAGAGATACTGGAACTGATCCAGTTGCAATTATCACATTATCTGCACTGATTGTAATATTCTTATTATCAGTATCTTGAATATTAATTTCATTTTTTGATTTAAAGCTTCCGTGACCTTTAAAATACGAAACTTTATTTTTCTTGAGTAAAAATTCTACTCCCTTAGTTAAAACTGTTACAGCTTTATCTTTATTTTTCATCATCCTATTGAGGTTTAGTTTAACCTCACCAACTTCGATTCCTTTATTAGATAAACTTTTAACCTTATGAAATTCTTCAGATAAATTTAGTAAACTTTTTGAAGGTATACATCCAACATTAAGACAAGTTCCTCCTAAAGAACCCCTCGACTCAATACATGCAGTTTTTAATCCTAATTGTGCTAATCTGATAGCACAAACGTATCCTCCTGGACCACCCCCAATTACAACTGCATGAAATTTTTCTGACATCTAAATATCTAAAAACAATCTTCTTGGATCCTCTAAATTTTCTTTAATCATCCTTAAAAATGAAACAGATTCTTTTCCATCTATAATTCTATGATCATAAGATAAAGCCAAATACATAACTGGTCTGATCTTGATTTCCCCTTCGAGCACTACCGGTCTTTCAACTATATTATGCATTCCGAGAACTCCTGATTGAGGTAAATTTAAAATTGGTGTTGATAACATTGATCCATATACACCACCATTACTTATAGTGAAGGTACCGCCCTGAAGATCATCAATTGTTAATTTACCATCTTTTGCTTTTTCAGAGATTTCTTTAATTTTTTTTTCAATCTCCGCAAATGATAACTCATCAGCATTTTTTAATACAGGAACAACTAAGCCTTTTTCAGTGCCTACTGCAAAACTAATATTATAGTAATTTTTATAAATTATGTCTTCACCGTCAATTTCTGCATTTACAACTGGAAACGATTTTAATGCTACTATACATGCTTTTACAAAGAAGGACATGAGACCTAACTTAATTCCATATCTATTTTGAAAATCTTCTTGGTTTTCTTTTCGCATTTCCATAATACTTGACATATCAATCTCATTAAATGTCGTTAATAAAGCAGCATTTTCTTGAGCTTGTTTTAATCTTTTAGCAATAGTTTGTCTCAATCTAGTCATTCTAATTTTTTCCTCGGGACCATACTGAGCTTTTCTTTGAGATGGCTGCGGTTGCGCACCCATTAGACTTATCAGATCACCTTTTAAAATTCTTCCATCTTTCCCAGTACCTTGAACAGTTTGAATATCAATTTTTTTTTCAGCTACAAATTTTCTAACAGCAGGAGAAAGGGTTTGATTTTCTTGTTTAATCTCTAATTCAAGTTTTTCTTTTACTTCTTCTTTTAAAATTAATGGTTCTTCTTTTAAAATTAATGGTTCATCAACTGAAATTTGATTTTCCATTTTTTCATTAAAAACTTTAGGTTTTTTTTTTGATTCATCTAAATTTACAAAGTTATTTTCATCTTGTGATGAAGTAATTTTTTCAATTTCTTCTTTTTTTTCTATTTTAGATCCATTTTCAGATACAGAGCCAAGTAATGCTCCTACCTCTACTACAGTTCCATCATTTGAATTGATTTCCGACAGAACACCACTTATAGGAGATGGTACTTCTAAATTTACTTTGTCAGTTTCAAGTTCAACAATAGGTTCATCAACTTCAACACTTTCGCCTTCTTTTTTTAACCACTTAGAAACTGTCGCTTCAGTAATACTTTCCCCAAGAACTGGGACTACAATTTTTTCACTCATTGTCTTTGTCTTTATTCAAATACTTTTTTAATAATTTCTTGTTGTTGGGAAATATGCCTTTTGGCATATCCTGTTGCAGGAGTTGCGTCTGGGCTTCTTCCTATATAAGAAATTTTATTATTATTAGCCTTTAAAGTGTCTAATGTCCATTGGATATAATCTCTTACTGAAAACCAAGCGCCCATGTTTTTTGGTTCTTCTTGACACCAGAAAAATTCAGCATTTTTAGCATATGGTTTTAATTCTTTAACTAAAGCTTTTGCAGGAAAGGGGTATAATTGTTCAATTCTATACATCACAACATCATTTCTTTTATACTTTTCTCTTGCCTCTAATAAATCAAAATACACTTTCCCTGAACACAAAATTACCTTTTTAATTTCTGAACTTTCTTTTAATTTTATAAAACCTTTTATTTTTGGGTCGATTGAATGATCCCAAAGCACTCTATGAAATGAATTTAACTTATTAAAATCTTCTAAATTTGATACACAATATTTATTTCTTAGTAATGATTTTGGTGACATTATAATTAGAGGCTTCCTAAAACTTCTATGCATTTGTCTTCTCAAAGCATGAAAATAATTGGCTGGAGTTGTACAATTCATTACCTGCATATTATCGTTTGAGCATAATTGTAAAAATCTCTCTAATCTTGCTGATGAATGCTCTGGTCCCTGTCCTTCATATCCGTGAGGTAACAACATTACTATACCAGATGCTCTATTCCATTTTCTCTCTCCAGATGCAATAAATTGATCAATTACTACTTGAGCACCATTTGCAAAGTCACCAAATTGAGCTTCCCAAAGAGTAAGTGTATTTGGTTCTACAAGACTGTAACCATATTCAAATCCTAAAACCGCGAGTTCAGATAAAAAACTATCTACTACTTCAAATTGTTTTTGACTATCAGAAATATTATTAAGAGGAACATATCTAGAATTATCTATTTGATTTCTTAATACAGAATGTCTTTGACTGAACGTCCCTCTGCCTGAATCTTGACCTACAAGTCTTACTGGGTACCCTTCTTCCAACAAAGATCCTAACGCAAGAGCTTCCGCTGAAGACCAATCGATTCCTATACCTTTTTCGATACTTTTTTTTCTAGCATTAAATATCTTAGAGATGGTTTTGTGAATATTTTTTTCTGCCGGAATAACATTAATCTTATCTGAAATTATTTTTAATTTTTTTTCTTCATAACCTGTTACACCTCTTTTATCTTTGCCTCTTTCTGGTTTATATCTTGACCAAGTTCCTTCAAACCATTCTATTTTTGGATTATAATCTTTTGCACTTTTGTATTGGTCATCAAGTAATTCTTTAAAAGATTTAACATTTTGGTTTAATAATTCTTGAGTTATTGAATTTTCATTAACAAGTTTATTTCCATAAATTTTATAAACACTTGGGTGTGATCTAATTTTTTTATACATTAATGGTTGTGTAAATGAAGGCTCATCTCCCTCATTATGTCCAAATCTTCTATAACAAATTAAATCTACTACTACATCTCTATTAAATTTTAATCGAAATTCTGTTGCTATTCTGGTCGCATAAACAACTGCCTCTGGATCATCTCCATTAACATGAAGAATTGGCGCCTCTACCATTTTTGCAACATCTGATGGATAAGGCGAGGACCTAGCAAATCTCGGACTAGTAGTAAAGCCTATCTGATTATTAACAATTATATGAATTGTTCCACCAGTGTTATGTCCTGGTAATCCAGACATTGCAAAACATTCTGCTACAACTCCTTGACCTGCAAAAGCCGCATCACCATGAATAAGAATAGGTATTACTTTATTTCTCCCTCTATCTTTATGAAAAAATTGTTTAGCTCTTGTCTGACCTAAAACAACTGGGTTGACAGCCTCTAAATGAGAAGGATTATCTGTCAAACTCACATGGACTGAATTTCCGTCAAACTCTCTATCTGATGAAGCTCCGAGATGATATTTTACATCTCCAGCACTATCTTCATTATCAGAACTCAGCTCACCTGCAAATTCATTAAAAATTCTTTTATAAGATTTTTGCAAAACATTTGCCAAAACATTAAGCCTCCCTCTATGAGACATGCCTATTTTAACTTCTTTTATGTTATTTTGCCCACCAATCTTTATTATTTGTTCCAGTGCAGGTATCAAACTTTCTCCACCATCTAAACCAAATCTTTTTGTTCCTACATACTTTGTTGCTAAAAATTTTTCAAATCCTTCAGCCTGTACTAACTTATTTAAAATTGCTTCTTTTCCATTTTTTGTAAACTGTAGTGCATTTTTATCTTGCTCTATTCTGTCCCTAAACCATTTTCTTTCTATTGGATTTGAAATATGCATGAACTCATAACCTATTTTTTCACAATAGGTTTTCTTCATAAATTTAAGTATTTCTCTTATATTAGCATACTTGCGATTAATTACTCCATTTAGAAAAATTTTCTTATCATAATTTTCTTTTTTAAAACCATAAAACTCTGGATGAAGTTCATCTAAATATTCTGAATTTCTCATTTCTAAAGGATCAAGATCTGCTAACAAATGTCCTCTCAATCGATACGCTCTAATTAATGCTACAGCACTTATAGAATCCTTATTTGAATCAGCAAGTAATTGGAAATTAAATTTTTCTGACGTATCTAATTTAATATTCTCAACATCACTTTTATCTTGCTCTTCTATTTTCCTTTGTAATTCATCAACATTTATATTTTTTTTTATTGGTCCCCAAGATGGACCATTAATTTCTTTTGCTATTACATTTAATTCTTCGCCAATTCCTTCAAAATAATTTGCCCAACTTTCTGGAAGATCTGTATCTTTATTAATAAATTTTAGATACATCTCCTCTATGAATGCACTATTAGACTTATTTAAAAATGAAGTTTTTTCGAAATCAAGATTTTTTGATGAAGACATCTTTTTTTTTAATATATCCCTCTAATATTATTTTTCAATTAGACAGTTTATTAAATAAAGTTTTTCCAATAATTGATGGTGATTTAGCAACAGTAATACCGCATTCTTCCATAATTTTAATTTTATCTTCTGCTCCACCTTTGCCACCTGAAATTATAGCGCCAGCATGTCCCATTCTTCTGCCTGGAGGAGCGGTAATTCCTGCAATAAATCCAACTATTGGCTTTTTGATTTTGTGATTTTTTACAAATTCAGCAGCCTCCTCTTCGGCAGTCCCTCCGATTTCACCTATCATTAAAATAGACTCTGTTTCATCATCATTTAAAAATAAATCTAAACAATCTATGAAATTTGTTCCATTAATAGGATCTCCACCAATTCCTATACAAGTTGATTGACCAAGTCCATTTTCAGTTGTTTGAGCTACTGCCTCATATGTCAATGTACCTGACCTTGATACAATTCCAACACTTCCTCTTTTATGAATATTACCTGGCATAATTCCTATTTTACATTCATCTGGTGTAATTATTCCTGGACAATTAGGTCCAATCAATCTGCTATCAGAGCCACTTAATTTTTGTCTTACCTTAAGCATATCTTGGATTGGAATTCCCTCTGTTATACAAACAATAAGTTCAATTGATGCATCTATAGCCTCAATAATTGCTGCTGCTGCAAATTTAGCAGGTACATAAATCATAGTTGCGTCAGCACCTACTTCATTTTTTGCTTCTATGACACTGTTAAAAACTGGTCTATCTAAATGTTTTTGTCCACCTTTCTTTGGTGTAACTCCACCAACAAGATTTGTTCCATATTTTATAGCCTGATCTGAATGAAAAGTTCCGTGAGCACCTGTAAATCCCTGACAAATCAATTTTGTATTATTGTTTACTAAAACTGACATATTATTTTATTGCCTCAACAATTTTCTTGGCTGCATCATCTAAATTTTCTGCTGAAATTAATTCTAATCCAGAATTTTCAAGAATTTCTTTTCCCTCTTTATAATTTGTACCTGCTAATCGTACAACTAAAGGAACACTAATATTTATTTCCTTAGCTGCATCAACTACTCCTTGAGCAAGAACATCGCATCTCATAATTCCTCCGAAAATATTTATTAAGATACCTTTAACATTTTTATCTGAGAGAATTATCTTTAATGCGGCAGATACTTTTTCTTTAGATGCTCCACCACCTACATCTAAAAAATTTGCTGGCTCTTTACCATACAATTTAATTATATCCATAGTTGCCATCGCTAATCCTGCTCCATTCACCATACAGCCTATACTTCCATCTAACTTGATATATGCAAGATCATGCTTGCTGGCTTCTATCTCGGCAGGATCTTCCTCATTTAAATCTCTTAATTCGACAATTTCTGGATGTCTGAATAAAGCGTTTGAATCAAAATTAACTTTTGCATCTAAACAAACAATTTTTTTCTCTTTTGTTAAAATCAATGGATTTACTTCAACCATGTTTGCATCAGTACTCACAAACATTTTATATATTGATTTAATTAATGATATTGCTTGTTTTTTGGCATCTTCGTTTAAATTAAAAATTTTAATTATTTTTTTACAATCTGACTCGGAAATTTCGTCACCTATATCAACTTTTGTAGTTATAATTTTCTCAGGTGAACTACTTGCAACTTTTTCAATGTCCATCCCTCCTTGATCACTTGATATAAATGCAATTTTAGAACTTACCCTATCAACTAGACACGATAAGTAAAATTCTTTATCTATATTTGAAGACTCTTCTACGTATAATCTTTTTACCTCCCTACCTTCAGGGCCAGTTTGATGTGTAACTAATATCTTTCCAAGTAATTCCTTAGCTGCTACTATTAGTTCTTCTATCGAGTTTAAAATTTTTACACCACCAGCCTTTCCTCTGCCGCCAGCATGAATTTGTGCTTTCAGAACATATTTCTCAGTTTTTAGTGCTTTTGCTTTTTCAATAAGCTCATCAACATCCAGCGCAAATACTCCTTCAGGAACTACAGCGCCATATTTTTTTAATATTTGTTTAGCTTGATGCTCGTGAATATTCATTATTATTTAGATAAATCAGGATCAATTTTAGATGCTGCTTCCCATAGAGCTTTTACAGCATCTATTGAATGCATAAATTCTTTTTTTTCTTTTTCATCTAAATCAATTTCCTCAATTTTTTCTACACCATCTTTTCCAATGATAACAGGAACACCAGCGTAAACATTTTGTACACCGTATTCTCCATTTAATTGCACAGCACAAGGCAATAATTTCTTCTGATCATTCAAATAAGCCTCTGCCATTTGAACACCTGATGCTGCTGGTGCATAAAAGGCTGATCCTTTTTCTAAATATTTAACTATCTCAGCACCACCATCTCTTGTTCTTTGATTAATTTCATCAACTCTTTCTGAAGAAATCTTTCCATTCTTTACAAGATCTAACAATGATTTACCTGAAATTTTTGTAAATCTTGGCATAGGAACCATAGTATCACCATGACCACCCATAACAATTGCCTCAATTTCTCTCACTGGCACATTTAGTTCTAATGATAAAAATAATTTAAATCTCGAACTATCTAAAATACCTGCCATACCTACAACTTTATTTGATGGCAAACCTGAAAATTTTTGAAATGCCATAACCATAACATCTAAAGGATTGGTGATACAAATCACAAAAGCATTAGGAGCATTTTTCTTTATTCCCTCAGCAACTTGTTTAATAATTTTCAAATTTATTCCAAGGAGATCATCTCGGCTCATTCCAGGCTTTCTTGGAACACCTGCTGTAATTATAATTACATCTGAATCTTTTATATCCTCATAGTTATCAGTTCCTAAAAATCTAACATTAAAACCATCTACAGATGAAGATTGTGCAATATCTAATGCTTTTCCTTTTGCAATACCACTAGCTACATCAAATAAAACTACTTCATTAACTAATTCTTTGGTTCCTATTAAATGTGCTAGAGTTCCACCTATTTGACCTGCACCAATTAAAGATATTTTTTTCATTTTTTCCTATTTCATTGTTGGCATTACAAATTCTGCATTTGAGCGAATACCTGATGGCCATCTTGATGTTACAGTTTTTAATTTTGTATAAAATTTAATTCCTTCAATGCCATGCATTGCACTATCTCCAAATAAAGATCTTTTCCATCCTCCAAAACTATGAAACGCCATTGGAACAGGGATTGGCACATTTATACCAACCATACCCACTTGAATTTTACTTGCAAAAGTTCTACCTACATCACCATCTCTTGTGTAAATACTAACGCCGTTACCATATTCATGGTCATTAATTAATTTTGTTGCTTCTTCAAAAGTTTTTACTCTAACAACTGATAAAACTGGACCAAATATTTCCTCTTTATAAATTCTCATATCTTTATTTACGTGATCAAATAAACATCCACCTATATAGAAACCATTTTCATAACCCTGAAGTTTTAAACCTCTCCCATCAATCACAAGCTTTGCACCTTCTTTAACTCCTAAATCAACATAACTTGTCACTTTTTCTAAATGTGCTTTGGTAATTAGAGGTCCCATTTCTGACGTTTTATCCATTCCTGGACCTACTTTTAGAGCTTCAGCTTTTTTTGATAATCTTGAAACAAGCTCATCTCCAATATCTCCAACTGCAACAGCTACTGATTGAGCCATACATCTCTCACCAGCTGAACCATATGCTGCTCCCATTAAACCATTAACGGCTCCATCTAAATCACAATCTGGCATTACAACTAAATGATTTTTAGCTCCACCAAGAGCTTGAACTCTTTTTTCATTTTTAGCTGAGTTTTCATAAATATATTTAGCTATAGGAGTTGACCCAACAAAGCTAACCGCTTTAACATTTGGATTTGTTAAAATTGCATCAACAGCTTCCTTATCTCCGTTTACAACATTAAAAACTCCACCTGGAAGACCAGCCTCAGTAAGTAGTTCAGCTAATTTTATTGCACAAGATGGATCTTTTTCTGAGGGTTTAAGAATAAAAGTGTTTCCACAAGCAATTGCTATTGGAAACATCCACATCGGTACCATAGCAGGAAAATTAAATGGTGTTATGCCTGCTACTACTCCTAAAGGCTGTCTCATTGACCAACTATCAACATTTGTTCCAACATTTTCTGAAAATTCACCTTTTAATAAATGTGGTATTCCACATGCAAACTCTACAACTTCAAGTCCTCTTGTTAATGAACCTTTTGCATCTTCATAAACTTTACCGTGTTCAGAAACTATCATCTTTGTAAGTTCGTCAGAATTTTTTTCTATCAATTCCTTAAACTTAAATATCACTCTTGCTCTTTGAAGAGCAGGTTTTAAAGACCAATCTTCAAATGCTTTTTTTGCTACTTCTGCTGCTTTATCTAGATCA
Source organism: uncultured Pelagibacteraceae bacterium (assembly GCA_902520685.1). Classification (GTDB taxonomy): domain Bacteria; phylum Pseudomonadota; class Alphaproteobacteria; order Pelagibacterales; family Pelagibacteraceae; genus Pelagibacter. The sequence continues at coordinate 86,577 of CABYPE010000001.1, read as the reverse complement.
GATTTTGAGGCTAGACTAACTTCTGATTCTTGTTCACCTGTAGCTGGATTAAAAACTTTTCCTCTTTTATCAGAAGTGCCGGAAATTGATTTCCCACCGACATAATGCTCGATTAATTTCATGGATACGATCTTTTAGAGCAAAAAAAGTTATTAGTCTATTGTTTAAACGTTAGCAGTTGCTAACATTTTTTTTATTTCAGCTATCGCTTTTGCAGGATTTAAACCTTTTGGACAAGCACTAGTACAATTTAATATTGTGTGACATCTATACAATTTTAATTCATCAGCAACTTTTTTTAATCTTGCTTTTCTTTCTTCATCTCTACTATCTACAATCCATCTGTATGCTTGTAGCAAAACCGCAGGGCCTAAATATTTATCTCCATTCCACCAATAACTGGGGCATGACGTTGAGCAACACGCACACATAATGCATTCATAAGCACCATCTAATTTTGCTCTGTCATCTTTTGATTGATAAATTTCTGTTGTTTCAGATTTCGAAGTTGCTTTTAGCCAAGGCTCAATAGACTCGTATTGTTTATAAAGTCCATCTAAGTCACCAATTAAATCTCTTTTTACTTTTAAATGCGGTAAAGGATAAATATTAAGATCTCCATCAATCTCAGCATGTGGTGTTGTACAAGCTAGGCCATTTTTTCCATCTATGTTCATAGCACAAGAACCACAAACACCATGAGCACAAGATCTTCTGTAAGCTAATGTTGGGTCTATTTCATTCTTTATTTTATTTAAAACATCTAAAACCTTTGATGGACAATTATCAATGTCAACTTCATAAGTATCTACTCTAGGGTTTTCACCAGATGAAGGGTCCCATCTATAGACATTTACATTTTTAATATTTTTTGAACCAGTTTTATCTTTAAAATATTTACCTTTTTTTACTTTTGAATTTTCAGGTAAATTAAGTTGTACCATTAGTAAACTCTTTCCTGTGGTGGAAAATATTGTACTTCATTTGTAAGAGTTGATTTATGAACAGGTCTATAAGTAATTTTAGTATTTTTTCCATTACACCAAGATAGAGTATGCTGCATAAATTTTTCATCATCTCTTCTAGGAAAATCGTCTCTTGCATGGGCTCCTCTGCTTTCTTTTCTGTTGTAAGCAGAGTCTACAGTTACAATAGCTTGCCTGATAAGATTATCAAACTCTAAAGACTCAACTAAATCAGTATTAAATATTAATGACTTATCTTTGACTGAAATAGAGTCCATTTCATCATAAGTATTCTTAATTTCTTCAACACCTTGTTTAAGAGTTTTTTCTGTTCTGAAAACTGCACATTTTGATTGCATTGTTTTTTGCATTGATAGTCTTAAATCAGCTGTATTATTTTTACCGTTAGCATTTCTTAATTTATCAAATCTATCTAGACATTTTTGAGTTTCCGATTCTCCAATATCTTCATGAGGAGATCCTGGTTTAATTAATTCACTTGCTCTTTTTGCAGCTGCTCTTCCAAAAACAACTAAGTCAATTAAAGAATTAGATCCTAACCTGTTTGCACCATGCACTGATACGCAAGCAGCCTCACCAATTGCCATTAAACCTGGAACAGTTTTTTCAGAACCATTTACTGTTAATACCTCAGCTTTATAGTTTGTTGGTATACCTCCCATATTATAATGGACTGTCGGTACAACTGGTATTGGCTCTTTAGTTATATCTACATCAGCAAATAATCTTGCAGCGTCTGTTATTCCTGGCAATCTACTTTCGATAATATCTTTATCCAAATGACTTAAATTTAAATGAACATGATCGCCATCTTTTCCAACTCCTCTGCCTTCATTAATTTCAATTGACATTGATCTGCTAACAACATCCCTAGATGCTAAATCCTTTGTTTTTGGGGCGTATCTCTCCATAAATCTTTCACCTTTAGAATTAGTAAGATATCCTCCTTCTCCTCTAGCTCCTTCTGTAATTAAAGTACCATGCCCATATATTCCTGTTGGATGAAACTGAACAAACTCCATATCTTGTAAAGGAAGACCAGCTCTTAGTACCATTGCATTACCATCTCCCGTGCAGGTGTGAGCAGAAGTAGCCGAATAATAAACTTTTCCATATCCTCCAGTAGCAATAATTACTGTGTGTGCTCTAAACCTATGGATTGTTCCATCATTTAAGTTCCAAGCAATAAGACCCTTACATTCCCCATTTTTCATTAACAAGTCTAATGCAAAATATTCAATAAAAAATTCTGTATTATGTTTCAAAGCTTGACCATAAAGTGTGTGTAGAATTGCATGTCCTGTTCTGTCTGCTGCAGCACATGTTCTCTGCACTATTCCATTTCCATAATTTTTTGTCATTCCACCAAACGGTCTTTGATATATTTTACCATTGTCAGTTCTGCTGAATGGAACTCCATATTTTTCTAATTCTATTACTGCTTTTGGTGCCTCTTTACATAAATATTCAATACTATCCTGATCACCAAGCCAATCCGCTCCCTTAACAGTATCGTACATATGCCAACGCCAATCATCTTCCCCCATATTACCCAGAGCTGCAGAAATTCCACCTTGGGCAGCTGAAGTATGACTTCTTGTTGGAAAAACTTTTGAAATACAAGCAGTTTTTAAACCAGCCTCGCTTAAACCTACGGCAGCTCTAAGTCCTGATCCACCGGCACCAAGTACAACTACGTCATATTCATGTTCAATTATTTTGTATGAGCTCATTAGTTTAAATTAAATAATATTATTATTGTTATTAAGGGTATAATTATAGCAGATAAATACAGTAGTCTATTTGCGACATTTTTGAGATTATTTTCACTTATATAGTCCTCAAAAACTTCACTTATACTCAATGCAGAAAAAAAGAAGCTAACAATTATAAACAAACTAAACAAAAATCTTGATGTATTATTTGAAAAAAACTCAATGATTTCAACAAAACTTTTATCATAAATAGATATAAAATTTAGAATAAACCACAACTTTAAAGGAATTAAAACTAGCGAACTAAATTTTAAGAAAAGCCATTTTTTTGTAGATGCATTCATTAGAATAAATTCTTTCCTATAATAAAAATAATAATTGTTAAAAAAATTGAACCAAAGATAACAAGTAAACCGCTTATTCTAGTTGTTCTTAGCTCAAATCCGTAACCCATATCCATAATTAAATGTCTTATTTCACTTAAAATTTGAAAACTAAAAGACCAGGTTAAACTGAGAATAATAAATTTTCCAATCATTGAACTCAATAAAAATTCAATTGAACTGTAATTAGCCTCACCTAATAAAAGCATAAATACCCAAATACAAATAAATATGAATGCTACAAAATTAATTATTCCAGTAATTCTATGCGAAATAGAAACCAATGATGAAATGTGCCATCTATAAACTTGAAGATGAGGAGATAGTGGATTGTTATTTTCCATAAAGATTCTTTTTAATTAATGTTTCAGCTATTTCTACAGCATTTAAAGCTGCACCTCTGAGCAAATTATCTGAAACAATCCATAAATTTAACCCATTTCTTATAGTCTTGTCTTCTCTAATTCTGGAAATAAAAGTTTCATCTTTGCCCTCTGCTTCAAGAGGAGTTGAGTATCCTCCATCCGATCTATCATCTATAACTTTGCAACCTTCAAAATTATCTAAAGCCTCTTTTACTTTTTCTAAAGAAAAAGGTTTTTCAAATTGAATATTTACTGATTCAGAGTGGGATACAGATATAGGTAATCTTACGCAAGTAGCTGTTAAGTCTATTTTGCTATCTAAAATTTTTTTTGTTTCATTAGTCATTTTTAATTCTTCTTTTGTATAACCATCATCTGAAAATACATCTATATGAGGGATAGCATTAAAAGCTATCTGTTTTGTAAAATTTTTAGATTTTACTTCTTTACCATCTAAAACTAATTTAGTTTGTTCGATCAATTCATCCATTGGCGCTTTACCACCACCTGAAACTGATTGGTATGTAGAGACCACAATCCTTTTAATTACAAAAAGGTCATGTAAAGGTTTTAAAGCGATTACTAATTGTGCTGTTGAACAATTTGGGTTAGCAATAATATTTTTATTTATTTGATCTAAATGATCAGAGTTAACTTGTGGAACAATTAAAGGTACATCTGGATCCATTCTGTAGAAACTTGAATTATCGATAACTAAACAATGCTTTGCAGCTTTTTGAGCAAATTTTTCTGAAATTTTTCCTCCTGCTGCAAAAAAAGCAATTTTTACTTTAGCAAAATCAAAACTTTCTAAATCAAAAACTTCATGATCTTTTCCTTTAAAACTAATTTTCTTACCCACACTTTTTGACGAAGCAACTAAATAAAGATTATCAATAGATAGTTCCTTTTTTTCAAGAACTTCTAAAGTTTTTCTTCCAACATTTCCTGTTGCTCCAACTATTGCAATATTCATGATGTAAGTTTTATACTAGATGAAAGGTAAATCGCAAACTTTAAGGGTAAAAGTTTTTCCCTCAATTTCGAGCTTGCCAGTCTCTGATACTTTGCAAAAAGGCTCATTAATCATGGCAATTCCTATAACCTTTTTGAAATGAGGTGAATAACATGCAGACCTTAAATCTCCTATTAAGTTTCCGCCACTATTCATAATGTTGACAGAGCCTGTTAAACTAATTTCATTTGCTTCAATTTGCACTCCCATTAGTTTTCTTTTAATTCCATTAGATTTAATTTTTTTTAACTTTTCTTTGCCCAAAAAAACTATGTCTGAATCTAAATTTACATATTTTTCAAAACCACATTCAAAGGGATTGTCTTGATTGTCAAAATCATTTCCGTAAGAAAGAAGACCACTTTCAATTCTTTCAATAAGATTAGGGCAGCCAGGCTTAACATTAAATGGCTCACCTATTTCAAAAAAATGATCATATAAATCTTGGCCTGATGATTTATTTTCAACATAAACTTCAAAACCACCTTGTTTTGACCAACCTGATCTTGCGATTAAATGTTTTGTACTTTTAAAATCAAAATAGTCAAAACCAAAAAATTTTAACTCTGTGATTTTTTTTCCAAAAACCTTTTCCATAAGACCAAATGATTTAGGACCTTGTATTGCAATAATATCAACATTTGGTTCAAAAATTTTAACTTTAAAATTATTTCCAGAAGCAAGACCTTTAGCAAAAAAAATAACATCTGAATCTGCAATCGAGATCCACCATCTATCTTCAGCTAATTTTAATATTACTGGATCATTAACTAAATTACCATTATCATCAATTATCGGACAGTAATAACATCTTCCAACTTTTGATTTTGACAAATCTCGACAAGTCATAAGCTGAACAAGTTTTGCGGAATCTGGCCCAGAAATTTCAACTTGTCTCTCTGCTGCAACATCCCAAATTTGAACATTTTTTTTTAAATGATCACAAGATTCTTCTATTGATCCGAATGCAGCTGGTAATAACATGTGATTGTAAACAGTATAAGCCGTTACACCTTGTTTTTCTATTCTTGAAGTATAAGGTGTACTTCTTAATCTTCTGGATTTTGCTATAGAATAACTTTTCATTTATTTAAAAATTCCAAAATCTTTTCTCGCATTTCAAAAGCTTTTTCAATCATAATCATATGTCCTGATCCACTAATTATATAAGTATTTGAATCTTTGACTAAATTTGCAAATTTTTTTCCATTTTCTAAACTAGCCATCTTGTCGAGTTCTCCTATTATAAACAAAGTTGGACAATTTATAGCTTTTGCTGCATCAGAACCGTTTTGATAGTTATTGCATGCAATAAGATCAACAGCTAAAATTTCACTAACATCTCTAGGTGATTGAATAATTTTTTCAACTGGGTTTCCACCAATAAATTTTTTTGATCCTTCGTAACCCCATTTCATCATTAATTTAACAGCGTCAGAATCTCCATCTGATGCTAAATTAATAAGATCTTTATGAACAGGCATTCGATAAGAACCTCCAACAAAAATTATTTTTTTTAATCTATTTTTGTATTTAAATGAATATTCTAAAGCTTCTAGACAACCTTGTGAATGGCCAATGAGGATTATATTTTTTAAGTTTAATTTTGCAAAAACTTTTTCTAACCAATCTGCAATTTTTTCAATACTGTCTAAACATGGACCTTCAGAATTTCCATGTCCAGGTAAATCAATTGATAAAACATTGTAATTTTTATTTGAAAAAAATTGTTCTGCTAGGGACCAGACAATATGCGATAAGCCACTTCCATGCAAAAATACTATGGTATCTTTAGAATTTTGTATGCCTTGCCCAGCGTCAGATGCATGAACACTTTTATTTTGTATAGTTATAATCAATTAATTACCTAAAATTTTTTTCTAAGTTCAAATTTTTGAATTTTACCTGTAGAAGTTTTTGGTAATTCACAGAAAATAATCTGCTTAGGAACCTTAAAACCAGCTAAAGTTTCTTTACAAAAACTTATTAATTCTTTTTCTGTAGTAGGTTTGTCTTTAACTATTTCAATAAATGCACAAGGGACTTCTCCCCACTTTTCATCAGGTTTAGCTACTACAGCTGCAATTGATACTGAGGGGTGTTTACTTAAAGTGTTTTCTATTTCAATTGATGAAATATTTTCTCCTCCAGAAATAATTATATCTTTTGATCTGTCTTGTATTTTAACATATCCATCTGGATTCATTACCGCTAAGTCTCCAGAATGAAACCAACCACCGGCCATAGCCTTATCAGTTGCAGCCTTATCTTTGAAATAACCTTTCATGACCACGTTTCCTCTAAGCATAATCTCACCAATAGTTTTTCCATCTTTTGGAACTTCTTTCATGGTTTCAGGATCCATAATTACTGCTCCTTCAAGATTTGGATATCGAACTCCTTGTCTAGCTTTAATTTCGTTTTGTTTTTCTTCGTCAAATTTGTTCCAATCTTCATTCCATGCGCATTGTGTGACATGACCATAAGTTTCCGTTAAGCCATAAACATGCATTACTTCAAAGCCAAGCTCTTTCATTTTTTTGAAAATTATACTTGGAGGTGGAGCACCTGCAGTAAGCACATGAACTTTATTTTTTAGTTTTTTTCGATCACCTTCGGGAGTACCTGTTATCATATTTAATACAATTGGTGCGCCTCCAAAATGAGTAACATTATATTTATCTATTAGCTCAAAAATCTTTTTTACATCTATATTTCGTAAACAAATAGTTCTTCCATTCAACATTGGAACTGTCCAAGGATAACACCAGCCATTACAGTGAAACATTGGAACAACTGTTAAAAAATTTAATCTATTGGGCATATTCCAGGCAACTGCGCTTCCAGTTGACATTAGGTATGAACCTCTATGATGATAAACAACACCTTTAGGATTTCCAGTTGTACCTGAAGTATAACTTAAAGATATAGCTTGCCACTCATCTTCAGGCATTTTCCAAATATAATTATCATCACCTGTATTAAGAAAGTTTTCATATTCTAAATCACCGATTTTTTCTAATTTTGACTGATCAGCAAATTTATCATGAATATCAATTATCGTTATTTTTTTTTCTAATTTATTTAAAGCTTTTTTCACCTCTACATGAAGTTGTCTATCAACTACCAGTACCTTTGCATCACTATGATTTAAAATGTATGAGATAGTATTTGCATCTAATCTAATATTAATTGTATTTAACACAGCACCTGTAATTGGAACTGAATAATGAGCTTCAAAAATTTCTGGAGTGTTAAAAGCTAAAAACGAAACTGTATCTCCTTTTTTAATACCAATTTTTTCTAAGGCACTAGCAAATTTGGTAACTCTCTTATAAACTTCATTCCAAGTATATTTTCTGTCTTCATATACAATAGCCTCGTAATTTGGATAAACATCTTTTGCTCTTTCTAAAAAAGATAAAGGTGTTAATGGAACATAATTTGCAGCATTTTTATCAAGATTAGTATCGTAATAACTCATCTTAATTAAATTTAAAATTCATTATATTTGAGCTTCCAGAAATAGCAGATTTGTAATGTTGCTCTGCTCTAGGTAAAATTTTATCAAAATAAAATTTTGCAGTATTAATTTTATCATCATAAAAGTTTTTATTCTCATTGTAATCTTTAAAACTTACATCAAGAACTTTTATCCAAGCATAAGCAACTGAAACAAAACCAAGAGTTTTTAGATAATCATTAGCAGCGGCACTAACATCATCTCTATCTGTTTTAGTTTTTTCATTAATCCATTCACTAAACTTAACCAAAATATTTAAATAGTCTTTAAATTCCTTAATAAATGGTTTGATCTTTTCGTTATCTAAATCAGTTTCAGTTTTTATTAAATCTATATATTTATTAATAATGTCTCCATTTTTATTAGATAATTTTCTAAAAACTAAATCTGCAGCTTGTACTGAGTTTGTACCTTCATATATCGGAGTTATTCTATTATCTCTATACAGCTGTTCTATACCTTGGTCTTTTGTATAACCATATCCTCCGTGAATTTGCATAGCATCATTAGTTATTTCCATGCCCAAATCAGTAAATAATGATTTTACTACTGGTGTCATCAGCGAAACAAAATCAGACGCCTCCTGACGTACTTTTTCATCATGATGATTTAAACTAACTTCTGTTTGTTGTGATAACCAAAAACATAAGGCTCTCTCACCTTCAATAATTGATTTCATGTTTAATAATAATCTTCTTATATCTGCATGTTCAATTATAAAATCAGCACCATTTGTTGATTTAGTTTTATTAGTCTTACCTTGTTTTCTTTCTTTTGCATAAGCAAGTGAGTTTTGATAAGCAATTTCTGATATACCTAAACCTTGAATACCGACAACTATTCTTTCAAGATTCATCATTGTAAACATCGCATTTAAACCTTTATCTTTTTTACCAATCATATAACCAGTGGCTTCATCAAAGTTTAGCACGCAAGTTGCAGAACCTTTTATACCCATTTTACTTTCAATAGATCCTGTTGATATCCCATTTCTTGGACCAATACTTCCGTCTTCATTAACTATAAATTTTGGAACTAAAAACAAACTAATACCTTTCGTGCCTGCTGGAGAGTCTGTTGCTCTAGCAATTACTAAATGAATAATATTCTCAGTTAAATCGTGATCTCCTGAAGTAATAAATATTTTTTGCCCACTTAACTTAAAAGTTCCATCAGATTGCGGAGCGGCTTTTGTTTTAAGCAAACCTAAATCTGTTCCACAAACAGGCTCAGTCAAACACATTGTTCCACTCCACTTGCCCTCTACTATTTTCGGTAAATACTTATTTTTTATTTCATCAGTGGCATGATGATTAATACAGTTATATGCCCCTATACTTAATTCACTATAAAGTTTAAATGATAAACTTGCAGAAGATAACATTTCATCAAAAAAAGCACTTACAGTTTTAGGCATACCTTGGCCTCCATACTTCGGATCACAAGATAAAGATGTCCAACCATCCTCAATGTATTTTTGATATGCCTCTTTATATCCTGGGGGTGTTCTAACTACTCCATTTTCTAAAACCGCAGGATTTTCATCACCTTTTTTTGCAAGTGGAAGTATTAAATTTTGATTAATTTTTGCCGCTTCTTCTAAAATATTTCTAACAAGATCTGAACTTACTTCTTTATATTTTTCTATTTCGTTATAATTTTTATTATCTCTTAATTTTTCAAAGAGAAACATCATATCATCAACAGGTGCTATATAGCTTGGCATAAAGTTAGTTTAAAATAATTAGTAGATTATTGCAATTTTGAAATTATAGCATCACCCATCTGAGAAGTCGAAACTTCTTTCATTCGATCAGATAGAATATCTTTTGTTCTTAAACCGTCATTAAGAACATCTTGCACAGCTTTTTCCAGGGCTTCTGCCTCTTTATCAAGATCTAAAGAATATCTTAAAGCCATAGCAAAACTCAATATACTAGCAATCGGATTAGCAATTCCTTTACCAGCTATATCTGGAGCAGATCCATGAATAGGTTCATACATTGCTCTCATCTCACCATCTTTATTTTTTGCTCCCAAAGAAGCTGAAGGTAAAAGACCTAAAGATCCAGTCAGCATAGAAGCTTGATCTGACAACATATCACCAAATAAATTGTCCGTTACTATTACGTCAAATTGTTTTGGGTTTCTTAATAACTGCATCGAGCAATTATCAGCAAGCATATGACTTAATTCCACATCCTTGAATTCTTTATCATGTAATGCTTGAACTTCTTCTTTCCAAAGTTGCCCTGCCTCCATGACATTTGATTTTTCACAAGACGTAACTTTATTTGATCTCTTTTTAGCTAAATCAAAAGCGATTCTAGCTACTCTTATAATTTCACTAGTAGTGTAAGTGTGGGTATTTATTCCCTCTCTTTCACCGTTTTCAATTGGCTTAATACCCCTCGGTTCACCAAAATATATTCCACCTGTCAATTCTCTGACGATCATTATATCTAATCCAGATACAATTTCAGGTTTTAGGGTTGATGCATCAACTAATTGTTCAAAACAAATTGCTGGTCTTAAATTAGCGAATAATTTTAATTCTTTTCTCAGTTTTAATAAAGCTCTCTCAGGTTTTTTTGAAAATTCAACACTATCCCATTTTGGGCCACCAACCGCTCCAAGAATTACCACTGCACTTTCTAAAGCTTTATAAAAAACTTCATCAGTAATTGGAGTTCCATGTTTATCATAAGAACAACCTCCAGCAAGATCTTCATCTATTTCAAAATCAAGCGATTTTTTATCATTGAACCAATTTATTATTTTTCTTACCTCACCTATAACCTCTGGACCAATTCCATCTCCAGGTAGTAATAATATCTTTTTTTTTTTTACTTTAATCATTAAATATCCAAGGTTTTTTATCTTTTAAATCCTTTTCAAAATTTTGAATTTTATCTGATTTATTTAAAGATAGAGCTATATCGTCTAGCCCTTCTAATAAACACTTTTTCTTAAATGAGTCTATCTTGAAATTTATTTTACTATTTCCATACATAATTTTTTCTTCATTAAGATCTATAGAAATTTCTTCTTTTCTATTTGCATATTCTGATAGTTCTTTGATCTTTTCTTCATCAAGAATGATAGGCAATATTCCATTCTTAAAACAATTGCTGTAAAAAATATCAGCAAAGCTTGAACTGATCACACAAGTTATTCCAAAGTCTAATAATGCCCATGGAGCGTGTTCTCTCGATGAACCACAACCAAAATTTTTTCCTGCAATTAAAATTTTTGAATTATTGAAGGGATTTTGATTTAAAATAAAATCATTAATTTCTTTACCTTTATCATCATATCTCATTTCAAAAAATAAATTTTTACCTAAACCTGTCCTTTTTATTGTTTTTAAAAATTGTTTTGGAATAATCATATCTGTATCGATATTAACTATTGGTAAATAAGCCGGTATGCTTTTTAATGTATTAAATTTTTGCATGTTAATTTTGATATTTTCTAACATCATCAAGATTTCCAGATATTGCAGCTGCTGCAGCCATACCAGGGCTTACTAAATGAGTTCTTCCACCTCTACCTTGTCTACCCTCAAAATTTCTATTTGATGTTGAGGCACATCTCTCCTCCGGTTTTAGTTTATCTGCATTCATTGCTAAACACATAGAGCAACCTGGCTCTCTCCATTCAAAACCAGAGTTTACAAAAATTTTATCTAATCCTTCTTGTTCTGCTTGTTCTTTTACTAATCCCGATCCTGGAACGACCATTGCATGAACATGAGAGGCTATTTTTTTATCTTTTAAAATTTTTGCAGCCTCTCTTAAATCCTCTATCCTACCATTCGTACAGCTTCCAATAAAAACTTTGTCTATCTTAATGTCTTTAGCAGACATATTTGGTTTTAAACCCATATAATTTAATGATCTTTCTAAAGAATTTTTTTTATCTTCATCCATCTCATTTTGAGGATTTGGAATTTTTTCATCAATTGTAATCACATCCTGGGGAGATGTACCCCAAGTTATCATGGGCAAAATCTCATTAGCTTCCAGATTTATCTCTTTATCAAATTTAGCACCATCATCAGTTTTTAAACTTTTCCAATATTCTAAAGCTTTGTCCCAATCTTTTCCTTTTGGTGACATTGGTTTATCTTTTAAGTATTCAAATATTTTTTCATCAGGTGCAATTAAACCTGCTCTAGCACCACCTTCTATTGTCATGTTGCAAATCGTCATTCTTTGTTCAACACTTAATGATCTGATTAAACCACCCGCATACTCTATTACACAGCCAGTTCCTCCAGCGGTACCGATTTTTCCAATTATTTGAAGAATTACATCTTTAGAAGTAACACCTAGTGGAAGTTTGCCATTTACATTTATTCTAAAATTTTTTGCTTTTTTCTGAACCAATGTTTGTGTTGCTAAAACATGCTCTACTTCTGATGTACCAATTCCAAATGCTAAAGAACCAAATGCTCCATGAGTTGCCGTATGACTGTCTCCACAAACAATAACTGTACCTGGTTGAGTAAATCCTTGTTCAGGTCCAATTATGTGAACAATCCCCTGTCTTTTATCATTCATTCCAAATAACTTGATACCAAATTCTTTACAATTAGATTCTAAAGTATCAACTTGAATTTTTGATTCTTGATCAGAAATACCTTTGGATCTATCTGTTGTAGGAACATTATGATCTGCAACCGCAAGTGTTAATTTAGGATGTCTAACTTTACGTTTAGAATTTCTAAGTCCTTCAAATGCTTGTGGACTTGTTACCTCATGAACCAAATGTCTATCAACAAATAGTAAAGCTGTACCATCATTTTGTTGATCCACTAAGTGATCGTTCCAAATTTTATCGTAAAGAGTATTGGGCATTGAAAAAAAAGTTATTTTTTTTCTGGTGTATTTTCAAGTTTTTTTTCTGTCTTACTTTCAGCTTTAGGGGCTTCTTCCTTTTTAGCTTCTACTGCTGGTGTTGTTTCTACTTTAGGAGCTTCTTCCTTTTTAGCTTCTGTTACTGGAGCTAAATTTTCTTCAGTCACAGTTTCGGGCTTAACATCAACATCAATTCCGATTTTTTTTCTGATTTTTTCAGCAATTCTTGCTGATTTACCAGTTCTGTCTCTTAAATAATAAAGTTTTGCTCTTCTTACTTTTCCTGAACGAATTACTTTAATTGTGTCAATTACTGTTCCATATAATGGAAAAGTTCTTTCAACTCCTTCTCCAAAAGATATTTTTCTTACCGTAAACGATGAGTTTAAGTCTCTACTCTTCTTGGCTATACAAACACCTTCAAAATATTGAATTCTTTCTTTTTTACCTTCTGTAATTCTGACACCAACTTTAACTACATCTCCAGTAAAAAAATCAGGGATTTTCTTTTCTGAAAGAATTTTTTTAACCTTGTGTTGGTTTATTTCTTCTATTGTTTTCATTTTAATATTTAACAAACTAGTTTTTTTTATATTTTTGCCATAAATCTGGTCTTCGGTCGCGTGTTATAGCCTCAGATTGAGATAAACGCCAGTCTTTAATTTTATTATGATCTCCTGATAATAATACATCCGGCACTGATTTTTCTTCCCATATTTGAGGTTTTGTATATTGAGGATATTCTAAAAGACCATTTTCAAAGGTTTCATCGAGTGAAGATTTATCATTTCCTATAACTCCTGGCAAAAGTCTCAAAATACTATCAAGCACTACTAACGCAGCAGTTTCACCCCCTGACAAAACATAATCTCCTATACTTATTTCTTCAATATTCCTTGTAGTTAAAACTCTTTCATCTACTCCTTCAAAATGACCACATATCAAAGATATAGATTTTTCTTTTGCTAGTTCTTGAGCAAGTTTTTGATCAAATTTTTTACCTTTTGGTGAAAGATAAAAAATTCTCTCTCCTTTTTTAACTTTTTGATCAAGCGCTTTTGCTAAAACATCAGCTTTTAATAACATTCCTGTTCCTCCACCATACGGAGTATCATCAACTGTTTTGTGTTTGTCAGTGGCTGCATCTCTAATGTTTATTACGTTTAAATTCCATAATTTATTAGACAAAGCTTTTCCATAAAGACCTTTAGCTAATGGTCCAGGAAAAACTTCAGGATAAAGAGTAAATACTTGAGCTTGAAACATAAACAAACTTTAGATTATTTTTTTTCCTCTTTAGGAGCTTCTTCCTTTTTAGCTTCTGCTGCTGGTGCTGCTTCTGCTTTAGGAGCTTCTTCCTTTTTAGCTTCTGCTGCTGGTGCTGCTTCTGCTTTAGGAGCTTCTTCAGATCCTTCTTTTTTTCTTTCTTTTTTTGGAATAGCTTTTTGTGGATTATTTCCATTAGCAGGCATAGGCATTAATTCATTTTCACCTAAAATTCTTGCTACTCTTGTTGTTGGCTGTGCACCTTGACCTAGCCAATATTTAATTCTTTCAGCCTCAAGTCCAATTCTTTCTTTTTTTTCTTTAGGAAGTAATGGGTTGAAAAAACCAACCTTTTCAATAAATCTTCCATCCCTTGCAAATCTACTGTCCGCCACAACTACTTTATAAACGGGTCTCTTCTTTGTTCCACCTCTTGATAGTCTTAACTTTAACATTTATTCTCCTTTTTTATTTTAATTGATTAAATAATTCTGGCGGTATTCCTTTATCAGTCATACCTTTCAGATTTCCTTTAGACATCTTTTTCATCATTTCAGACATCATTTTAAATTGTTTTAACAATTTATTGATAGTAGCTGGGTCTGTACCTGAGCCACTCGCAATTCTTTTTTTTCTTGAACCATCAATTAATTTTGGGTTCTCTCTTTCTTTTTTTGTCATGGACAAAATTATTGCTTCATTTTTAGTAATAACACTTTCATCTATTCCTGCAGCATCCATTTGGGATTTAACCTTGGATACACCTGGCATAAAAGACATTACACCTTCTATTCCACCCATCTTTTTCATTTGTCTTAATTGGGTTAAATAATCTTGCATTGAAAATTGTCCTTTTTTTAAATTTTCTTCAGCCTTTTTAATATTTTCTTCACCTAGATCTTGTGCAGCTTTTTCTACAAGAGATACGATATCTCCCATGCCCAGAATTCTATTTGCAATTCTATCTGGATGAAATACTTCAAGATTTTCAATTTTTTCACCTATTCCTAAAAATTTAATTGGAACTTGAGAAACGTACTTCATGCTAACTGCTGCTCCACCTCTAGCATCACCATCTGCTCTAGTTAAAATTATTCCAGAAATATTTACAGTATTTTTAAATTCTTTTGCAACAGATGCCGCTACTTGTCCTGTAAGTGAATCTGCAACCAAAAATGTCTCTGCAGGATTAATTGTTTTTTCAATTTGTTTGATTTCACTCATCATTTGTAAATCGATCTGCGTCCTGCCTGCAGTATCAAATAATATAATATCAGCACCATTTAAATTAGCTGCACTAATAGCTCTTTGACAAATATCAGCTGGTTGTTGGCCTTCAATTATGGGAAGCGTTAAAATATTATTTTGTTCCCCTAAAAATTTTAATTGTTCTTGGGCAGCTGGCCTATAGATATCTAAGCTAACCATCATAACTTTCTTTTTTTTCGTATTTTCAAGATATCTTGCAAGTTTAGCAGTTGTGGTAGTTTTACCAGAACCTTGTAATCCAACTAGCATCATTGGCACTGGAGGAACCGCATTAAGATTTACATCATTATTTTTTTCACCTAATAAACTTACCAGCTCATCGTAAACGATCTTAACCACCATATCTCCAGGTGATGTTGATCTAATTATTTCTTGTCCTAAAGCTTTTGGCTTAACTTTTTCAATAAATTCTTTTGCAACGTCTAAGGAGACGTCTGCTTCAAGTAAAGCTTGTCTAATACCTCTCAAACCTTCATCAACTTGATTTTCATCAAGGGAGGGAGCCTTTTTTAAAGAAGAAAAAATTTCTTCAAATTTATTTGTTAAATTTTCAAACATATTTATTACACACAGCAGTAATCTCACTAGTGGGCGAACCCTCGCTGACTAGTGTCGATCTCTTTGTTTCCAAAGACACCGCAAATTTAACGTTCTTGCGGAAACTGCCACAAACTATAATAGAGGTTCAAAAAGTCAATAAATAAGTTAAATAAAGATATATGGACATTAAAGCTTTTAAAATGGATGGATTGGGTAACGATTTTGTTATCATTGATAATAGACAAAAAATTACTGATTTATCAAAAGAGCAAATAATTAAAATTTGCGATAGAAATTTTATTGGATGTGATCAATTAATATTAATTGAAAAAGATAACACTGCAGATGCTCATTTAAAGTTTTTTAATTCTGATGGTGGTGAGTCTGGTGCGTGTGGTAATGGGACAAGATGTGTTGCTGATTTAATTTCAAAAGAAAACGGCAACAAAACTATAATTTTAACTACTCTATCTGGAAATTTAAAATCTGAAATACTAAATAATAATTTAGTTACAACTGAAATTAGAAATGCAAAAGTTAAATGGAATGAAATTCCCCTTTCAGAGGAGTTAAATACTCTTAATCTAAATATTAAAATTAATGACATAAACAACAATGAGCATTTAGGTGGCACTGCAATAAATGTTGGAAATCCTCATATTGTTTTTTTTGTTGATGAAATAAAAAACTTTGACATAGAAAAAATTGGTCCACAAATTGAAAATCATAAAATGTTCCCAGAAAAATGTAATGTTACAATTGCTAAAGTTTTAAATAAAAATTTAATTAAAGTTAAAGTTTGGGAAAGAGGTGCCGGGTTAACGAAGGCATGCGGAACTGCAGCATGCGCAACAGCATTTGCTGGCACATTAAATAAACTCACAGATCATAATACAGATATAGAATTTGAAACTGGAAAATTATCAATTTTTATAGATGAGAAAAATTCTATTCATATGAAAGGTCCTGTTTCAGATATAAAGGAAATTTTGATAAAATTATAATGGGAATATTTGATAAATTTAAAAAAGGTTTTCAAAAAAGTGCTTCAGCACTTTCATCTGGTCTTAAAGAAATTATTATAAAAAAAGAAATAGATGATAAAAATTTAAATAAAATTGAGGAATTTTTAATTCAATCAGATGTTGGTATTGAAGCTGCTTCTGAGATAAAGGATATAATTTCAACAAAAAAAGTTGATCCAAATAAAGATTTAAAATTAGAAATCAATCTCATTTTAAAAGAATATATAATTTCTCTTATGAAACCTTTGGAGAATAGTTATTTTTTCAAAAAAAAAGATAAACTAAATGCAACTTTAATTTCTGGAGTTAATGGTGTTGGAAAAACAACAAGTATTGGTAAAATTGGAAAAATTTTAAAGACTAACGGCAATAAAGTTATGTTTGCTGCATCTGATACCTTTAGAGCTGCAGCAATTGAACAATTAGAAAATTGGGCAAAAAAAATAGATGTTCAAATAACTAAATCATCACAAGGATCTGACCCAGCCTCGGTTGCTTACAAAGCTATTGAAGAAGCTATTAATAATAATTTTGATCAAGTTCTAATTGATACAGCTGGAAGATTGCAAAATAAAAAAAATTTAATGGAGGAATATAAAAAAATTGCCAATGTAACAAAAAAAATAGATCCAGATGCACCGCATGATGTCATCTTGGTTCTAGATGCAACGTCTGGTCAAAATATAATTAATCAAGTCGAAGAATTTAATAAAATAATTCCAATAACAGGTATTATCATGACAAAATTAGATGGAACTGCAAAAGGTGGAATTCTTTTAGCTTTGGCAAAAAAATATAAACTTCCAATTATTGCTTTAGGTTTAGGTGAAAAAGAGGATGACTTACAAATATTTGAGGCTGAAAAATTTGCTGAGGCTTTTACTCAAACTAGTTAATTAAATTGCTTGATATTAATGGTTTGTAAAAACTACATTTATAATTATCCTCAAATTTAGAGTGACCACAATTTTTGGCAAAAGAAGATATGATAAAATCAAATTTTCCATTAGCAGGATACAACTCTAGTTTTTTTTCTATAATATCAAATTTAAAGTTAGCATTTAAACTTTTTACTGCACTTATCATAACTAAGGTTTTATTATCTTTTAGAAGATAGTATGCAAAATCATCTGGAAATACAGGAAAGTCATATTCCTGAAGATAATATTTTGCGTGGGACGGAAACCATTCATAAGATATTAATGGAGATGAAGTTTTAGTATTATAATCATAAATATAAAGATCTTTTGGATAATCATTAATATAATTACTAGTTTCACCTCTGGCCAAAATTGATTTTTCTCTACCCTTAAAATACAAGGCAAAATTTTTGTTATGAGAATTCATGTGATCAATATGAAATAAATCATCGGCTAAAAATTCATTATCTTTTGCACTAACAACGTTCTTTAAAGAAAAAATAAAAATAATTAGTAAAAATATTCTACTCATATTCTAAACTTAAAAGATAATATTGAATTTTATTTGGTTGGAATGTGTCTTAATTTAAACTTTTAAGAAATGATTTAAGTGCTAAAACTAACTTTTCATCGTATTCCATCATATGATTGTCATATTTGGTAAAGTAAGAATATTTGGGTTCATTTGCTAATTCATAAATTTTTTTACCCATTGAGAATGGAACTATTTGATCTACCTCACCATGCATAACTAAAATAGGTGAGTTTATATTCTTAATTTTTTTATAATTTTCAAATTTATCTTTAAGTAATAAATTTACTGGAATATAAGGATAAAATGTTTTGGCCGCATCTATCATAGATGTGAATGGAGTTTCTAAAATAATGCCTGCATAACTTTTATTTTGAGCTAAATGTGAAGCTACCCCTGTGCCTAATGACTCTCCATATAAAATAATATTTTTTTCATCCACCTGTTTTTCAGTAATCCAATTAATTGCACTTTTTCCATCTTCATAGAGTCCTTGTTCAGAAGGTTTACCATTATTTCCACTAAACCCGCGCCAGGCTATAATTAAAAAATTGATATTCATATCTTGAAAATGATTCAGCTTATGAATTCTATTTTCTAAAGATCCTGCATTCCCATGAAAGTAAATTAAAGTTTTGAAGTTTTTAAGATTTTTTTCATGATACCATCCAAGTAGTTCAATATTATCTGAAGTTCGTATTTTAACTTTTTTAATATCAACTAAAATTTTATCTCCTGAATAGTTATTTTCATTTGGATGATAAAGTAAATTTCGCTGATAGAAGTATAAAAATACTAAAACAAAAAAATACAAAAAAAAGATAATTAAAACTAATTGCAATAAATTCTTCCTAAATTTTTTGAACATTTTTTTTCTTTGCTAAATATACACCAATAAATACCAAAATTGTTCCTATCAAATGATAGTTTTCTAATTTTTCTCCAAATAAAAAATAACCATATATCGCTCCATAGATTGTAAAAATATATAATGTAAATCCGGTCAAAGAGGCACCAAGTTTTTTTTGTGTAATAGTATAAAGTGTGAATGCAATTATACCTGGAGAAATAGCTGCAAAAATTACCCACATTAAAAATTGTTTATTAAATACAGTTTTTTCAAAAAAAATTTCTTCCCCAATATAAAAAGGAAGTAAACTAACTGCACCAAAAAATGCAATCAAAGTAAATCTTTGAAAAATCTCAAGTTTTGATTTCCAATAAAACAAGTAAATTGAATATAATGCCCATCCTATAGCAGCAGCTAACATCCAAAGATCACCAATTGTAAAATTTAGATTTATTAATAAGTAAAAATCACCCTTTATAATAATTGCAAAGACTCCAATTAAACAAGTTATAAGCCCAATAATCTTAGTTAAATTAATTTTTTCATTAAAAAAAATACTAGAAATCAAAATTATAAATATTGGAGAAGACGTATATATAATTCCCATATTAGTAACTGTAGTGGTTTGGCCAGCTAAAAAAGGGAACGCACCACAGATACCGCAGCCAGTTGCACCTAAGAAAAAAAGTTTTTTATATTCTTTTTTTAAAATTTTATAATTTTTTTTTAAGGTTACATAAGTAAAGGGTAGAAGAATTATAAAAACTAATGTCCATCTCCAAAATGCTAAGGAAATCGGTGGAACATATTCTACTCCACCTCTGGCTACTACTAAGTTTGATGCCATAAAAATAGGCTGAATAAATAAAAGAGAGAATGCAAAAAGATTGTTAGTTTTTGTACTCAATGATTTAATTTTGAATTATCTATTTTTTTTTTTCAAAGAAAGCTTCATAAACCATCATAAAAATTGCAATACCCATTAAAATATAAACTGGCAATACATCAAAAAAACTTATCATTGATGATCTAGTTAATGTAGTGGCAAGACCTAATAAAAAAGCTATCGCAAACAAAGATCCTAAAAATGTTGTAAACTTTTGCATTTTAATTATTACATTCCTTTTCTAACCAATTAGCAACCCCTAAAAATCTGTGATCATCATAACGATCTCCTATAAGCTGAACTCCCAATGGCAAGCCATTTTCACCTTCAAGCAATGGAAGAGAAATACAAGGGGTTCCTAAATAAGACCAAACTTTATTAAATTCAGCCGTTCCAGTACTCTTCAAACCTTTAGGCGCTACACCAGGACTAGAGGGCGATAACACACCGTGATAATCCTCAAAGACTTCTTGGTAAGACTCATAACTTCTTTTTTTGAAATCAATTGCCTCAGCATATTCTTTTGCTGAATATTTATTACCTTTGGCTATAGCAGTTTGCATATATTTAGACAGTTTTGCTTTATACTTTTTGTAATACATTGCAAAATTATTAGCTAAATCTGTTTCGTGAATAATTTGATGATATTTATGAATATCTTTAAAATATGATGGAGTATCAAATATCTCAATATTTTTAAATGACTTAATAAAATATTCAAATGATTCTCTAGATTTTTTATCAATTATTTTCCAATAATCTGACTTATAAAAAATGAACTTAGGTTCGTATGTTGGGCCTTTTTTTGTTTCTTCTAAAATATTTTCAGCTGAATAATAAATAGTTGCAGGATCATGATGATCTTTTTTAATTAAAACTTTTGCTAATAATGCTACATCTTCAACAGTTCTTCCAAATATACCCATATGATCTAACGCATATGAAGTTCTCAAAACACCATTTCTTGAAATTAGACCATAAGTTGGTTTATAGCCAACAACGCCACAATAAGAAGCAGGTCTTATAACTGATCCACCTGTTTGTGATCCAATCGAAAGAGGGGTCATTAATGATGCAACAGAAGCTGCAGATCCACTTGAAGAACCTCCTGGTGTTCGAGAATAATCGTGAGGGTTGGTTGTTTTTGGTGGTCCAAGATATGCTAATTCAGACGTAGCTGTTTTACCCATCACAATAGCCCCTGCTGAATGTAAAAGTTCAACTATCTCAGCATTTTGTGAATAAGATTTACCTTTTCTTATCGGCGTTCCACATTCAGTTGGCATATCTACAGTTCCAATAATATCTTTGATAGCTACAGGAACTCCATGAAGTGAACCAACTGGTTTTCCTGATCTTCTATGTTCATCAGCATCAGCTGCTTTCTCTAATAAAACTTTTTTGTCAAAGTGAGCCCATGCTTTAATATCTTTTTCGAATTTATTTATTCTTTCAATATATTTTTCACAAACCTCAACTGAGCTTAAATGACCTTCTTTAATTTTTGAAGCCATCTCTTCAACACTTAACGAAAATATATCAATCATTTTTTTTAGTCAGCAAACAATACTTCTGGCAGCCACAAAGCAATTCCAGGAAACATATACATTAAAAACATTCCAAAAATAACTATACCTAAAAATGGCATAATGCCCCTAAATATTTCCATTAATTCAACGTTAGTTTTTTGAACTCCTTTTAGATAATAAGCTGACATTGCCATTGGTGGAGTTAAAAAAGAAGTCTGTAAATTTAAAGCAATTAACATTGCAAAGAAATATGGATTAACATCAAATATTTCTAATAAAGGTAAAAATATTGGGACAAATATTATTAAAATTTCAGTCCACTCTAAAGGCCATCCTAAAAGAAAAATTATTATTTGAGTTATTATCAAAAACTGCCATGTGGTTATATTGATTGATGTAAAGAAATGTTCAAATACCTCATGTCCACCTAAATAAGAAAAGACAGAAGAGAAAGTCCATGATCCAATAAATAACCACATAATCATTGCTGTTGTTTTTGCAGTTAAAAAAACTGACTCTTTAAAATTCTGCCATTTTAATGTTTTATAAAACCAAGATAAAATAATTGCACCAAATGCCCCCGCGGCGGCGGCTTCTGCTGGAGTAGCAATCCCAGCAAGAATTGTTCCTAGAACCAACATAATTAAACCGAATAAAGGCACAAAAGAAACCAATACTTCTTTTAAAATTTCTGCTCTTGGCGGAATATCTTCGGCCGGTGGTCTTGGAGCTATTGAAGGATTAAGCCAAGCTCTTGTTACTGCATAAGCAATATATAATCCTGCTAACATTAATCCTGGAAAAATTGCTGCTGCAAATAATCTTAAGGGAGATAATTGAGCAATTACAGAGTAAACAATCAACATAATGCTTGGAGGAATTAAAATTCCCAAACAACCTCCGGCACAAATTATCCCAGATGCAAACTTTTTATCATATCCAGCTTTAACCATCGCTGGCCATGCAAGTAAGCCCATTAAAGTTACAACTGCTCCTATAATTCCTGTTGCTGTAGAAAATAAAGTACAAGTTATTAACGCTGCTACGGCCATAGATGCAGGCAATCTATGAGCGGCAAGTCTTATTGCAAAAAATAATTTAGCTACAATTCCAGCTCTTTCAACCAAGTATCCCATGAATAAAAAAAGTGGTACTGCAGTAAGCACATTATTATCCATAACTGTATAAGTATTTTTAACAAATAAAGAAAATATTCTATTATCAAAAAGGTGATCCATTAAAACTGGATCGTAATAAGCATAATAACCAAAGCCTATTCCCATCGCCATCAGAGTAAAAGCTATTGGAAAACCTAATAACACTGCAAATAGAAATACTCCCATCATTAAAATAGCAACTTCAGGATTGGTAAGACTAAATAACATTATTCTTATCCTCCTCTTGTGAAGTTCTCATTAAAATTTTATCTGTCTCTTCAGCAACAACCATTCGTGAAGGCCAAATACCAGTTTTAATACAAATTATTGATCTGAATACTTCACTAACTCCCTGAATAAATAACATAACACCTGCAGCAGGGATCATAGATTTTACCATATAAATTTGAATTTGGGCTGGACTACTCCAGCTAGTCTCTTTAATTTTCCAAGCTTGTGCTGCGTATTCATAACCATAAAATGCTAAAGCTATAACCCCAGGAAAAAAGAATATGAAATAAAGCACTAAATCTATCCATGCTTGTGTTCTTTGATTAAACAATCTGTAAATTACATCTCCTCTTACATGTGCTTCTGTAGCTAGGCAGTAAGCACCTGACATCATTAATATAGCTCCATACATTTGCATACTAAAATCAAAATTCCATAGTGTTGGCGCATTAAATGCATATGCCATTACTACCTCATAAACAGTTCCACCCATTAAAATAACAATGCACCAAGAAAAAGCCTTTCCCATTGAAGTACTTAATGTATCTGCAAATTTAATGTAAGATTCCATAATAATTAATAAGTATAGTAAATTTTGGTAAAAAAAAAGGGGGTTTTTAAACCCCCTTTAATTTAAATCTTTGAAAGTTAATTAAATTTTAACTTTTCCAATTGGACCAAACTCATTTTCATAAGCTAACTTGTAGTTCGGTTGATTCATCAACAGATACTTCATTGTTCTCTTAGCATATGCTTTTTGAGATGCGATAATTTTCTTAAAGAAAGGATCTTTCTTAGAAAAATCACCAACAATTTTATCCCAACCTTTTAACTGCTCAGCTAAAATTGCATCAGAAGTTTGGTAAACATTTACCTTATGCTCGTTCATTAACTTAGCTAGATCTTGTGAGTATCTAACCAAAGCTTTGAAGTAGTTATCTGAGTTTGCAGCATAAGCAGCATTTTTCAAGATAGCTTGATGAGCAGGTGAAAGGCTATTGTATCTTTTTTTGTTCACCGGTATCTCAAACATTTCTTGAGACTGGTGGAAACTACCTAAGTGATAGTGTTTAGATACATCTTGCATTCCAAACTGTGAGTCTGATGTAGGGTTGTTAAACTCTGCAGCATCAATCAAACCAGTTTTCATCGCTGGTTGAATTTCACCACCTGGTAATTGTCTTACGACCATCCCCATAGCAGTTAAAACGTTAGTCGCTAAACCAACTGTTCTATACTTCATACCTTTAACATCAGATACTTTTGTTACGTTCTTTTTAAACCAACCAAAAGGTTGTGCTGGCATAGGCATATGAAAGAATCCGATATAATCGAATCCAACTGAAGCTACTGCTTCTTCATATAATTTTCTTCCTCCACCATACTCCATCCATCCCATAACTTCTTGAGATGACATTCCGTATGAAGGACCAGTTCCAAAAAGTGAAGCCGCAGGATTTTTACCATACCAATATGCTGTCACCCAGTGACCCATATCAAGGTTTCCATCACTTACCGCTGCTCCAATTTCTGAAGTTTTTACAACTGAACCAACTGGTTGAAGGTCAATTGTAAGTGTACCTCCAGACATTTCTTTAACCATGTTGCAGTAGTCGCCAGCCATTTCAAAAAAGATATTAGCGCCTGAAGGCCAAGCTGCTTGCATCTTTAATGTTACGTGACCGTCAGCTCTTGCAATGTTCGGCATTGCAACTGTAGCTGCGGCAACAGCTCCAGCTTTAGCAGCAGTTTTAAAGAACTTACGTCTTGAAGATGTTTTAATCTTCAATGATTTATTTTCTTTCGTCATTATTACTCCTATTAAAGTTAATTAACTTTAATAATTTAATTATAATCGTAGATAAGAGTCTAGATCTAAATTGACACTTAAAAATTATTTTTCAATCACAGGTAGTATAAAGCTTATTATTGGTTATTTTTTATATTTATTAAAATCAAAGGTATATTGTCCCTTTTCTAGTATTATATTTGATTTTTAAAAGATTAAACATGTAATCTAAAATTATTTTTAAAAAAAATTATGAAAAAAAATTTAAAAATAAAAAAAAATGAAAGGTCTTTCAAGAATTATCAAAAAATTGTTAGTTTAATTGACCATTCAGATCTCAATTTCAAAATAGACTCTGAAGAAAAGTTAGATTTTTTATTAAAGTCTATCAACCAATTTGTGATTCAAAGAATAGAAGCACTTCAATCAGACGACTGTTTAACTTATTTTCTACAGAATATAAAAAGGTATAAAATATTGTTATGTATTATGGATACTTACACAAATTCTGGCCCGACCTATAAAGAGGAAGTAATTAAAAAATTACGTATTTATTCATACAAAACAATTTCAAATATATTAGACGATTGTCTAGAACGTGGTTATATCAAATATGTCAATACTCCTTTTTCAAATAACTCTAAAAGAAAAATTAAAAAATTTAGTCCTACTTCTATTTTAATTATTAATTATATTAATTGGATACTTCAACATGTAGGCACTTTAAATAGAACATTAAAAGTTATTAAATAAAAGTTTAAAAACTTACAATTACTTTTCCAATTTTAGAAATTTCTCCTAAAAACTTATCACCTTTTTTTACTGGAACAATAGAAGTAGTTGAACCTGTTGTAACCCAAAAATCTTTGTTTAATGAAATGTCTTTTTTTTGTAACTCTTTAATTAACCAATATAATGCATTAATAGGATTTCCCATTACATTTTTTGTATGTCCAAAATAAACTTTTTTATTTTTAAGATTAGTAATCTTAGTTCCAAGTCTCAGTTTTAAAATATCATTAGGTTTATTAATTTTTGATTTTACAAAAGCAATATTCAATCCAAAATCAACCATAGCTTGACCAACATTGATAATTTTTTTAATTTTTTGTCTTAATCCAACTAATTCTATTGCTGGTGTTACGCCATGAATAAAATACTTAAGTTGTTTTTTGTTTTTTATTTCATTCTTGAAAACATTTTTACTAATTCTATATGCAAGTTCGAGTTCTATACCCAATGTATTAGGTGACAGCTTTAGTTGTTTGTTATTATTAAATGTTTGTTCTCTAAAAAGATAAGAATAAAATGGTCCCTTAGCTTTTAATAAACTCATTATTTCAGGATTTGTACCACCAATTTTAAATCCAACAGGATGCCATTCTAATTTTGCTTCAGCGAAACTTCGAATTTGTTTAACTAAATCTAGATTTCTTGAAATATTAATTGGCAATGAATTTATTAAAAAATCTTTTTTTCTCGCTTGGGCAAGTGAGTTAGATATTGAATTTACTTTTTTAAATAACTCTTTAGAAAACATTTCTAAAAAAATTATTTAAGATATTTTTTTTCTATTCCTGCACCAACAGTGTATTTTGGATCAACAAAATTTCCTAATCTAACCTTTCCAACTTGACTCAAAATCATATAAATATCCCACTGATCAAACTTAAAATCTTTGGCTAACCATCTCACTAACTCTCGATAAGCTATTCTAGTTGCATCTTCTAATGGTCTAGTGCTTCCGATTGCCATTAACATATCTTTAGTTTCTAATCTTGGCCACTCGATTGTATAGTTTTTTATAAGATCTACTTTTATTGTAGTTGTTGTGGGATACTCAACTGCAACTCCACAAACTTCTCCATCTCCTTGGCATGCATGAGCGTCACCTATAAACAATCTACCCCCAGGACTTCTTACAGGCAAATATGTTATACTGCCAGGTCCCATATCTGGAAGGTCCATGTTACCTCCATGATTATCCGGTGTTAATGAGTTTATAGAGTCTATTTCTGGAGAGCAACTCAGTGTTCCAATATGAGGCTTATAAGGTAGAGTAATTCGATCTGACCAATATACATTTTTTTCATCTAAATTAATCTTTCTAACTTTTTCTGGCAGTGGATCGTTTAAAGTTGCCGTATAAGATGTGCCAGTTAAAGCCCCAAATTCCTCAATCATACAGCAAGTACCCAATGGATTACTACCTCTAGGAACCATTTTATCAATATAAACTGCAATCGCATCTCCCTTTTCAGCACCTTCTACCATTATTGGTCCATTTTGAGGATTTAAAAAAGGCATTTCTAATTTTTCGGATGGTTTGTCAGATTCTTTTTGAATTTTTCCTTCAAAAGCATCTCGGGTTTCTACAACGACTGTATCCCCAGGCTTAATGTGCATCACAGGCTTTGAATAAGGCCCCATAGTATATTGATATGTGCCTTGTGTTTTTTCAGTCAACTGATGTGTTTCACCTTTATTATTTTTTCCAACACCTTTGGTCATCATTATCGAGTCTTTCATCCAGTCCATTTTTTCCCTCCTTTTTTAATTATGTAAACTTAGCAAATCTCTTGCTTTTTCTACAGTATTAATTTCTGATGATTTTAACTTTTTTGTAAAAACACCTTTTTCGACTAAAATACAATCAGAGTTTAATTGACTAATTAGTGAAATATTTTGTTCAACTACAATAAATGTTTTTTTTGAATTCTTTGATAAATCTGACAATGTATTTCCAATAAATGAAACTATAGAGGGCTGAATACCTTCTGCAGGCTCATCCAAAATGATTATTTCAGGGTCAAAGATTAAAGCTCTGGCTATTGCAAGTTGCTGTTGCTGCCCACCACTTAATGATGATCCGTTTGCAAGTCTTTTTTCTTTTAAAATTGGAAATAAAGAATAAATTTCTTCTAATTTATCTTTTGAATTAAACGTAATTTTTTTTCTAGTATAAATTGGAAGCATTATATTTTGTTCTACTGACAGGGCACTAAAAATTTCTCGCCCCTGGGGAACATATCCAATTCCTAATTTAGATCTATAATCTGGACTTGAGTTTGTTATATCCTCATCTTTATAGGTTATTGTTCCATTTCTCACATCAATAAGGCCCATTATCGTCTTCATTAAAGTAGTTTTTCCCATACCATTGCTTCCTGTGATTGCAAGGACTTGGCCTTTCTCAACTTCAAAAGAGAAATTATTAACTATAACTGTAGAACCATATCCAGAAGAAACATTTTCAATTTTTAGTAATAAATTTTTTGTCATTAACTTAATCCTAAATAAATATCATTAACTCCTTTATCTGAAAGAACTTGATCAACACTACCTTCAATAAACATTTTTCCTAGGTGCAACAATGAAACCTTAGAAGCTGTTTGTTTCACAAAATCCATATCATGACCCACAACTATAAAAGTAATACCTTGCTTATTAAGGTTTTTTACTATTTCGCCAGTTATTCTAGTCTCATCTACGGACAAACCCGCTGTAGGCTCATCTAAAAATACTAAATCTGGTTTAGAAATAGTTGATAAAGCTATGTCTAGCCATTGTTTCTTTCCGTGAGACAAATCTCCAGCTAAATTATTTTTTTCTTTTTCAAGAGCAAAATCGTTTAACAAATCATTAATTTTCAAAGAATGTTTTCTATTGTTTGCTAAAAATAAGTTTTCAAGAACAGTTAATTCTGAGAACACTGAAGGTGCTTGAAATTTTACACCCATGCCTAAATTAATTCTTTCGTGTAATTTTAATTTTTCTACATTATTACCTTTATACAAAATAGTTCCAGAATTCGGTGAATGAAAACCAATTATTAGTTTAAATAAGGTACTTTTTCCGGCTCCATTAGGACCAATAACAAATCTAATTTCACCAGAGTCCACTGTTAAAGAAACATTATCAACAGCAGTGAAACCACCAAATTTTTTTGTTACTGATTTTGTTTCTAAGATTGAAGCCATTTGACTTTTTCTATAAGTTTATTTTTCAACATTAAAATTATGCCATCTGGAAAAAATCTTGTAGCAATTACAAGAATTAATCCCATGACTATTATAGCAAATTGTTTCCCATTAATTGCTAATGTTTGAGATAGCCATACAAAAAATATACATCCAATAAAAACTGAAAAGAAATCTTTTTTTCCACTTGCTGCAACATAAACAACTGGTAAGGCTGCGGAAACTAAACCCATTGAGTCAGGAGTTATATAACCACCCCAGTTAGTGTATAGAATGCCACTAATACCTGCTAATACAGATGCAATTGTAAATGCAATTAATTGTACCTTTTGAACATTGTGTCCAAGACTTGAGACTCTCTCTCTATCTTCCTTTGAGGCTAAAAATATTAATCCCATTCTAGAATTTTTAAATTTATATAAAGATATTAATACTATTATCGATAGTATCAAAATGAAGTAGTATTGAGTAACACCTTCAACTAAACCAAATGGTATATTTTCAAAACCTATTGTTGGCATACCTTGCATTCCATTAAAACCATTTAGTCTTGCAGTACCAATTGTATATTCTGGACCTGCCGTTTGTTGCATAA
The DNA here is from genome assembly GCA_902520685.1 of uncultured Pelagibacteraceae bacterium. Lineage (GTDB taxonomy): Bacteria > Pseudomonadota > Alphaproteobacteria > Pelagibacterales > Pelagibacteraceae > Pelagibacter. Next base: position 57,159 of record CABYPE010000001.1, on the reverse strand, counting down.
AAGTTTCTAAAACTAGTGTTATTGCAAGAGTTACTATTCCAACAAACACATCATAAATTCCGCCGTAGAACAAAAAGTATCCTACAATTAAACCAAAAATTCCTGTAAGGAGTAATGCCAAAACGATCGACCATAAACTAACTCCAGCAACTCCTAAAAAATTTATACTTATTACTGAAAAGCCATATCCTGCCAAACCAAAAAAAGCAGTTTGGCCAAAGCTCAATATACCTCCCATTCCCCAAATTACTGCAAGACCAAGAGATATAAATGTCCAGCACATAAAATATGAGATATTATCAAGATAATAACTATCAACAAATAAAGGTATAGCTCCTAACACAATAAAAGTAAAAATTTGTAATTTATTTTTTTTAAAATCAGTTTTCATTTTTTATTTTGATCTTTTTTTTAGTATAAGGCCGCTAAAACCATTTGGTAAATATCTTATAATTAATATTACCGCACACAATATTGCTATTAACCCAATAGTTGATTTGTAAAAGAAGGTAACTGTAGTTTGTACCGTTCCTAAGAATGCAGCAGCTGGAACCAGTCCTACAAATGGGCTTGCACCTGCTGTAACTACTGTAATAAAAGCACTAACAATAAATGCTTGTCCAATACTTGGAACAATAGTCATTGTTGGGGCATATAACGCACCTGTAACTCCAGCCAATCCTGCTCCGATGGCAAAAGTGGCCGTATAAATATTCTTTACATCTACACCCATTGATGAAGAGATAGACGGGTTTTCTATCGTTGCTCTTGCTAATGTTCCAAAACTTGTTTTCATAAATAGATAATACAAAAGCATAAGAAGAAATAGTGCAGAAAATATAAGAAAAATTCTATACTCAGAGTAAGAAAATTCTCCTAGCTGAAAATTACCCATAGGAGTTTGTAATCCCTCATAGGATGGTCCAAAAATAACTAGAAAAGATTGTGAAACTATTAAGCTTATTCCCCAAGTTGCAACAACTGAGTCTAATGGTCTTCCATATAAATATCGAATTATGAATTTTTCTAATATAAGACCAAATATTATGGTAACCAAAACACCAAATGCCATTGCAATAGGAAGTGGTAAATTAAATACTTTTCCTGAGACAACTGTTCCGTATGCTCCAACTGTAATAAATTCACCATGAGCAAGATTAATAATTTTCATCATTCCAAAAATAACTGCTAATCCTATTGCTGCTAAAAGCAAAAATGCGAGAGAGTCTCCAAATTGATAAAAAATATTAAAAAGAAAAACCATAAAATCTATAATAATTTAATTTAGAACTTAGCGGTAATAATTATTTACCGCTAAGTTTATTTTTATATACTAATTTTTAGGTGGATTTGACGGAGTGTACTGAGAGTAATCAGCTTTATTAGCTAAATCACATCCATTATCTCCTAACCAGTATGGCTGAATATCCTTCCAAATTTTAGGTATTGTTACTGTATGATTTTTTCCAACTCTCACTAAGAAAATCGTATGACTTCCATGGTGACTTTTTGGATCCATAGTTACAACACCTGAAGGACCATCCTGAGTAATACCACTTTCTAAAGCCGCAACTACTTTCATCGTATCAGTAGTACCTGCTTTTTCCACTGCTTTAGCATACATGTATATTGCATTGTATGCGTTAGCTGACTCCATATTGATATATGGCTCATTTGGATAAAGTGCTCTGAATCGTTTCACATAATCTTTACTTTTATCATGAAACTCTCCTGATTTAATTACTTCATGAACTTCTTGAATATAATTCACAGTCACATACATGTTTTCTAATGCTGGAGGTGCAAATCTTCTGTGTTCATATGCTTGCCCAACATTGATTGATGTAGCCATTGGAATTCCTAAACCAGCTGAAGCTTGCTGCTCATAGAAAGATGCTTGTTTAGCACCAACTAATAAAGTCATTAAAACATCTGGTTTAGCCTTTTGGATTTTTTGAATAGTTTGACTATATTGTGAAACATCTAAAGGGATAAATTCCTCTCCCACCATTGTTCCACCAGCCTCTTTAACTATTTGTCTAACCCATTCAGCCGAAATTTGGCCAAAGTTATAATCTGCTGCAATCGTATAAACATTTTTTCCATACTTTTCCATCATCCATGGAACTAAAGTACTGAATTGCTGTTCAGGAACTGCTCCTGTCATGAAAGTTGTTTTACTACATACACCACCTTCATATTGGTTATTATAAAAATAAAGCATCTTATTTTTTTCCATTATGCCTCTAATAGATTCTCTAGATGCACTAGAAAATGCTCCGAACACAACATCTACTTTATCTTTTTTAATCAGTCTTCTAGCAAACTCTTGGAAACGTCTGTTATCTGATTGAGTATCATATCTTACTATTTCAAGTTTTTTACCTAAAACACCACCAGCAGCATTGATCTCTTTGACTGCTAATTCATAAGCATGAATTTTAGGAACCACCGCGATAGCAAAATTTCCTGTTTCGTCTTCTAATATACCAAGCTTAATTGTGTCAGCCGCTTTAGCATTACTAAACAAAATTAAAAAGCTAGATATTAGAAAAATTACTATTTTTTTCATATATTTACCCCTCTAAGTTAAAAAATATTTACAATCTAAAAAAATTTCAGATAAATAAATATTTTAATTACCAAATATAAATATAAAAACATAAGTCATAAAACCGTAATTGATCAAGTGAAACAATTGCTGGAAAATTTCCAGTATAATTAGTTTTTTAATTATAATTTTATATATAATTATTATTATCTATTATGAAAAAATCTTTGCAAAAATACGAAGTTGCCACTGTTCAATATGAACCTTCACAATTCAAAAAAGATCATAACATAGATTCTTTATTGCATTTATGCGAAGAAGCAGCTAACAAAGGTGCAAAGTTAATTGTAACCCCTGAAATGGGTACGACTGGTTATTGTTTTTTAAATAGAGAAGAAATAAGTTCTTTGGTGGAAACAATCCCAGGACCTACAACAAAAAAATTTCAATCAATAACTAAAAAATTTAATTGTTATATTGTAATTGGAATGCCCGAAATAGATGAGGAAACTCAATTATATTACAATTCAGCAGTTTTAATCGGACCCAGTGGAATAATTGGAAAACATAGAAAAAGTCACGGGTATATAGCTGAACCCAAATGGTCAGCACCAGGTCAAGAACATCTTGTTTTTGACACTGATATAGGAAAAATTGGAATTTTAATATGCATGGATATTCATTTTATTGAAACTGCAAGATTGGTTGCCTTGAAAGATGCAGATATCATTATTCATATTAGTAATTGGCTTTCAGAAAGAACTCCGGCTCCGTATTGGATAAGCAGAGCGTTTGAAAATAGTTGTTATTTAATAGAATCAAATAGATGGGGTTTAGAAAGGACTGTCCAGTTTAGTGGTGGTAGCTGTATTATTAATCCAGATGGATCTATAGCATCAGTAATCGACAAGGGTGATGGAATAGCTTACGCAAAAATTGATCTATCTTGGCCAAGAAAAAAAGAAGTTTTAGATGAAAAAATATTTAACGATAGAAGACCTGAAATGTATTTAAATCTACCTACTGATCCTTATCTTTGGAATCCTTTAGATTTTTTTGGTCTTTATGGCCTAGATCCGTTACCAAGAGGGAAAGAATCTTTAATATCTGTAGTTCAAATGAGCTCAACAAATGATGTTAAAAAAAATTTAAATAAAATATTTAGTCATTTGGATAATGCAAAGAAAAATTTAAGTGAGTTGGTAGTTTTTCCGGAATTATCATTAACGGGACACCTAAATAAAAATAAATCAGCGTTGAGTAGTGATAGCGCTGAAATATTAGAACTTGCAGAATATGCAAATAAAAATGACATATACATTTGCTGTGGTTTTGCAGAAAAAAATAAAAAAGAATTTTATAATTCTTCAGTTCTTGTCGGTCCAGAAGGTATACTAGGTGTTTATAGAAAAGTTCATTTAAACAAGGCTGATAGATCTTGGGCTACAGAGGGAAATGAGTGGAAATATTTTGACACAAAAATAGGAAGAATAGGTTTAATAATAGGGTACGATGCAATTTTTCCTGAGTCAGCAAGATGTTTAGGATTATATGGATGTGACATAATTTTGTGTCCATCAGCTCAAAAAGGAATTTTTACTCACGGTCATAAAGGGACAGCTGTAAGACAAAATTATCCAATTCCTACTGGAGCTGATCCTAATCATTGGAATCATTTTAGAATTAGGGGAGGAGAAAACAACTTATATTTTGTTTACTCAAATATTTCTGATCAAAAAAACAATTATCTTGGAAAAAGTGGGATTTTTGGACCAGATCCTTTCAAATTTCCTAGAGAAGAAAGTCTTATTCACAAAGAGGAAGATATAACATTTTTAAAAGTTAATACATCTAACTTAGATACTAACTACCCAACTAATGTAGTAAGAGACAAATTCATGATGTCCATGAGACACCCTCATCATTATCTACCATTAATAAAACATTCACAAAAAAAACCTTAAGAACTTGCGTTTAAATAAAAAAATCACAATACAAGCTAAAGATGCTCAAGCTTTTGATATTGCTTCCGGAGACCGTATCCGAATAAGTACTCCAAAAGGTTATCAGGCTGCAGATTTTTTTGCATATAATGCTCACAGTATAGATGAGTGGCTGTCTCCACCACATACTTGGATAACTTCTACCTCTGTTAAACCTCGACCTGGTGATATCTTTTTGTCACGATTTCGAAGACCAATGCTAAAAATGATTGAGGATGGAGGAGATGGTATTCATGACATGCTTTTACCTGCATGTGATCAATTCAGATATGAATTTTTTGGATATAAAGGACCACACCCAAGCTGCTCAGATAATCTCATGAATGTTATGCGCCGAAGAGGGTACGAAATTAATGTAATTCCTCAGCCAATAAATTTTTTTACTAATACAAATGTCCAAAAAAATGGAAGCTTATTTGCACCTAAAAATATTGTTAAACCTAATTCTTATGTAATCTTAGAAGCAATAATTGATACTATATGTATAGTTTCCTCATGTCCTTTTGACATAAACCCAAATGGGTGGGAAATAAATGCTAATGGAGTAGTTACAGAATTAGAAGTAGAAATTTAATTTACTTTATTTTTACAATTACCAGTATTGAAAAACTCATCAATATTATCTATTGCAAGATTTGCCATTGCAATTCTCGTATCTTTTGTGGCGCTTCCTAGGTGAGGTAAAATAAATGCTGATTTTATTTTTTGATAACCTTTGTTTAAATTAGGTTCATTTTTGTAAACATCTAAACCAACAGCATAGATTTTTCGTCTGTTTAAAGCATCAATTAAAGCTTCATCATCAACAATATCACCTCTTGCTACATTAGTTATAACTGCTCCTTTAGGAAAATATTCAACAGTTTCTTTGTTAATCATATTTTCTGTTTCTCTTGTTGCTGGACAACAAATGGATAGAACATCAGATACAGAAAAAAGACTTTTTATATTATCGTGATAGATTGCACCATCTGCTTTTTGTTCAGCTAATTTTGACCGATTATGATAATGAATTACCATTCCTAAAGATTTAGCAATCTTCGCAATCTTTTGTCCTATTCGTCCCATACCTAAAATACCAAGTCTTGTCCCTGTTAATTGTTTTCCTATTAAATAATCTGCTGACCATTTCCATCCACCTTCTCTTGCAGACTCTATTCCTTCTGATGCTCTTCTACATGCACCTAGTATTAATAAAATTCCAATTTCTGCCGTTGCATCTGATAAAACTTCAGGTGTATTTGTAACAGCAATTCCTCTTTTTTTAGCTGCATCAAGATCAATATTTCCAAAACCAACAGCAAAATTTGAAATAATTTTTACACTATCTGGTAACTTATCTATTGTTTCTTTATCCATTTTGTCAGTCAACGAAGTAAGTACTGCATCACAGCCTTGGCTCATCTCTATTACTTTAGATTGAGAATAAAGTTCATCATTTGAGTTTAGTTTTGCATCAAAAATTTTTATAGCTTTATCTTCACTATCTTTGATTAATCTTCTTGTAATCAGAATTTTTTTCATAAATATTTTTTAGATTATCAATTAAGATCGAATATCTTACCTGGATTCATTATATTATTTTGGTCAATACTTCTTTTAATCATTTTCATGACCGGGATATTATCGCCATGCTCTTCTAATAAATATTCTTTTTTATGAAGACCTACTCCGTGTTCTCCTGTTATAGTTCCATTTAATTTTAATGCTTTTCTAATTAACAAGTCATTAAATTCTCTAATCTTCTTGTACATTTCTTTATCTGCTGGATCAAAAGGTAAAAGTACATGAAAATTCCCATCCCCTAAGTGACCTACCATTGGAGCTCTTAATCCAAATTTTTTTGCCTGTTCTTCAGCAAAATTAACACACTCCGTTATATTTGAAATAGGTAAGCATACATCAGTTGAATAAACCCTGCCGTTATTTATCAAAGCTTTAACTGAATAATAAACATCCCATCTTGCTTTCCAAAGTTTGTTTCTATCCTCTAAGTCTTTTGCCCACTTAAAAGAACTTCCGTTATTGTCTTTTGAAATTTCTTCAACAATTTTAATATTCTCATTATTGGATGACTCAGATCCATGAAATTCAAAAAATAATGTTGGTACTGCCTGAATATCTTTTAGTTTAGAATAATTTATACTTATGCCCATTTGATCTTTATTGAGCATTTCAATTCTAGCAATTGGAATGCCATACTGAATAACTTGTTGAGCAGTCTGAACAGCGTTTTCTAATGTTGGAAAATGACATACTGCAGCCATTATACTTTCTGGTATAGGAGATAATCTTAACTGAACTTCAGTAATAATACCTAAAGTACCTTCAGAGCCAATAAATAGATTTGTTAAATTATAACCTGCTGAAGTTTTTTTAGTTCTACTACCTGTATTGATGATGTCACCATTCGGTAAAACTACCGTCAAACCAGAGATAACAGTTTTCATGGTTCCATATTTAACAGCCATTGTCCCAGAGGCTGATGTTGAAGCCATACCTCCAATTGCAGCATTTGCGCCAGGATCAATTGGAAAGAAAACACCATCTTCTCTTAAATATTCATTTAATTGCTCCTTAGTTACACATGCCTGAACTCTACAGTCAAAATCTTCGACATTGACACTTAAAACTTTGTTCATTTTTTCTAAACAAATTGTAATTCCTTTTTCATTTCCAACAACATTTCCTTCTAAAGATGTTCCTGTTCCAAACGGAACGACTGGAACCTTATGTTTATTGCATAATCTTAATATTTTTGAAACTTCTTCGTTTGTCTCTGGAAAAACTACTGCCTTCGATAAGACTGGATCGTATGTATCCTCTCCCCTTGCATAATTAGCTCTGGTCGATTCTGAAGTTGAAAATCTTCCATTAAAAATTTTTTTTAACTCTGTTTGGACTTGATCATTCATTAAAAGAATATTAATAAAAATTCATATAAAAATACAGCTTATTTAGTTAACATTTTCTTAATATTTTCTAATGCTTGAGAAATATTATCCTGAGAAGCAGCAAAACTGAACCTAACGTAGTCTTGACAAGTTTTTCCAAAAGCAGTCCCTGGAACAATAGCTACTCCAGCCTCATGCATAGCTTTTTTTGCAAATTCTGCTCCATTCATTCCTGTACCGATCACTTTAGGGAAAGCATAAAAAGCTCCTCCTGGTAAACTACATTCAACTCCTGGAAGATCATTTAATCCTTTATGAATTAGATTTCTTCGCTGTGTAAATTTTACCATCATTTGATCAATTGAATCATCTGGTCCATCTAAAGCTGCTATGCCTGCAAATTGTGCAGCTGCATTAACACATGAAACACTATTGATTAAAAGTTTGTTTACATGTGGAACTAATTCTTTAGGCCAAAAACTCCAACCCAATCTCCATCCTGTCATTGAATAAGCTTTGCTCCATCCTTCTAATACTATTAATCTTTCTCTTAATTCTGGATAATTAAAAAATGTTGGCATTTCCTTGTTATCAAAAATTTGTCTACTATAAATCTCATCACTAAGAATGGTAACATGAGGATGTTTTTTTAGTCCTTCAGCTAGTACATCTATGTCAGATTTTTCCACAAAACTTCCAGTTGGATTATTTGGATTGATTAAAATTAATAGTCTAGTTTTGTCTGTTATTAGAGATAAAATTTTTTCAGGATTAAATTTTAAATCTTTATCTTCTGTTAAATCGTAAGGAACAGAGGTTGATCCAGTATAATTTATCATCGACTCATAAATTGGAAAAGCTGGTGTAGGGTGGATTATTTCTGCTCCTGGTTCACCAAAACATTGAATTGCATAACTCATTGTTGGTTTTCCACCAGGCATAATTAAAATTCTTTCAAAATCTACATCTGTGTTGTAACGTTTTTTAATCCATCTTGTTACAGCCTGCCTACATTCAGGAATACCATTAGACATTACATATCCATGATGACCATCATCTAAGGCTTTTTTTGCAGCTTCGACAACATGTTTTGGTGTTTTGAAATCTGGTTGACCCAAACCTAAGTGTATCATCGGGTTCCCTTTGGCTTCCAGTGCTTTAGCTTCAGCTAAAACAGAAAATGCTGTTTCTGTTCCTAAGTTTTCCAAATTTTTTGCTAGTTTCATACTTTACCTTATTATTTTTTTTTAAGTGATTAATTTATTTTTTTTATATCTAGTTTTTATAAATAATCAAAATTTATTTTCTATAAATTAATTTTGAATTATTTAGTTCTCTCAAATTTTTACACCCCATTAAAACCATATTTCGATTTATTTCATCGTGCATATTTTGTAACAAATGTTCAACACCTTGTTGACCTCCTGCAGCCAAAGAGAACAAGAACATTTTTCCAAAGCTACATGCTTTAGCGCCTGCTGCAATCGCTTTTAATACATGTGTTCCTCTTCTTACACCTCCGTCTAAAATTATTTCTAATTTATCACCTACTGCATCAGAAATTGCTTTAACTTGATCAAAAGGCGATCTAGATCCATCTAATTGACGTCCACCATGATTAGAAATCATTATTGCAGTACATCCAATATCAATAGCTCTCTTCGCATCATCTACTGACATAACGCCTTTTAATGCAAATGGTCCATTCCATTTTTTTGCACAATACTCTGCATCTTTCCATCCCATAGCTGGATCATACTGTTCATTAATATATTCAATAACTGACTTAGCAATATTTGTTCCTTTATCAGTTTTTTTTTTTACATTTGATAATTCAAATCTTTTGCCTGTTAAATAATTAATAACCCAACTAGGACGCATTGCAAAACTCATTAGGCTTTGAATTGTAAGTTTTGGAGGCGTAGTAAATCCTGTTCTATGATCTTTTTCTCTATTACCAGCAACTAAAGTATCTACTGTTAAGCACATCGCATCAAAACCAGATCTTCTAGATCTATCTATTAAATCATCTGATATTGATCGATCTTTATGAACATAAAGTTGAAATAACTTTGGCCCACTTGAAATATTAGATACCTCTTCAATAGTATTATTTCCCATCGAAGACATACTATAAAAAGTATTAAATTTTTCAGCAGCCCTAGCAGAGGCTTTATCTCCATCTGGATGATACAGTCTTTGCATTGCAGCAGGAGATAGAAAAATAGGCATATCAATTTTTCTACCAAACAAAGTTGTTGATAGATCTGGCTTGCCAACGCTTGCTAAAATATTAGGAACTAAGTCGCAATCGTTAAATGAATCAGTATTTCTTCTTAGAGTAGACTCATCATCAGCACCCCCATCTATGTAATGAAAAATTGGTGAAGGTAATTTTTTTTGTGCTAATTTCCTAAAATCATCAAAGTTATAACAATTTTTTAAACTCACTATCTTCTAAATCTTAAGTTGTTTCGATTTAGATCACTAATTTTTGTACATCCCATTAATTTCATATCTCTTACTAATTCAGACTTATATTTTTCAATAGCTCTTTCAACACCTGCTTGCCCGCCTGCTGCTAAAGCATAAAGATATAATCTTCCACCTGAACAAGCTTTAGCTCCCAATGATAAAGCTTTTAGCATGTGTGTGCCTCTATGAATTCCACCTTCGCAAATTACATCTATCTTATCACCAACTGCATCAACAATTTCTGCAAGTTGGTCAAATGGAGATCTAGATCCATCAAGTTGTCTTCCACCATGATTTGAAACCATTATACCTGTACACCCAATATCAACAGCCCTTTTAGCGTCATCAACACTCATCACTCCTTTAAGAGCAAAATGACCACCCCACTTAGAACAAAGTTGTTCAGCATCTTTCCAATTCATGGATTGGTCCAACATTGTAGAAAAATAGTTTCCTATCGAGGAATTAGTGCTTGTACCTTCTTTTACAAAATCTTGAAGATGTGGTAATTCAAACTTACCTTTTGTTAAATAATTTATTCCCCACATTGGCTTGGTAGCAAAACTAAATAAACTTGATAATGTTAACTTTGGAGGTGATGTAAACCCTGTCCTTAAATCTCTTTCACGATTTCCTCCAGTTATTGTATCAACTGTTAACGCCATTACATCAAATTTAGCTGCTTTTGCTCTTTCTAAGCAAGAATCATTCAAGCCTCTATCTTTATGAAAATAAAACTGAAACATTTTTGGTGTATCAATCATGGATGATATCTCTTCTACACTAACCGTTGCTAAAGCTGAAACGCCAAACATAGTATTAAATTTTTTTGCTGCTTTTCCAACTGCTCGTTCACCATCGTAGTGAAAAAGTCTTTGAAGTGCGGTGGGAGCAAGATAAAAAGGTAGGTCTAACTTTTTTCCAAAAATCGTAGTAGACAAATCCACATTTTCTACACCTCTTAAAACATTTGGGACTAAATCAACATCATCAAATGAACTTGTATTTCTCTGGTAAGTTATTTCATCATCAGCTGCACCGTCTATATAATGAAATATAGGTGATGGCAGTTTTCTCTTAGCTAATTTTCTAAAATCGGCAAAGTTATGACAATCTTTTAAATTCATTCTGAATATTAAAAGTTTTTAATAAAATTGAACATATAACTATTTGCCCCAGGATTTTTATCTCCTAAACTCGCATTTGATACATGATTATATGAAAGACCAATATTTGTATTATCTGATGCTGCGAAGGATAATTGAACTTCAGATTTAAATTCTAATACATGACCAAGATCTTTTCCATCTCCCTTATGATACAATCCTGGTGCAAAACTAGGCGTGAAGGTCAAGCCTCCACCCATATCTACATTCCATTCTATTCCTGTATAAATGTATGCAGCAGAATTATCAGTAACAAAACCACCAGTAATCGGCGATACGTTACCCATAATTGAGTCTCTAACTAAATTCTCATTTTGATGTTGAAAACCAACTAAAATAGCTTTTTGTTTGTCATCACTAAAATCAAAATTTCCTGTGTAAAAATTTAGTTGATGTTCATTATTATCAATTTCCTCTGCAACACTTATCTTTATTACAAAAAAAATAATTATCAGAAATACACTTAGTCTTTTTAAAAACATCACTTTTATTTAACAGATTATCTTTTAATTTTTATTAGTTTTTTTTTTATTATCGCACCACCTAATAGTAAGATCAATAGAGGTAAAAACCACAATAAATATGTATTTTTATTAAATTTTGGATCATAAAGAATCCACTCACCATATTTATCTGTCAAAAAATTATAAATATCCTCCTCAGATAATCCTTGTTTAATTTTATTTTGAACTACTAATTTAAGACTTACAGCAAAATCTGAGTCAGAATCATAAACTGACTGACCCTGGCAAACCAAACATCTTAAATTTTTTGTTATTTTATTTTGTAATTTATCCTCATTTGCACTTACAGCGGTCAAATGAGTAAAAATTAAGAATAAAAGAATTAATTTTAATATTTTCATTTTATAATTTGTGCAATTTCTTTAATAGATTTTTGATTAAGTGGTCCAATGAATTTTTTAATTACTTTATTTTTATAAATCAAAAAAGTTTCAGGTACACCAATAGCTCCCCATTCAATAGCATTTGTTCCATCCTTATCGAGTAAAATTTGTTCATAAGGGTCTCCCAATTCATCAAGAAAATTTTGAGCATTGCTTTCCTTGTCTTTATAGTTCAAGCCTATAATTTCCAACTTTTCATTTTTAGCTAAATCAAATAGTATAGGGTGTTCGTCTCTACATGGTACACACCACGAGGCCCAAATATTTAGGAGATAATATTTTTCTGTATTAAAAATGTTCTTTGAATCTATTTTTTTTTTTGAATAAAAAGATATAGCTAAAAATTGTGGGATATTTTTAATTTCACTTTTAGGTTTATAAAAATTTGATCGATTTAGACCTTTATAAAAAATTATAAATATAAATATCAACGATGAAACTATTAAAAAAGATATTATCTTTTTTTTCATAAACTTTTTTTTCTAAATAAACTAACACATCCACCAAGAGAAATTAATAAAACCGAAATCCAAATCCATAACATAAATGGTTTTATTTGATATCTTACATTAAAATATTCTTCATTTTGTACTGTGTTAATTGTAATAAACTTATCAGATAATAATGTAGTTTTAATATCAGCCTCACTAGTAATAATATTTGGCTGGTTATAAACTCTTAATTCAGGTTCTAATTTTTCTCTAGATCTATTCCCTTCGATTAAAAAATAACCTTTAAAAGATACATAATTTTCTTCTTTGAATTTTTTAAGATCATTAAATTCAATTTTAAATTTTTCGTTCTTAAAAGTTTCCCCAACTTTTAAATTAGTAATAACTTCACTTGAAAAAATATTATTAAATAAAATACTTAGTATTAACATGCTAAAACCAAAATGAGATAAATTTTGAGAAAGGTTTTGTTTTTTTTCTTTTAAAAAATCTCTAATAGTTATTAAGAATAAATAAAAAGCACTTCCAATTAAAACAGTATTTATCAAATGATTATTTCCAAAATTTTTTAGGATTAAATAAGATATTAGAAAAGATATAATCAAAAAAAATATAAGGTATATTTTTTTATTCAACTCGGATTTAATCCATCTTAGTTGTGAGCCCATTGCCATAAATATTAAAAATGGAATTAAAAAAGGAATTATCAACTTATGATAAAAAGGAGGACCTACTGATATTTGTTCAGATGAAATAACATCTAGAAATATTGGATAGGTAGTTCCAATTAAAACAACAGATAAGAAATACATCATTAGCCAATTATTAACTAATATTGATGTCTCTTTACTAAACAATGAAAATAAAATTATTTCTTTTTTATCTGATTTATGAAAAGCAAAAAAAACAAATAATGAAATAAAAATTAATATAAATAAAAAAGACAAAATAAACAAACCTCTCTCAGGATCACTAGCAAATGTATGAACTGAATTTAAAATTCCTGATCTAACTAAAAAAGTTCCAGACATACTTAACGTAAAGGTAGTTATAGATAAAATTATTACCCAAGATTTAAGTGTAGATCTTTTTTCTAAAACTAAAATACAATGTAGTAGTGTCGTTAAAGCTAACCATGGCATTAAAGACACATTTTCTACTGGGTCCCAAAACCAAAAACCACCCCATCCCAGTTCGTAATATGCCCAGATTGATCCTAATAAGATACCTAAAGTAAGAAAAATCCAAGAAATTAATACCCATTTTTTAATGTGTGCGGCCCAAGTTTTTGAAATAAAATTTAAGCTGGTAGCTGCAAGTACACTAGAAAAAATAACTGAAGAACCAACGTAACCAAGATACAAAATTGGAGGATGTATTGCTAAAGCAGGATCTTGTAAAATAGGATTGAGACCTAAGCCTTCATTTGGTATTGGGAACATTTGATTAAAAGGATTTGAAGAATCTAATAAAAAAAAGAAAAAACCTATTATTATAATTTGTTGAAAAAGAACTGTTAAAATTCTGTAATTTTTTAATAAATTTTTAGATGTAATTAAGAAAACAAAAATAAACAAAGTAAGTACTAATAACCATAACAATAAACTACCCTCGTGGTTTCCCCATGTACCAGAAATTTTATAAAATAGTGGTTTAGTCGTATGAGAATTATTAAAAACAGTTTCATTACTAAAATCAGATAAAACAAAAGAGACTATTAATCCCAAAAAACTGATGACAACTAATAATAATTGAATGAAAGAAAAGCTTATTATCTTTATATCTAATATTTCATTATTTCTTAAATTAATAATTGAAAAAAAAAATATTGGTAATGAAATTGCTAATCCAATTATTAAAGCATAATATCCGATAGAGCTATAAATCATTATTTTTACTTTAAAGCTGCTTTAACCTCTGGAGGCATATAATTCTCATCATGCTTTGCAAGTATTTTTGAAGCTTGAAAGAAATTTCTATCTTTTAAAAATCCCTCCGCCACAACTCCCTTTCCTTCAGAAAACAAATTTGGAACAACACCAGAATAAATAACATTAATTTCATTTTTAAAGTCAGTAATTATAAAATTAACCTCATTTGTTGACATTGCTATAGAGTTTTTTTTTACCATTCCTCCAATTCTAATTTTTTTATTTTTTAATTCTGTCATTAACTTAACGTCAGATGGAGATTTAAAATAAACTACATTTTCCTCTAAAGATTTTAAAACTAAAAATACTGTTAATGTCAGAATAGATAAAATCAGTAAGATGAAAAAAAATCTTAACTTAACTTTTGGACCATACATGGTTCAAAAATTAGATACTTTGGCTGTTAGATAAAATCTCTTGATTAATAATTTGAGTTCTTGCAATTTTAGCTTTTTGAGCATTAAGGGTACCATACTTAGTTAAAAATTTATTTTTTTCTCTAATGTACTGAGCTTTTATTACCAAATACAAAATTGTAAAACTTAATAAGGTAAAAGAAAACGCAGACCAAACATAAAGACCATATCCGTTCATATTTAATAATTCATATATCATAATCTATCTAAACCCTTATTTTTTAACTTTATCAATTCAGTATTATATTTCATCAAAAAAATTAACAATGAAAACAGTGCAAATGCCGCAGTCATGATCATTAGAGGAAGGAGCATTGAAGAATGAATTGAAGACTTTGACAAAATATTTATCGAAGCTGGTTGATGAAGTGTATTCCACCAATCAACAGAATATTTAATAATTGGAATATTTATAATTCCAAAAATAGTTATCAGAGTTGTTATCTTGAAGACTTGTTCTTTTTCCTCGTAAATTCTCCAAGCAATTATATATAAAAAATAAAACATAGCTAAGATTAACATAGATGTAATACGAGCATCCCAAGCCCACCATGTTCCCCAAGTAGGTTTCCCCCAAATAGAACCTGTCACAAGTGCAACAATATTAAAAACTAATCCCGATGGTGCAAGACTTTTTGCAATCAAAAAAAAATTTTTGTTTTTAAAAATAAAGCCACTTAGAGATAAAAATGTAATTGAAGAAAAAATTCCTAAAGCAATCCATGCGGCAGGAACGTGAACATACATAATCCTAACACTATGGCTTTGTTTATAATCCTCAGGTGATAAAACTAAAGCTTCTAACAAGCCTATTGAAAGAACTAAAATAAATAATAACATTACATACTTTGGTGCTTTTGATGTAATTAAAAATATCTTATTTGGTTCAAAAAATTTAAACATAAATTATTTTATAAAACTTTTAGTATGAAAGATGTATCTGATCAAGAATGCAGAGGGAGATAATAACAAGGATAAAATTTCACACCCTTGATCAGATATTGACGTTAAATTACTTGATCTCTTTGTCTAAGATTTGAGCTAAATGTGTTAAAATGATGATTATTCTAATTAGAAGGCTTAAAATAACTAGAGCCCTTTTTTCCAGAAAAAATCTCTTCAATAAGAGGATGCTTAATTGGTTCATCTGAATCATCAATTAGAAGATTTTGCTCAGATACATATGCCTCATATGTAATTTCATCATTTTCTGCAAGTAAATGGTAAAATGGTTGGTCTTTCCTAGGTCGAACATTTTTTGGAATTGATTGATACCACTCTTCTGAATTATTAAATTCAAAATCAACGTCATAAATCACACCCCTAAATTCAAAGTGCTTGTGTTTTACAATATCTCCAATAGAAAATTTAGCTTTTTGTATTGCCATTATGTTTAATATGGAGATTTAGAATTAAAAATCAATAAGAAAAAATATAAAGTTTTTATGACACACTTAATTATGTTAATATCTCTTTAGTGAACAAATCTTTTTTAAAATTTATTACAGATTTTGGACCTTTAGCGATATTTTTTTTCTATTATTACAGTAATGATAAAAATTTATCTATTGCAATCCCACCGCTAATAATTGCGACAATAGTTGCATTAATTATAATGTGGATATTTGAAAAAAAAATACCTCCAATGCCACTAGTAAGTGGAATTTTAATTACTTTATTTGGGGGGCTGACTATTTATTTTAATGATCCAATTTTTATTTATGTAAAGCCTACTATAATTAATATTTTATTTGCTTTAGCATTATTTTTTGGAAAATACTTTACAAAGGAACCAATTCTTAAAAAGATTATGGGTAAAACAATACTTCTTAGTGATATTGGATGGGAAATTCTTAATAAAAGGTGGATGTATTTTTTCTTTGGTCTAGCGATATTAAATGAATTTGTGTGGAGAACACAGTCAGAAGAGTTTTGGGTAAACTTTAAAGTTTGGGGAATGTTACCAATAACAATTATTTTTACTGGATTTCAAATTGGTTTAATTAATAGATATAAAATAAATGAATAATAACTTAAGATTAGTAGTAAACAATTCTCAAAAAAAAATTGAGGAAAAATATTTTTTTGAAAAAAATGAGTTACAAATTATCTTAGATTTATATGCAAAAATGGTATCTGAGGGCTCCTGGAAAGATTACGGACTAAGTATTTCGAGTAAACAAGTCAGCTTTAGTGTATTTAAGAATAGTGCAGAAAGTGCTCTTTATAAAATTTGCAAAAACTTTAGGCCAAAAAATAAAAATTTAAAATACTTAATTACCGATACAAATGGTAAAATTTTAAAAAACTCTTTTGATTTAAGAAATTTATTAAAAAATACTAATTGGAAGAAATTATAAATTCTAAATTATCTTCTTTGACCAAATAATCTTAAAAGCATAATAAATAGGTTAATGAAATCTAAATAAAGTGTAAGAGCACCCATTACTGCTTTTTTACCCATGACTTCACCAGAGTCACTAATAGCATACATGTTTTTAATTTTTTGAGTATCATAAGCTGTTAAACCCACAAAAATTAAAACACCTAAAATTGAGATAACAAAGTACATCATTGACGATTTCATAAAAATATTGACGATAGATGCAATTATAATTCCAATTAATCCCATCATTAAGAATGAGCCTAGTTTAGTTAAATCTCTTTTGGTAGTGTAACCATAAATGCTCATCGCACCAAAAGTTGCTGAACAGATAAAGAAAACTCTAGTAACACTCATTCCAGTGTAAACTAATAAAATTGAAGATAGTGATAAACCCATTAATCCAGCAAAAACCCAAAAAGTTGTTTGAGCTTTTGATGCACTCATTTTATTAATTCCAAAACTCATATAAAAAACAATTCCTAAAGGTGCCAACATAACTAACCATTTTAATCCAGACATATAAATTGCATTACCAACTTGAGTAAGTCCTACAATTGATCCAGCATCATTTGTGACCACTGACATTTTAAACGTTACAAGTGCAATTATACCAGTTAACAATATTCCTGTTGCCATGTAGTTATATACTTTAAGCATGTAGGCTCTTAAGCCCTCGTCCATTACTACTGTAGTTTCTTTTGCAGCAGCTTTAGCTCTTCCAAGTATTCCTTTTCTATCGAATTCCATATTGAGATGAATATATAATCTTTTACTAATTATTCAAGATATCTTAAAAGATTAAAATAAATTAATACTATAAAACAGTAATGAATTACAAAAAATTAGGAAATACTGACCTTGATGTAAGCACAATTTGTCTCGGTACAATGACATGGGGTGAACAAAACACTCAAGAAGAAGGTTTCGAACAAATGGATTATGCTTTAGATCAAGGAGTTAATTTTTGGGATACTGCTGAGATTTATTCTATTCCTCCAAGACAGGAAACTTTTGGGGATACCGAAAAAATCATCGGAAATTGGTTTGAAAAATCAAAAAAGAGAGACAAAGTAATTTTAGCTTCAAAGGTTTGTGGGCCTATGAGAGAATACGTAAGAGATGGTGGAAATCAATTTGGAACAAAAAATATGACTGAAGCTTTAGAGGGTAGTTTAAAAAGATTAAAGACAGATTATATCGACCTATACCAATTACACTGGCCAGAAAGAAAAACAAATTTTTTTGGAAAATTGGGATATGAGCACGATGACAGCAGTGAAT
Organism: uncultured Pelagibacteraceae bacterium; assembly: GCA_902520685.1. Taxonomy (GTDB): domain Bacteria; phylum Pseudomonadota; class Alphaproteobacteria; order Pelagibacterales; family Pelagibacteraceae; genus Pelagibacter. The sequence continues at coordinate 38,697 of CABYPE010000001.1, read as the reverse complement.
GGACTCAATTTGAGGATATATTGGCTGATTTAAAAAAATTTATAGATCAGGGAAAAATTAAATATATAGGTCTTTCAAATGAAACTCCGTGGGGATTATCAAAGTTTTTAGAATTGTCTAAAAATAAAAATCTTCCTAGAATGCTTTCTGTACAAAATCCTTACAACTTATTAAATAGAACCTATGAAGTTGGTCTTGCAGAAATATCAGTTAGAGAACAAGCAGGTTTGTTAGCTTATTCTCCTTTAGCTTGTGGATATCTCTCAGGAAAATATATGAATAATCAGCTGCCAAAAGGATCTAGAATTGAACTACATAAAGATTTTTGGACTAGGTACAACAAGCCTAACACCGACAAAGTAATCGAATCTTATTATAAAATAGCAAAAAAAAATAAGTTAGATTTAGCTCAAATGTCTTTAAAGTTTTTAGAAATTCAGCCTTTTGTGACGAGTGTAATTATTGGCGCCACAACAATGGATCAGTTGAAAACTAATATAGAAAGTGTAAATATAAATTTAACCGATGATGTTATTAATGAAATTAATGAAATTCAAAAAATTTACCCAAATCCATGTCCATAATTAAAAAATTTTATGTTTATTTTTTATTAGTTATTTTAATTAGCTCAACAACATTAAAAGCTGAAGAGTTGAAAGAAATTGGAAAATATAAAGACTGGAAAACTATGGTTTTAGTTGAAACTACTGGTACAGTATGCTTTGCGCAGTCTTCTCCTGTTTTACAGGCACCTAAAAAAAATAAAAGAGAAGCAAGATTATTTGTGACCTTTAGGCCTGATGAAAAAATTAAGGATGAGATAAGTGCTAGTCCTGGGTATGAATTTAATAAAAACAATTCTGTTACCGCAACATCAGGAAAAAATAAAATTAAATTTGACATTGTTCAGCAAGGTTTTGCTTGGATAGCAGATAATAAAATTGAGAAGAAAATGGTTAAAGTTATGAAGAAAGGTTCAAGAATTATGATTACAGGATACAATCAAAAAGGATCGCAAACAATTGACCATTATTCTCTATTAGGTTTTACTAAAGCTTATAATGCTGCAAAAAAAGCCTGCAGCTAATTAATGAAATCAAAGAAAAAAATTGTTCTAGCTTATTCTGGAGGCTTAGACACATCCATAATTTTAAAATGGCTTCAGGAAAATTACAATGCTGAAATTATTTGTTACACTGCCGATATTGGTCAGAAAATTAATAGAAAACAAATATTAAATAATGCAAAAAAATTTGGTGTAAAAAATATTATCATACGAGATTTAAAAGATGAATTTGTAAAAAATTATGTATACCCAATGATAAGGGGACATGCAATTTATGAGGGGGTGTATTTGTTAGGAACTTCAATTGCTCGACCACTAATTGCAAAAGATCAAATTAGAGTTGCAAAAAAATTTAAAGCATTTGCTGTTTCTCATGGTGCTACAGGCAAAGGAAATGACCAAATAAGATTTGAATTAGGTTATTATTATTTTGGACCTAAAATAAAAGTGATTGCTCCTTGGAGAATTTGGAAATTAAAATCTAGAACTGATTTAATCAATTATGCAAAAAAACATAAAATAAAAATTCCTAAAGATAAAAAAGGAGCTCCACCTTTTTCGGTAGATGATAATTTATTTCATACTTCAACAGAAGGTAAAGTTTTAGAGAACCCAAAAAATTCAGCTCCTGAGTTTATTTTTCAAAGAACTAATTCTCCTGAAAAAGCTCCTAACAAACCCTCATTTGTAACAATTAATTTTAAAAAAGGAGATCCTATCGCAATCAATGGAAAAAAAATGTCTCCTTCAAAACTATTAGAAAAACTTAATAATGTTGCTGGAAAAAGTGGAATAGGAAGAGTCGATTTAGTTGAAAATAGATTTATAGGAATTAAGTCTAGGGGTGTATATGAAACACCAGGTGGAACTTTATTAATTAGTGCACACAGAGCAATTGAGTCTGTAACTTTAGATAAAGAAACAATGCATAAAAAAGATCTGATTATGCCTAGATATGCTGAACTTATTTATAATGGTTATTGGTATTCTAAGGAAAGGTTTAAACTTCAAAGAGTTGTAGACCTCAAAAAAAACAAAGTTAACGGATCAGTGAAACTTAAACTTTATAAAGGAAATATAATAATCGAGTCTAGACAAACAAATAGTTCAGCTTACTCTATGAAAAAAGTCTCATTTGAGGAAAATAAAACTTTCAATAAATCAAATGTTGAAAGATTTATTAAATATCATAAAAAAAAATTACGGTCATAAATCACTATGAAATTTGAAAGTTCAAGGGCAAAAGCCATTGAAAAATTAAATGAGTTTATTGAAAAAAATCTCTCTGAATATTCAAAATTGAGAAATTTTGATTTTGGACCAAAAAAAAGGTCAAATGTTTCTTGTTTATCTCCTCATATAACTCATGGAATAATTAGTGAACAAGAGATAATTAAAAAATCTTTATCTAAATTTTCTTTTTCAAAAAATGAAAAATTTATTCAAGAAATTTTATGGAGAACATATTGGAAGGGTTGGTTAGAATTAAGACCAAATGTTTGGTCAGATTACCTTGTTGAATTAAACAAAGTAAAAAGCGAATTCAAAAATAATCAAAATTATCTTGCTGCAATAGATGGAAAAACAAGCATAGAGTGCTTTAATTCATGGATAGATGAGCTCAAAGAAAATAATTATTTACACAATCACACGAGAATGTGGTTTGCTAGTATCTGGATTTTTACCTTAGAGTTGCCTTGGCAATTAGGTGCAGAATTGTTTATGAAACATCTTTATGACGGAGATGCTGCATCAAATACTCTTGGATGGAGATGGGTGGCAGGTGTCCAAACTCAAGGAAAACATTATTTAGCAAGCGAATGGAATATTAAAAAATTCACAAATAATAGATTCAATAATATTAAATTAAACGAAAATGCACCTCCTAAAATTTCAGAAAAAATTTACTCAATTATTAAACAAAATTTTAATAATCCACAAAATATTGAGGATAAAAATCTATTAATTTTTGAAAATAATCTCTCTTTTGAAACCTCTGATTTTCAAAATAATAAATTTAAAAAAATTTTTTTAGTTTCCAACAAAAATGAAAATAGATCTATTAAGCTTAACAAAAAAGTAGTGAAATTTAAATCCCTACTTATTAGTGATCAAGAGCAAAGATTAAAAAATAATTCTATAGATTGTGAGCTTATCGATATGAGTGAAATAAAAAATATAGATGGACAGACTATTGGATTATATCCAACTATTGGGGAAAACTTAGATTATTTAAATTCTAATAATATAAAATTAGATTTTTTATATAGAAAACTTGATCAATGTTCTTGGCAATATTGCAATAAAGGTTTTTTTAATTTTAAAAATTATATTCCTAAAATAATTTCAACTTTTATTTAAACCAAATGATTAAAACCACCTAAACATTCCAATAATTCCAGCAGTTGCATAAAAAAATTGTAAAAATAGTATTCCTCTATGACCACCCCTATAAGCCCAAATTCCAATTAAGATTGCAGATATAAGTAATAAGCAAAAACCGAAAAATTCTATTCCAATATTCATAGCTACAAATAATGAATACAATATTGCAGTAATAACTCCTGCCCATTCAAATATCTTATTATTCATTTTCTAAATTTAACTTTTTTCTATTATAAATTTTTTTCTTATTTTTAACTATTTTATTTCTTAACATTGGTGAGTTTAATAATTTTGCCATAGGATTTTTCTTTTTCTGTTTATTTCTTTTTTTACTCATAAGAGCTTTTTAAAATTACTATATAAAATTTTTGAATAATTATTCATATCTTCTATATTTTTTTTGGCTGATTGATCAAATCTTTCTAATGCGCCATCACCTAATTGATCTTCTAAAGCTTTTTTATATTCTGGAACACATCCCCACTCGCTAACTGTTGTATCTTTAATTTCGATGTGAAATTGAATACCATAAGCGTGATTTTGATATTTAAAAATTTGGTATTTAGTAACTGGTGATGAAGCTAACAAAGTAATATCTTTATTTTTTTCAATTCCTTGAACTTCATAAGAATGCCACTGCAAGCTTTTAATTTTATCAGGAAATTTAGAAAATAAACTATCTAATTTTTTTTCTTCAGTAAAATTAATATCCATTATGCCAATCTCAGCAGGACTTGATTTTATAACCTTTCCACCAACAACCTCACCTAATAACTGACAGCCTAAACAAAAACCTAAATAAGGTTTCTTTAAATCAATTACAAATTCTTTAATCTTTTTTTTTTCTTCTATTAACCATGGATATTCTTTTTCCATAAACGTATCCATTGGACCACCCATACAAAACATTCCATCAAATTTACTGAGATCATTTGGAATTTTTTCACCTTCATCTAGCTCTATAGTGGTTAATTTAAATCCATCAATTAACATTAAATCTTTGATGTAGCCTGGATCTTCTATTTTAATATGTTGTAATACAATTATATTCACTAAGTTTAGCTTAGCTTAGAACACTTCTTTGAACAATATTTTACTCTATCCCAATTTAATCTCCATTTTTTTCTCCAAGTAAAAGGCCTTTTGCAAACTGGACAAGTTTTAGATAGTAAATTTTCTTTTCTCATTAAATTGTATTTTGTTTAATAAATTTATCAGCCTCAGATAAAATTAATTTTTTTCTATCTATTTTCATTTTATCAAAAATTCTTACCATCATTGACAGTCTAGGATTTGTTAAAAAAAATTTTCTATTCCGGTTTATAAATCTCCAATAAAGACCATCCATTGTATTGCACCACTCTCCTTTTTTAAAATCCATCATTTTCATAAAATAAGCAGATCCGCATATATAAGGTTTGGTTGCAAATATTCCACCATCGCTGAATAATCCCATGCCATAAACATTTGGTACCATTACCCAGTCAGAAGAATCTACAAACATTTCCATAAACCATTTATAAACTACGTTTGGTTTAATCTCGCAAAGATTCATAATGTTAGATAATATCATTAGTCTTTCAATATGATGAGACCAGCCATGATTTAATGCATTCTTGATTGCATAATCTAATGGTGGCAAACCTGTCGTTCCATCGTACCAAGATTTTTTCATTTTTCTATTTTGTTTAAAAAAATTTTTTGTCTCCATTTCCTCTGAATAACTTTGATAAATTCCTCGCATAAACTCTCTCCAACCGATTACCTGACGGATATAACCTTCCAACGAATTCATTCTTATTTTATTTTTTTTATGAAAATCTAAAATTTTTTGAATAATAAATTCAGGAGTTATTAATCCTAAATTGATATAGGGGCTTAAAGCACTATGAAATAAAATATTGTCTTTTTGATTTACTGCATCTTCATAATCACCAAACAAATTTGATTTATTTTTTATAAAAAAATTTAGGAGCTTCACTACATCATCAAATTCTGTTGCTAACCAAAAGTTCTCGGTGTTACCTGGATGATCTTTAAAAAAATTTTCAACGATTGGCTTTAATTTTTTTGTATGATTGGTTTCATTAATTTTAGGAAATTTTGGTATTGAAATATCTTTTGGTAATTTATTTCTATTATCTTCATCAAAGCTCCACTTTCCTCCAATTGGATTTCCATCAGCACCCATCAATATTCCTGATTTCTTTCGAACTTCTTTGTAAAATGTTGCCATAAAAGGTTTTTTTGATTTTCCTAAGTAATTTTTAAATTCATCTCTTGAATTTAAAAACATAGGAGTTCGAAGAATATTCCAATTAATTTTTTCTTTTTTTAAGAATTGAGTAATCTTTTTTTCAAAAAATTTATCTTCAATTTCAAAACTAGAAATCTCTTTAATTTTTTTTAAATCAATAATCTTTTTTAATTTTTTAAGGTAATCATCTTTAAATTCTTTATCTTCAATTTTTGTGTAATCTAATTTAAATTCATTCTTTTTGAGCTTATCTGCGTAAGACCGCATAGAAGATAAGAATAATAGTATTTTCTGCTTATGATGTTTTTCGTATGTACATAAACCATTGTCTTCTGTCATAAAGAATATGTGGTCTTTTTTGAAGCGGTCGAGGTATTTTAATGGAAATAATTGATTACCAAGTATAAAAAATAACTTCATAATTAAATATAACTAATAAAATTTTTTATGTCAGAAAAATATATTGTTATTGGTGCGACAGGTTCAATCGGATCAAGTTTAGCAGAACAACTAGTAAGTTCAGGAAATAACGCTCATTTGGTTGCGAGAAATGAAACTGAGCTTAAAACTATTTCTGACAAACTGGGATGTACATTCACCGTAGCTGATGTTTTGGAAGAAGGATTTATTGATAAAGTAAAAAACGATGTACCAGAAACTAAGGGGATTGCTTATTGCGTAGGTTCAATTGATTTAAAACCTTTGAGAATGGTTACAGAACAAGATTTTAATAAATGCATGAAACTAAATCTTTATTCTGCAGTTGAAACTATAAAAGGATACCAAGAAAGTTTAAAAAAAAATAAAGGGTCAGTAGTTTTATTTTCTACAGTCGCTGCTCAAAGAGGATTTACTAACCATGCTATAATTGCTTCTACAAAAGCTGCTGTTGAAGGATTAACCGTTTCTTTAGCAGCTGAGTTTGCACCAAACATCAGGGTTAACTGCATAGCTCCTAGTCTAACACATTCAAAAATTGCTGAGCCAATGTTAAAAAATAAAGCTCTAGCTGATGGAATAGCAAAAGCTCATCCACTTAAAAGATTGGGCGAGGGAAAAGATTCTGCTTCATTAGCAAAGTTTCTTATTACTGACGATAGTTCTTGGGTCACCGGACAAATAATTGCAGTAGATGGTGGAAGATCTAAACTTTCTTAAAGTGAAAAAAGTTTTATTTTTAATACTATTTATCTTTTTTTTTACATCAAAAACTTTTTCTCAAAATTATAATTTTCAAAAATTAGCAAAACTTGATGAACCATGGGGCTCATCATTTATTAATAATGATGAAATAATTATAACTGAAAAAAGTGGGAAAATTAAAATTGTCAATATAAAATCTTTTAGAGTTTCTGAAATTCACCATAATTTAAATTTTTTAGATTATGGTCAAGGAGGATTATTGGATATTCTATTTAAAGATAATTTTGTTTATATTTCCTATTCTGAAAATAGAGGTAATTGGAAAACAAGTACTTCCATTGCAAGAGCAAAATTTGATAAAAAAAATTTAATATTTAAGAATATATTTCAGGCAAATCCACCTATTGACTCTGGTTATCATTTTGGTTCAAGATTAGTTGTTAAGGATAATTTTCTTTTTGCTTCAGCTGGAGAAAGAGGAAAAGGAATGATTGCCCAAGATCCAACTAAACATCCAGGTAGTATAATAAGAGTTCATCTAGATGGAAGTATTCCTGAGGATAACCCTAAGTTTGTTAACAAACCAGATTGGTTACCTGAAATTTATCAAATAGGAATTAGAAATCCTCAAGGTTTAACCCTCTCTCCGTTTGATGGAAAAATTTATATGAGTAATCATGGGGCAAAAGGAGGTGACTGGTTTGGTGAAGCTAAAAAAGGAGAAAACTATGGATGGAAAATATTAGGATGGGGAGGAAAAAATTACTCCGGTATACCAATAGGCCCGAAATGGAAACCAGGCTTTACAAAAGCAATTCAATATTGGGTTCCTTCAATTGCTACAAGTGCGATTACTATTTATAATGGTTTAGAATTCAAAGAGTGGAATGAAAAAGCACTAATTACATCACTTAAAGACCAATCACTAAGAATATTAAATTTTCAAGATTTAAACAATGTTAAAGAGCAAATAATTTTTAAAGATAAAATAGGTCGAATTAGAGATATTCAAGTGCATCCATTAAATGGAAAAATATATTTTTTAGCTAGTAATAGTTTATGGTTAATGGAAAATTAGTCTTTACCATAATAGAATACAATAAAATTTTAATTATCTAATAATTTTTTTTTTGCCTTTTCAAACTCTTCTTGTGTTAAAACTCCATCTTTAAAAAGATTATTTAACTTATCTAATTCCTCACTTAAATTTTCTTTGATATCAGAAGAATTTTCAATTTCATTATTTTCAGCATTTTTATCCTCTTTGTTAGCATTTTTGGCGCTCATACCTTTCATAATAGCATTGCCACCCAAATAAAGCACGAATGCAAATATTGGTATTACTAAACCAAAAAAAATTATTTTTTCCATTAATTAATCCTCGTCATCTTCTCTCCAATTTTTTTCATACATTAACCATGCAGCTAATATAACTGAAAATGTACCAACAATCATGCCATAATCAAATCCTGTTTGTTGGTCATATAAGTACCAACCTAATTGCGTTGCTCCAATCGGTGGTATTGTTAATATGGCCATTAAAATAGCTATCCTATATGGATACTTAGGTTTTTTCATAAATTAATTTATCAGAGATTGTTTACTGATTTAAATACTAAATTTGCGATCTTTTGAAACAGTCAATTGTATTTTTTAACAAACAAGCTATCGTCATAGGTCCAACTCCACCTGGCACAGGAGTCAAGGCTTTTGCTACTTTAGAAACCTCTTTAAAGTGTACATCCCCAACAATCCCTTTATCTGTTTTATTAATTCCAACATCAATCACAATTGTTCCTTCTTTAACCCAGTCACCTTTAACAAGTTCAGGTATTCCAACTGCAGCAACAATTATATCTGCCTCTAAACACTCTGCTTTTAAATCTTTTGTTTTGGAATGAGTAATTGTTACTGTACAATTTTCTTTCAAAAGAAGCTGGGTCATCGGTTTTCCATTTAAATTAGATCTACCAACAACAACTGCTTTTTTTCCATTTAAATTTGGTTCAATTTTTTTAATTAACAAATAACAACCTAAAGGGGTACATGGAACAGAGCTCTCATAGCCAGATGAAAGATTTCCAACATTCATTGGGTGAAATCCATCAACATCTTTTGATGGATCAATTGCTTCAATTACTTTCTGCTTATCTATATGTTTTGGTAGAGGTAATTGAACTAAAATTCCAGAAACAGTTTCATCTTTATTTAGTTCACTAATTTTTTCTAATACTGTTTTTTCTTCTACATTATCAGGATATCTAATTACGTCTGATTTCAAACCAACTTCGTTAGCTGATTTTTCTTTATTTCTCACATAAATTTGGCTCGGTGTTAGATCCCCAATTAATACTACCGTCAATCCTGGTACTTTATTATACTTAGTTTTCAATTCGTCAACTTCTTGCTTAAGATCTTCTCTTAGTTCTGCAGCAGCTTTTTTTCCATCAATTAAAATCATAATATTTTTTAAAAAATTATTGGTGCAATGTAGAGCTTCATACACATTTCAATAAACCAAATCAATAAAAGAAGAATAATAGGAGAAATATCTAATGAACCTAAATTTGGAAGAAAACGTCTTATTTTGTTTAGAAAAGGATCCGTAAGTCGATAACTTAGATCTAAAATTGCATAAACAAATCTATTTTGAGTATTCAAAACATTAAAAGCAATAAGCCAACTGACAATAACATTTGCAATTACTACGTAAGAATAAAGTTTTAAAATTTGTAAAACTAAATAAAAAATTGCAATCATTTCTTTTCGACATAAATAGACTGACTAGGAAAAGCAAAAGATGCACCATTTTTTTCAACAATTTCTTTAATTGCAATTGCTAATTTTTCTTTAACATTTAGCCAATTGTTCCAACTGTCAGATTTAGTAAAACATCTTACATACATATCTATCGAACTATCTGAAAATTTATCAACTCTAACAGCGATTCCGACTGAAGTATTATAATCTTCACTTGTATTAATATGATTTTCTATTTCATCTCTAATTTTTTTTAATTGTTCAACAGTGGTGTCATATTGAAGTGTTATAATCCAACTAATCAACCAATTAGAAGTTTCGCTAACATTCACAACTGCATTTTCAGCAAATTGAAAATTTGGAATTATAGCAAGCGATTTATCAAATTTCCTTATGGTTGTTGACCTAAAACCAATTTTCTCAACTATACCTTCTATAATGCCATCAACTGAAATCCAATCACCAATTTTGAATCTCTTCTCAACTAAAACTAAAATTCCTGAAATTAAATTTTTAAATAAATCTTGCGCACCGAGTGCAACGGCAACCCCAAACAAACCAAGTCCAGCTATAATTGGACCTATTTTAATTCCCCATAATTCAAGTACTGCTGCTAGACCTAAAATAAAAATTAAAATTTTAAGTGATTTAATTATCCATCCGATAAGTTCTCTAGTTAAAAGTTTATCCAACCCACTTAAAATATAAGAGATAGGTTCAATAATCTGATGGATTACCCAAAAAATTAAAATAGTTATTAAGGTTCTATTAATTGTATCTACTACCTCTCTGCCCTCTGTTGAAAAAGTCATATAATAACTTGCAATAAAGAAACCTACGACAATTGGTAGAAATCTTGCAGGCCCTGTAAGAGATTGAACAAATGTATCGTCTAATTTATTTGTAGTTCTTTTTGAAATAATTTCTAATTTTTTAATTATTAATTTACTTATTATTCCTCTAAAGATTAAGAATATTAAGAATATACCTATCCCTATCAATATTTGAAAAATATCAACTCCAAGGATGCCTTTATTCCATACTGATAAAAATATTTCAGAAAAATTATTTATTAATTCCATAATCAAATTTTATATAACAAAAACTCTTCTTCTCCAGGATTAAAAAGAAATATTTTTTTCCATTTAATTTCGTTCAATATTGATGAGGTTTTTTCACTCATACACATCAAGTTAGTATCCATCCACAAGCTTTCTAGGCTTTCATTTTTAATAAAATTTAAAAAGCTAAGTGCACTATTATACGAATATATATAAATAATATGAGGAATATTACTTTTTAGTTTTTCAATAAACTTAATATCAAAAATTTTATTATGATTTGTTTTATAATTAATCAATCTTTTTACAGAATAGCCTTCATTAATTAATTGATTGTCTAGATCTGATGAAATAATTTCACCACTCACATAAACTATACTTCCATTAGAAGAATCATAATTTTGTAAAATCAGTTCCTTGAGATTCCTAACATTTCCCTCAGCTGTAATGATGTTTTGAAATCCTACACTTCTTGCTTTTTTTTCAGTTGCTAATCCAACACAAAAACATTTTATATTTTTATTGATTTCATTTGAGTTTAAATATTTAATTGAATTTGCACTTGTAAAAATAATACTTTTACAATTTTTAATTGGTTTATGATCGTATGGAACTTTTTCAATATTTAACAAAGGTAAATGGGATACCATATGTCCAAGTTCTTTAAATCGAACTATTAATTCTGAACAATCCTCTAGTTGTCTCGTTAAAAGTACATGCATTTTATTTTTTGTAACTTCCTTTCGACTTATCTTTTAAATTTTTACCAATTTCTAAACCTATTTTATCAAATTCTTTAACCTCTTTATCTTTTTTTTCATAAAATCTTTGTGACCCATCTAATGAAAATAGTTCAGCTTCAAGAATAATTCTATTATTACTTATTTTTGCATGCGCTCCTACCGCTGTATCACAGTCACCTTCTAAAATTTTTAATACATTTCTTTCTGCTATTGCGCATTTAAAAGTATCAGGATCATTTATCTTATTCAGTAATTTAATTATGTTTGGATCATTCTCTTTACACTGTGCACAAATTATTCCTTGTCCAACACTTGGGATAATTTCATTTGTCAAAAAAATTTGCGTAACTTCTTCTTCTAAATTTAAAGACTTGATGCCCGCTAGTGAAAGAATTATGGCATCATAGAAACCCTCTTTAAGTTTTCGTAATCTAGAGTCAACATTGCCTCTTATTAATTTACATGAAACATTTTTTTTCAATTTTTTAATTTGAAACTCTCTTCTAAAAGATGAGGTTCCTATTATTGATTTTGATTTTAAATCTTGAAGGTTTTTATTTTCCCTACTTATCAAAATTTCTCTTGGATCATTACGCTTTAAAAAAAAATTAGATAACAGACCTTTTGTCTCTTTTGCCGGCATATCTTTCAATGCATGCACCGCAATGTCTATGCTGCCATCTAAAAGTTCTTTTTCAATATTTTTGGAAAATAATCCTTTACCACCCACGTCTGAAAGTCTTTTATCTTGTACTTGATCACCTTTTGTAACTATCTTTTTAATTAAAACTTGATCAAATGATAGGTCTGAATTTTCTAAAATCTTATTTTTTATATTTTGAGCATAATTTAATGCTAATTTACTGCCTCTAGAACCAATTATTATTTTTTCTTTTTTCATACTTGTAAAGAGATTGTACTATTAATAGAAACTATTTGAATGAGCAAAAAACCAATAATTCTTGGAATAGAAACCAGCTGTGATGAAACAGCAGCATCAATTATTACTGAAAACGACCAAGGAATACCGGTAATTTTATCAAATATCGTATCTAGCCAAATAGATGTGCATAAAGAATTTGGTGGAGTGGTGCCAGAACTAGCAGCTAGAGCACATCTAAACAAAATAGATTGGATTGTACAAAAAGCAATTGATGAAAGTGGTTTTAAGGCAGATAAAATTGATGCTATAGCTTCAACTGCTGGACCTGGATTAATTGTTTGTTTGTCAGTAGGTCTTAGTTTTGGAAAATCATTTGCCTCTGCAATGAATATACCTTTTATTTCTGTAAACCACTTAGAAGGTCATGCTTTAAGTCCTAAATTAAACTCAAAATTAGATTACCCATATTTATTACTGTTAATCTCAGGCGGACATTCACAATACTTATCTGTCAAAGGGATTGGAAATTATAAAAGATTAGGTACTACAATTGATGATGCGCTTGGAGAAGCATTTGATAAAACTGCTAAATTATTAGGAGTTGAATTTCCTGGTGGTCCTCAAATCGAAGTTTTAGCTGAGAAAGGAGATCAAAATAAATATTTATTACCTAAACCAATATTTAATAAAGGTGGCTGCAATCTTTCTTTTGCCGGGTTAAAAACTGCAGTATTAAAAATAAGTAAAAATATTAAAACTGAAAAAGATAAGTTTGATATCGCTGCTTCTTTTCAAAGAACAATTTTAGAAATTATGTATAAAAAAACTAAAAATGCTTTCGCCGAATATGAAAAAAATAACTTAAAAAATAAAACATTTGTAGTTGCGGGAGGTGTTGCTGCTAATAAAAAAATCAGATCTATGCTTATCAAACTTTGTGATGAAAATAATTTCAAGAGTGTTTTTCCACCAATCAATTTATGTGGGGACAATGCTGCAATGATTGCAATGGTTGGTCTAGAAAAATTTAAAATGAGACAATTTGATAATTTAGATTATCCTGCTAAACCACGATGGCCATTAGATGAAAGTGCAGCATTCCTTAAAGGTGCTGGAGTAAAACTATAATGAAATATTGGTTAATGAAATCAGAGCCAGATGTGTGGTCTATTGATCAACAAAAAAAAGCTGGTGGTAAAGGCGCTCCTTGGGATGGAGTTAGAAATTATCAAGCAGCAAAAAATCTAAAATCAATGAAAGTAGGTGACCAATGTTTTTTTTACCATTCGAATATTGGGAAAGAAATAGTTGGCGTTGTAGAAGTTATTAAAGAAGCATATAAAGATAAAACTGATAAATCTGGTCGATTTGTAGCTGTAACAGTTAAATATTTGAAAAAAGTTAATAAACCAATAACCCTTGAGAACATAAAAAAAGTTAAGAAATTAAGCCATTTATCATTAATAAGACAAAGCAGATTATCTGTAATGCCAATAGATTCTAAAAGCTGGAAAATATTAAATAAGATGGGTAGAATTTAAATTTAAAATATATCTACATGCCAAAAAAAAGAAGTAAAAAAAGAGTTATCAATAGAAAAGTAAAAAAGGCTTCAAAAAAAAGAGGTAAAAAAAGAGTTATCAAAAGAAAAGTAAAGAAGGCTTCAAAAAAAAGAAGTAAAAAAAGAGTTATCAAAAGAAGAGTAAAAAAATTTTCGAAAAGAAAAAATTCTAACGAGACAGCTGAGTTAATTATTAAGACAAGACCTGAGTGGACTAAAGCTAGTTTGGCAAATAAATCCACTTATCAAAAAAAATATAATGACTCAATAAAAAATAATAATGAATTTTGGAAAAAAGAAGGAAAAAGAATAACTTGGATAAAAACATACAAAAAAATTAAAGATGTAAAATATAGTACAAAAGAAGTTAAAATAAATTGGTTCCAGGATGGAACTTTAAATGCTTCTGCTAATTGTATTGATAGACACTTGAAAGATAAAAAAGATAAAACTGCAATAATTTGGGTAGGGGATGATCCTAAAGATAGTCAAAAAATAACATATAAGCAATTACATCAAAAAGTATCAAAAGCCGCTAATGGTTTAAAAAAACTTGGAATTCAAAAAGGTGATAGAGTTACAATTTATTTAACAATGATACCTGAGCTAGCAATTTTGATGTTAGCTTGTGCCAGAATTGGAGCTGTTCACTCAATTATTTTTGGGGGATTTTCTGCAGAGTCTATTTCTGGAAGAGTTAATGATTGTGAGTCTGAATATATTATCACAGCAGATGAAGGGGTGAGAGGTGGAAAAACCATTCCTCTAAAATCAACAACAGATGAAGCATTATTAAGTTGTCCAAATGTTAAAAAATGTATTGTTGTAAAAAGAACAGGAAATGAAATTAATTGGAATGATAGTAGAGATGTTTGGTATCATGATTTAATAAAAGATGTTTCTTCGCATAATGAGCCTGTGGAAATGAATGCAGAGGATCCTTTATTTATTCTTTATACATCTGGTTCAACTGGAAAACCAAAAGGAGTTTTACATACTACTGGTGGCTATATGGTTTATGCATCAATGACACATCAATATATTTTTAATTATAAACCAAAAGACATTTATTGGTGTACTGCCGATATTGGTTGGGTAACAGGACATAGTTACATTATTTATGGTCCACTTTCGAATGGAGCTACCACAATAATGTTTGAAGGAATTCCAAATTACCCAGATAGTTCTAGGTGGTGGCAAATAGTAGATAAGTATAAAGTTAATACATTCTATACTGCACCAACTGCCATTCGAGCCTTAATGAGAGAGGGTGATGGACCTGTTAACAAAACTTCAAGAAAATCATTAAAACTTCTTGGAACTGTTGGAGAACCAATTAATCCTGAAGCTTGGATGTGGTATTACAAAACTGTTGGAAATTCAAAATGCCCAATAGTCGATACATGGTGGCAAACTGAAACTGGAGGAATAATGATAGCTCCTCAAACAGGCGCAATACCTCTAAAACCAGGCTCAGCTACAAAACCATTCTATGGAATTAAACCTGTATTATTAAATAAAGATGGAAAAGAAATAAGAGGGCCTGGAGAGGGAAGACTGTGTATTGCACAATCTTGGCCAGGTCAAATGAGAACTGTTTATGGTGATCATCAAAGATTTATTGACACTTATTTTTCTCAATTTGATGGAAAATATTTTACAGGGGATGGCTGTAAAAGGGATAAAGATGGATATTACTGGATTACAGGAAGAGTTGATGATGTAATTATTGTGTCTGGCCACAATCTTGGGACTGCAGAAATTGAAAGTGCTTTTGTTGCTCATCCGAAAGTTGCCGAAGCTGCTGTGGTTGGATACCCACACGATATAAAAGGAAATGGTTTATATTGTTATGTAACTTTAAATGCAGGTGAAGTAGAAACTGGAGAGTTAGAGAGAGATCTAAAACTTTGGGTTAGAAAACAAATTGGACCTTTGGCTACACCTGACTTAATTCATTTTACACCTGGTTTACCTAAAACAAGGTCTGGAAAAATTATGAGAAGAATTTTAAGAAAAATAGCAGCCAATGAACACGGCCAATTAGGGGATACCACAACACTAGCTGATCCAAGTGTAGTACAAAGTTTGGTTGATAATAGAAAGAATGTTTAGAATTCGACTCTAGCTTTAAATTCTTTTTTAATTATATCCCATTTTAAAATTACTGAATTTAAAACAATTTTTCTATCAAGACTCTTTAGCTCCTCGGCAATCGGAGCCCATTTGTATAAAGAGAGAGCACTAGGATTAAAAGGAAGATCATTGTAATAACTGTCCCATTTAACTAAATTAAATCTCTCTTCAAAAGTTTTTTTTGCTTCCTCAATAATTTCTAAAGGCATCTTGTTGTTAGTTTCATCATCTAAAATATTGAAAAAAATCTCTTTAACTTTATTCATTTCCTGAAAATTTGAATTAACTTTCAAATATGAAAATACAAAAAAACTAAGATCTTGAAGGGCAACAGCATAAATATTCCATTTTGCTTGATTAACTGATTGCATAAATTTATCGTTATCAAAGTGAAGAACATATCTTGTACCCATTCTAGTTTTTAAATAACTATAAAGTGTAACTTGAGATACCCAAGCAGACTTTGTTTGAATAAAATTTTCTATATCCTCTAAATTTTTAATTTTTTTTTTAGGGATAAAAGCCTTAAATAATGAAAAAAAATAAATCTTAAAATCATTTAAGGATAAATCTCTCCAGGTAAATTTTTTTTTTATCATAAAATTCTATTTTTATTGGAAAATACGGCAAAAATTAACTCAATATGCACCTTTTTTACACTTTTAATCTATCTCAAAATTGTTATGGTTTTCCAAGTTATAACTAAAAAGAGAGAGGTATACATGGCAAAAAATGCACAACACTGGGAAAAAACCAAAGGGTTGCTAATAATTACATTGGCACTTTGGGCTATATTCTCAATGGGTATATTCCTTTTTGGCGCTGAAATGAACACTGTTACTGGTCCATTTGGATATCCATTAACTTATTGGTTCACATGTCAAGGTTCTCTTGGCTTCTTTGTAATCCTTATTTTTTGGTTTGCAGGCAGACAAGAAAAAATTGATGAAGAATTCGGCTTTGCTGAAAGAGGAGAAGATTAATGATTAAAGGTAATTTTATAGACAACTTGCCAAAAATTTATGGAATCTATACAGGAGGATTCATAGCTTTCATAATTATAATGGCAATTGGAGAACAGATGGGTATGACAGCAAAAGCAATAGGTATTTCTTTTGTTGCCTTCACAGTAGCCATCTATGCAATAATTGGTTGGCTATCTAGGACAGCTCAAGCAAGTAACTATTATGTAGCTGGAAGATCAGTACCAACTGTATTCAATGGAATGGCGACAGCAGCAGACTGGATGTCTGGTGCATCATTCGTTGCGATGGCAGGTGGTATTTACTTCAAGGGTTACGGATACATGGCTTTGCTTGTTGGTTGGACAGGTGGTTATGTGTTAGTTGCAACTTTATTAGCACCTTACCTAAGAAAATTTGGTTGTTATACAGTTCCAGATTTTGTTGGTACTAGATACGGTGGTAATTTAGCGAGACTATGTGCGGTAATAGTTTTAACTGTTGCTTCATTTACTTATGTAACTGCACAAATTAACGCTACAGGTACTATTGCATCTGTTGCACTTGATATTCCATTTCAATACGCCGTATATATTGGACTTATAAGTATTTTACTTTGTTCAATGTTAGGGGGTATGAGAGGAGTAACTTGGACACAGGTCGCACAATACATTGTACTAATTATAGCTTACTTACTTCCGGTATTCTGGATCAGTAACAACATAGGTGCTGGTTTCTTTCCTCACTTCATGTTAGCTGACGAGGTTGCTAGAATTGGTGAGTTAGAACAACAGTTTGGGTTTGTTAAAAACTCTGCTGCTGATTTAGCTACAGTGCCTAAAGGGTTAGCTGGTATTACAAAAGCTCACTCTGAAGTAAACGCAACACCTTGGGCTTTCATCTCATTAGCATTAGCTATGATGATGGGAACAGCTTCATTACCACACGTAATGATGAGGTTCTTTACAACTCCAAGTGTAAAAGCAGCTAGAAAATCAGTAGGTTGGTCAGTATTCTTTATCTTCCTACTTTATTCTTCTGCGCCAATGTTAGCGACGCTTTCAAAACTTGCTTTAATTGACCCGAACTTATCAACAGGTATAATCGGTAGATCAGTTGCAGAAGTTCAAGCAATCGATTGGTATCAAAACTGGAACCAAGCTAATTTGATGTATGTTAGTGACTTTAACGGCAATGGAACTGTTGAATTAAATGAGTTCTTCATGGCTGGTAAAGCTGTTGTATTAGCAACACCGGAAGTAGCTGGATTACCATATGTAATCTCAGGTTTGGTTGCGGCTGGAGGTATGGCTGCTGCGATGTCTACTGCAGATGGTTTAATTCTAGCAATTGCCAATGCAATCTCTCACGATGTTTATTATAAAATGATAGACCCGAAAGCAGAGACTGCTAAAAGACTAACTGTTGCAAGGGTATTACTTGTAGTAATTGGTTTTGCTGGAGCAACTATTGCAGCAATGGAGATCCAAGGTATCTTAGGTTCAGTAATATGGGCTTTTGACTTTGCGATGTCTGGTTTGTTCTGGCCACTTGTACTTGGTGTATGGTGGAAGAGAGCAAATAAAGAAGGTGCTGTAGCTGGTATGGTCCTAGGTTTACTTTCAGGCTTGTTTTACCTAATTTGGGTAAGAAATGGCGGAAGTGGATTCTTAGGAATTACTCAGTTAACATTTGGTATCTTCGGAGCAGGAGTTAGTTTAGTTTCAATGGTAATTGTTACTTTAATGACTTCAGAGCCAAGTAGTGCAATTCAGAAGATGGTTGATGATGCTAGAGTGCCTGCGGGTACACAAGTAATAAGCCAAAAATAAATAATCTTTTTAAAGGGGCGATTAACTTCGCCCCTTTTATTTCCATCTTTTTTCAAATATAAACTCTTCAATGTCTGCTAACTTTCATCCAGTAGTCTATATAATCGATTATATTCTAGGAATTATTATGTGGACTTTAGTTGGAAGGGTTGCAATGAACATATTCCAAAGAGAAGATTCCCAATTTTTCTTTATGAGAGTTTTTGTAAAATATACAAATCCTTTGCTAACTATTTTTAAGCCATTAACTCCCAAATTTATAATTCAGCCATTAGTGCCTCTTTATGTCGCTTGGTTCTTTTTTATGATAAGATTTTATCTTATGCCATATCTATTGGGTTACTCTGTGATGGGAATGCTTTCTTTTCCGCTCGAAAGTGAAATATCAAGTCAGATTTATCAATTTTTTAATTCAATAAAATTTTAAAAGTTGATACTAATTGATTCAGTATCAAATGAAAAAAATACAAATCTCACCCTCGATATTATCAGCCGATTTTAGTCAACTCGGGAATGAAATAAAAAGACTAGAAGAGGGTGGTGCTGATTTTATACATGTAGATGTTATGGACGGCCACTTTGTTCCAAATTTAACTATAGGCCCTCCGGTGATTAAAGCATTAAAAAAGAATTGCTCTATTAAATTTGATGTACATTTAATGATTTCTCCTGTGCATAAATATATTGATGCTTATTCAGAGGCAGGTGCTGATATTATTACTATTCATCCTGAGGCAACAGAAGATTTATCTGGTTCGATTAAAAAAATAAAAGAATTAGAAAAAAAAGTTGGTGTATCTTTAAATCCAGAAACTAAAGTAAATGTAATTATAGATTATTTAGACAAAATTGATTTAGTTTTAATCATGAGTGTAAATCCTGGTTTCGGCGGTCAAAAATTTATGCCTGAAGTTTTAAGTAAAATTAAAGAGCTCAAAAAAATTCAAAAAGAAAAAAATATAGATTTTGATATTGAGATAGATGGTGGAATTAACTTTGAAAATTCAAAAATCGCAATTGAAGCTGGTGCAAATATTCTAGTCTCAGGCACTACAATATTCAAAAGTAATAATGGTGACATAAAGAAAAATATAGATTTACTTAAATCACAGTAAATAAATGATTTTAAGAAACTTCTTAAATTTCATTAATCAACTACTAGAAAATATAAATAATAAAATCAGAAGTTTTTATTTTAATTCAGGTTTTTATGATAAAAAAATTTCTAAAATTTATTATCAAGAATTATCATATAAACCGAGTCCATATTTACTTTCATCATTAATTAAATATCAAACAAAAAAGATTAATGTAAATGAAATTTCAGCTGAAAGTTTATGGGAAGATAAAAATAATAAAAACTTTAAAAGATTGAATAATTTTTATTGGTTTTTTTCTCTTGATTTAAAATCATCAAAAAAAAATACACAACAAATTATATCTAGTTGGATAAATCAAAATTACAAATATAACTCTGAAAGTTGGGAATTTGATTTAACTTCAAAAAGAATAATCGCATGGCTTTCAAATCATAGTTTGACAATTGACGAGGCTAGTAAAGACTATTTGAATATATTTAACGACATGCTCCAAAAACAAGCTAATCATTTGATCAATGAAATAAACAATTCAAAAAAAATTAATGATAAAATAATTGGTTGTGCAGCAATTATTCTGGTGGGTCTTACTTATAAAGATGAAAAAAAATATCTTTCTTATGGATTAAACTTATTAAAAAAAATATCTAATTCTGCATTTGATAATTACGGATTTACAAAATCGAGAAGCATTAAACAATTAGTTTTCTATTTAAAATATTTTATTTTAATTAGAGAGTGGTTTAAAGAAGCTCAGGTTGAAGCCCCAGACCTTCTTAATGAAACTATATTTTATTTAGGACAAGGATATGCATTTATTTGGCAAAATATTAAATCAGATATTTTAATGAATGGAAATAATATCTCAAATAATGAAGAGTTCGATCATTATTTAAAAAGATTAGGTTATAAATTTAAAAATGAAAATAAAGAGTTTGGAGGATATGCAATATTACATGATAAAAAAGTATCTATTGTAATGGATATCGGACAATCTCCACATAATAATTTATCTTCAGAATATCAATCGGGTTCGCTTTCTTTTGAAATAGTTTCAAATGGTAAAAAATTAATAAGTAATTGTGGTTTTTATGATGGAAAAAACGAAAAACTTGTTAAGCTATCAAAATCGACTGCAACACACAGTACTCTTGTAATTGACGATAATTCCTCGTGTAAATTTATAAAAAATAAGAAAGATTATTTATTAAAAGATAGTTTAAAAATTTTAAACAAAAATATCATTTTTGAAAAAAATTATTGGAAGATAAGTTCATCTCATGATGGATATAATAAAAAATATAATACAATACACGAACGAGATATCGAATATTATCCAGAACAGTCAAAATTTGTTGGCACAGATAAAATTTTAATCAAAAAATCCAATTCAAATATAAAATTTGATATAAGATTTCATTTAGAACCAAATGTTAAGTTAATGAAAACACAAGATAATAAAGCAATTCTTATTCAGTTAGAGGAAGAAGGGTGGAAATTCACTTGTGATAACTTTAATATAGATATTGATAATGGACTATATTTCGGTAATAAAAATTCATATATACAAAATCAAAATATTTTTATTTCAGGTATTACAAGTAACAAGAAAGAAAATATTTCTTGGCAATTAAATAAAGTTTAATGAAAAAAATTAAAAGAGCTTTAATATCAGTATCTGACAAAAAAAATATCAAACCTTTATTAAATTGTCTAAAAAAATTTAAAATTGAAATTATAAGTTCTGGAGGAACCTACAAAAAAATAAAAAAGTTAAATTATATATGTACTGAAGTATCAGATTATACTGGATTTAAAGAAATTTTAGATGGAAGAGTTAAGACATTACACCCTAAAATTCACGCTGGTATTCTTAATAAAAGAAATAATAAATCTCACCAACAAGATTTGATAAATAATAAATTTGAAAATATCGATTTAGTAATTGTTAATTTTTACCCTTTTGAAGAAACTTTAAAAAGTACTAATGATCATAAGAAAATAATTGAAAATATTGATGTTGGAGGACCAACTATGGTCAGGGCTGCTGCAAAAAACTATAATAATGTAACTGTCATTACCTCGAATTCTCAGTACCAAGAACTGATTAATGAGTTAAAAAAATTTAATGGATCTACATCTCAAGAATTTAGAGAAAGAATGTCTCAAGTAGCTTTCACAGAAACAGCTTATTATGACTCTTTAATTTCAAATTACTTTAATAGGATTACAAATAATTACTTTCCAAAGAAAAAAGTTTTTTATGGCAATTTAATTGAAAAATTAAGGTATGGTGAAAATCCACATCAAAAAAGTGCTATCTACTCTCAAAATAACTTTTTGAACATCAAACAGTTACACGGAAAGCAATTAAGTTATAATAATTATAATGATATTTTTTCAGCATTAACAATTTCTAAGTCACTACCAAAAAATATCGGATTAGTAATAACTAAACATGCTAATCCTTGTGGAGTTTCAATTTTAAAAAATTCAGTTCAATGTTACAAATCAGCCCTTGCTTGCGATCCAGTTAGTGCTTTTGGTGGTATTGTTTCATGTAACTTTAAAGTGAACAAAAAATTAGCTTTAGAGATGAATAAATTATTTCTTGAGGTAATTATTGGAAATAATTTTGATGTGAGTGCTTTAAAAATTTTAAAGAAAAAGAAAAAATTAAGATTAATTGATGCATCTGATTTTAATCCAAATGAAATTTTAAAGTTTTCCTCTATTGATAAAAATATACTGTTACAATCCGAGGATAATAATGAATTTAAAAAAAAAGATTTTAAAATTGTATCCAAAAAAAGACCTACAAAATCTCAATTTGATGATCTAATATTTGCTTTTAATGTTTGTAGATATGTCAAATCTAATGCAATTGTTTTAGTCTCAAATAAAAAAACAATCGGTATTGGGTCAGGTCAACCAAGCAGATTAGATAGCTGTCAGATTGCGGTTAATAAAATGAAAAAATTTACTAATCCAACCTCGGATATTGTTGCTGCTTCTGATGCTTTTTTTCCATTTATTGATGGAATTGAAAAACTAATACAATCCGGTGTAAAAGCAATTATTCAGCCTTCAGGATCAATAAATGATAAAGAAATTATAAGATTTGCAAATGAGACTGGAACTGTTTTAATTTTTTCAAAAACAAGACATTTTAGACATTAAAAATTTCATCAATTTTAGCTGCCAAAATAAAATCATTTTCACATAAACCCTCAATAGCATGGGTGTTTATATTTATTTTAGCATAACCCCAGCCAAAATGAATATCTGGGTGATGTCCCTCTTTTTCTGAAATTTCTCCGACTCTATTGACAAAATCCTGACTTTTTTTGAAATCTTTAAATTTAAAATTCTTTTCTAAAAAATAAATATCTTTATTGTCTTTTAAAATATTCCAACCATCTACTTTTTTTTGATATTTATGAATTTCTGATATATCAAAAGGTACTATCCCACCTTCACATGGAACACATTTTTTGTTAATAAGATCATTCATAGCTTTTGGAGCGGGCAAAGGGGGTCGAACCCTCGACCTTCTCGTTGGCAACGAGACGCTCTACCACTGAGCTATACCCGCAATTAAAAACATTATAGTTAGCTAATTTTTTTAATTCAAGCAATAATAATTATGGTATATTTTCCTGTATGAAAATAGAAGAGTTGCCAAAAACGATCCCTGTATTTCCCTTAAGTAATTTTATTATATTTCCTAAAACAACTGTTCCTCTAAATATTTTTGAACCTCGTTATATAGAAATGATTAATGACAGTATAAAAACTGATAAATTTATTGGAATGATACAACCAAAATCTATTAATGATGAAAAATCATTGATCCCGTCATTACACAAAATTGGTTGTTTAGGGAAAATCACAAGTTTTAGGGAGGCAGAAGATGGAAAATTTTTAATTGATTTAAAAGGAATCATTAGATTTAAAATTTTAAAAGAAAAAAAAACTGAAAAATTTTATAGATCGTTTGAAGTAAATTTTGATGAATATATAGATGATCTAAATGATAAAAAAGAAAATTTGAAATTTTCAGATCTCGAATTAATTTTCAAAGATTTAAAACAATTATTTGAGAAAAGAGGGTTTATCATCAACTGGAAAGCTTTAGAGAAACAAAGCTTGGATGAAACTATTAATGCTTTAGCTATGGCTTCACCATTTAGTTTAGAGGAGAAGCAAGTATTATTAGAAGCAGTTAATTTAGATTTAAGAAAAAATAAAATTGCAGAAATATTAACTACATATACTTTTGATGAGTATAATAATACTACCCTCCAATAATTTTAATATCTTATACCATTGTCAGCAAAGTTTTTAAGAAATGTATTCACAACTTTATTGCTCCCAATAAAATTAATTGACTTATTCAATAAGTTTAAACTTATTTTACTCTCTAAATTAAACAACTCGTAAATCCAATCGATACCTGACAAAAAAATAAAGTTATTGCTTTTTGATCTTTTTTGAAATTCTTCACATATTGCTTCATCTAAATCCAAACCTAAATTAATTTTTTTATTTATTAAATCTGATAACAACTTGATATCACGTAAAGACATATTAAAACCTTGGCCAGCAAGTGGGTGAATCTTGTGAAGTAAGTCTCCAAAAGCTAAAACGTTATCATGATAATAATTCCTAAGACTAGATGATTTTAATTTAAAGCTGTTCCAGTTATCAATGTTTTTAATTGAATAGATTGGATTATATTTTTTAACTAAATCATTCATTTCAAATATACTTTTTTTTTTAATAGATTTTATAGAGTAAACTATTGAAGTTTTTGATTCTGAAAGAGGCAAAAAAGCAAGTGGTCCATTCTTTGTGAAATTTTGAAATGCAGTATTATTTTTAATTTTTTTATGAGTAATCATTGATGTATAAGCATAACTATTATAATCTTTTTCAATTCTCTTCGAAAAAAAATTTTTCATAAATGGATGAGTTGGATCAGAACTAATTACTAATTTATATTTGTTTCTATCAATATCAAAATTATTTTTGAATTTAATTAATTTACTTTTTTTTAAATTTTTAAGTAATAGCTTTTGTAAATTATAATTTCGGATTATTGAAAAAATTTGATTATTTTTATTATCAAACTTGAGCAATTCATTCTTGTTATTTTTTTCGGTAAAAATTTTTATTTTTTTAATTTCCCATGATATTTTTTTTATATTTATTATTTCTTTATTGAAATAATCTATATTTGATTTTGAAATACCCAATGTCCTTGATTGATCGTATAAAATATTTTTTTTATTGCAAAAAATGTCTACAGATATATCTTTTTTAATCAAAATACTGGCTAGGGTTAGACTAACCAATCCATCACCAATGACACAAACTTTCATAACAAATTAATTTTAACAACAAAAATTAGATGATACAAAGTGTTAAATTTGATTCATCAAAATGAATATTAAAAAAATAGCTAGTATTATTGTTCAATTTACAATTAATAGATTAATTGAAATTATAGGGGTATCTATATCGATTATTGGTATTTTGTTTTTAGTAGCTTTAAGCTCTTATTCTCCAACTGATCCTAATTTTATATTTCCAGAGAATACAGAAATAAAAAATATCTTGGGATTTCAGGGCAGTTATATTTCTGATTTATTTTTTCAATCAATTGGCGTTATTTCTTATTTGCTATCAATCACTTTACTCATAACTGGAATAAATGTTTTTAGAAGAAAAGAATTATTTTTGGTTATAGAAAACACTTTTTTTTCTATTTTTTATTGTATTTTCGGGGCTTTATTTTTTAATTTTTTCTACCAGAGTACTTTTGAACTATATATAAATGGTAATGGTGGATTTGTTGGACATTACTTAAGCCAAACTTTTTTTGGTGATATACTAAATTTACAAACAGTAATTTCATATTATTTTTTACTATTTTTAGTTTTAAGTTTTTTTTTAATAAGCATTAATTTTAATCCTAAAAACCTTTGGAAGTTTATAAAAAAAATATTAAATTATATCAATAAAGATAAAAACAAACCTTATACTGATAAAACGGAAGTTATAAGTGAATACATTCCTCAAGAAGAAATTAAAAATTTAATTCAAGAGGACCTTCCTTTTATCAAAGCAGAAAAACTTAAAGAAACTGAAAAAACTAAATTTAAACTTCCTAGTTTAGAATTATTAAAAATACCAACAAAAAAAGAAAGAGAAAATTCTAATAGACAAGAGGTAGGTGATCCTGCATTTCTTGAAAAAATCTTGTTAGACTTTGGTGTCAATGGTAGCATTAAGAAAGTAAGTCAAGGACCTGTGGTCACTTTAAATGAATTTGAACCAGCAGCTGGTGTTAAAGTTTCTAAGATAATTAACTTATCTGACGATATAGCAAGAAACACAAGCTCAGAATCTGCAAGAATTGCGACTATACCTGGTAGCAATACTGTTGGTATTGAGCTGCCCAATTCATCAAGAGAAAATGTTTATTTAAGTGAAATATTAAATAAAACCGATTTTAAAAAGAATGAAATAAAACTGCCAATAGCTCTTGGAAAAAATATTTCTGGCACACCAATTATTGGTGACCTAGCCTCTATGCCTCATTTGCTAATAGCGGGAACAACTGGTTCTGGTAAATCAGTCTGTATTAATACTATAATTTTATCTCTTTTATATAGACATACTCCTGATAGGTGTAAATTTATTTTGATTGATCCTAAGATGTTGGAATTATCTACTTATGAAGGAATTCCACATTTATTATGTCCTGTTATTACGGAAGCAAAGAAAGCAGCTTCTGTTCTTGGATGGGTGGTTAAAGAAATGGAAAGTAGATATCGTTTAATGACAAAAGAAGGCGTTAGAAACATCGATGGATATAATATGAAACATAAATTACCAATGCCATTTATTGTTGTTGTGGTTGATGAAATGTCAGATTTGATGTTAGTGGCAGGGAAAGAAATTGAAAACTACATTCAAAAATTATCTCAGATGGCAAGAGCTGCTGGAATTCATATTATAATGGCCACTCAAAGACCAAGTGTGGATGTAATAACAGGCACAATTAAAGCTAATTTTCCAACAAGAATATCGTTTCAAGTAACTTCAAAGATAGATAGTAGAACAATTTTAGGAGAACAGGGTGCAGAACAACTTCTAGGAAAAGGTGATATGCTTTATATGTCTTCCGCTAACAGGATTTTAAGAATTCATGCTCCTTTTGTCACTGATAACGAAATAGAAAAAATCAATAATTTTTTAAGATCACAAGCAAATCCAGATTATGTTGATGAAATTTTAAATTTTGCTGATGAAAGAGAAATTGGTGATGGATCTAAAGATAGTGGCGATAAAGATGAACTTTATCAAACAGCCGTAGAAATTATCAAATCTGAGGGGAAAGCTTCAACTTCCTTTTTACAAAGAAAACTTCAAATTGGATACAATAGAGCTGCCAGAATCATTGATATGATGGAGGAAGAGGGAATTGTTAGTAAAGCAAATCATGTTGGTAAAAGAGATGTTCTGTAATGAAAAAAATTTTAATAATCTTTTTTATCATTAGCTTTAATAATTTTGCTCAAGGATCAATCAATGAAAAAATAATTTCTTCCTTAGAAAAGATTAGCAATTTAAGTTTTGATTTTGAACAAAATGTTAATGGTAAAATTGAAAATGGAAACTGTATTATCGAATATCCTAAAAAAATATTTTGTAATTATGATAACATGAACAATAAACTTTTAGTTTCTAATGGTAAATCTCTTGTTATAAAGACTAAAAGTGGCAGTTATTATAGGTATTCAATTAATAGAACACCTTTAAATTATATTTTAGATAAAAAATTTTTGATTAATGAAATCAAAAATCTTAAAGGAAGAATAATCGATGATAAATTTATAAACTTTAAAATTTTAAAAGACGATAATGAAATAAATATTTTTTTTGACAATATAAATTATAATCTTATTGGATGGCAAACATTAGATATTTATCAAAATTTAAGTATTACTTACATTTACTCTTTGAGGATCAATCAAAAGTTAGATAAAAATACATTTAAATTACCATCCTCTAATTAAATTTTTACAGTTTCTTTTTTATAAATTGTCATACCTCTGGCTAAGTAATTTTTTAAAGCATTCTTATGATCAAGAGTGCAGGTGTGAACCCAAACCCTTTTTATTTCATTTCTTAAAAAAGCTTTTTTTATTGCTTCGGAAAGTAAGTAGCCACCAATTTTTTTATTATGGTATTCCTCTAACAAACCAAAATAAGCTATTTCAATTTCTTTAATATCTGAATGAAAGATTAATTCAAAATAACCAGCAAGATCATTATTAATTTTTAAAATGTAGGTTTCGACCTTTTTGTTTGAAACATATTTAATCCAATCATCATCAGACCAAACAAGACGGTCAGTCCATCTATGTTTTTTTCCAATATTTTTATAAAAAAATTTATTTATTTGAAAATCAATTGGATCTACTGAATCAATTGAATTAATTGTTTCAGGTAAGGTACTTTCTTTTAAAGCATCAATAGATTTTATTTCTAAATAATTTCTGTCAATGGTTTCTGTCACTCGACCATTTTTCCTACTTTTTCACCGCCAAATAAATGAAAATGCAAATGAGGAACCTCTTGACCTCCATTCTCACTTATATTTGCTAATGCTCTATAACCCTTACCAACTTCTCTTGAAATACCCAGTTTTTTAGCAACTATATTAATGCCCTTTAATAATCCAATCATTTCCTCGGGGGAAGCATTTAAACTAAAATGATCTAAATCAATATATTTTCCTTTTGGAATCACCAAAGCATGAATTTTTTTTTGTGGATTAATATCATGAAATGACAACACGAAATCATCCTCATAAATTTTTTTACAAGGAATTTCCCCTCTGAGAATTTTAGCAAAAATATTATTATCATCGTAAATCATTTTTTTCTTTTATTCAGTTCTTCCATTACATCCTCAATTTTTACATCATTTGCCTCTAGATACATTATCAAATGATAAAAAACATCTGCTGCCTCATGAATTTTGTTTGAATTTTTTTCTATTGCCTCAACAAGTTCATTAATTTCCTCTAGGACTTTTTCTTTGCTTAAAGATTTGTCACTGAGCAATTTATTTGTATAAGAACCGTCTACTGGTGATTTTTTTCGATCTCTTGCAAGATTAAATAAGCTTTCTAAAGTATTAAGCATGTTAAATTCTAACAGGTATTCCCTTTGAATCCAAATAATCCTTAGCCTCTTTTACAGAATGTTTTCCATAGTGAAATATAGAAGCAGCTAAAACTGCACTAGCTTTTCCTAATTTAATTCCATCCACAAGGTGATCTAAATTACCCACACCACCTGATGCGATAACTGGAATATTTACTTTCGATGTAATTTTTGACATCAAATCAATGTCATAACCAGCTTGTGTTCCATCTCTATCCATGGAAGTTACTAACAACTCACCCGCACCATTTTGTTCCATTTGTTTTGCATACTCTAAAACATTAATACCACTATTATTTCTTCCTCCATGAGTGAACACTTCCCATTTGTCTCCATTTTTTTTTGCATCGATTGCTACTACAATACATTGTGACCCAAATTTTTTTGAACTATCTATAACGACTTTTGAATTTTCTACAGCAGCTGTATTTATGGAAACTTTATCAGCCCCACAATTAAGTAATTTGTTAATATCCTCAACACTTCTGATACCGCCTCCTACAGTCAAAGGAACAAAACATTTTTTTGAAGTTTTCTCTACAACATCATAAATAGTATCTCTATTTTCATTTGAGGCAGTAATATCTAAAAAACAAATTTCATCTGCTCCGCCATCGCTGTAAATTTTAGCTTGTTCTACAGGGTCACCTGCATCCTTGAGATCAATAAAGTTAATCCCCTTAACAACACGACCATTCTTCACGTCTAAACAAGGAATTATTCTATTTTTAAGCATCTTCTTTAACAAGTTCCTCTAACTGAATATCATCATCATAAATTGCTTTACCAACTATTATACCTTCAACATTCTTTAAACTCTTTGCTTTTTTAATATCATCTATTGATGAAACTCCACCAGATATAATCACAGGACAACTTGATATCTCAGCAACTTTTGATGTTTCATCAAAATTTGGACTTTGTTTCATACCATCTCGGTCAATATCTGTATAAATTAATCTACTAACACCATAATCGTTAACTTCTTTTAAATAATCTAAAGTTAATTGATTAGAACTTTCTTTCCATCCAGATACTGACAAATATCCATCTTTAGCATCTAAACCCAAAGCAATTTTATTAGAAAATTTTTCACATGCTTCTTTCAAAAAAATTTTGTCTTTTATAGCGGCACTTCCAAGAATTACTTTATCAACACCAGCATCAATATATTTCTGAATACTATCGGTATTTCTAATTCCACCACCTACCTCAACCTTTAAATTAAATTTACCAACTATTTCCTGAATAATATCTAGATTTACTGTTTTACCGGTTAAAGCTCCGTCTAAATCAACAACATGTAAATTTTTAAATCCATGATCTTTAAACTTCCCAGCTTGTTCAACTGGAGACATTTCATACTCTGTTTTATTATCAAAATCCCCTTTCACTAACCTCACACATTTTTTATCTTTAATATCTATTGCTGGAAATATTTTCATTTTATATTTTAATAAAATTATCAATTATTTTTAATCCCATCTTATCGCTCTTCTCTGGGTGAAATTGAGTTCCAAAAATGTTTTCTTTTTCGACAGAGCAAACAATATTTGATGAATAATCTGTTGTTGCTGAGATCACATTTTTGTCCTCTGGAACAAATTCATAACTATGTACAAAATACATATGAGAATTATTGTCTATGTTTTTAAAAATCTTACTATCTTTAACAATATTAATTTGATTCCATCCAATATGAGGAAGTTTATACTCTCCGTTTTTACTATCTATTTTTGATACTTTTCCTGATATCCAACCGAGACCCTTAGTTTCTGTTTCTTCATATCCAATATCTGCAAACATCTGTAATCCAACACAAATACCAAGAAGTGGTTTTTTATTAGTTATTGCAAAATCATTTAATGTATCAACTAAACCATTGATATTACTAAGTGCATCAACACAACTTTTGAACGAACCCTGCCCTGGTAAAACAACTTTATCAGAAGATTTAATCTTGCTTAAATCTGAAGTTACCTCAACATTTACTTTATCTTTAGTAACTTCTTTAAAAGAGTTTATTACCGAGCTTATATTGCCCGATTTATAATCAACAATTGTGACGTTCATTAAACTTATAATGAGCCTTTAGTGGATGGAATACTCTTTTTATTTCTTGGATCCATCTCTAATGCAGCTCTTAAAGATCTTGCTAAGCCTTTATAGCAGGACTCTATAATGTGATGACTATTATCACCATAAATATTTTCAATATGCAAAGTAATACCAGCTGATTGTGAGAAGGCTTGAAACCACTCTTTAAATAACTCGGTATCCATTTCTCCAAGTTTCTCTACCTTTAATTTTACTTTCCAAATTAAGTAAGGTCTGTTTGAAACATCAACTGCTACCCTAGATAATGTTTCATCCATTGGTATCATTGCATGTGCATATCTTTTAATTCCTACAAATTTTTTAGCTGCTTTTTTTAAAGCCTCTCCTATAGCAATGCCTGTATCCTCTGTTGTATGATGAAGATCAATATGAGTATCTCCTTTTGCTTTTACTTTTAAATCGATTAAAGAATGTTTTGATAATTGCTCAAGCATATGATCTAAAAAACCAATACCAGTGTCAATTTGGTATTTACCTTTACCATCAATATTTACTTCAACATTAATGCTGGTTTCTTTTGTTTTTCGAGATATTTTTCCTTTTCTAGCCATATATTTTTAATGGTATACATACATAATTCTACTATATCAATATTAGTCTCTACACTTGAAGTATCAAAAATAGTTACCATTTATTAGTCATGACAACAATCGTACTTGTTAGAAAAAACGATGAAGTAGTAGTTGCTGGCGATGGACAAGTCAGTATGGGAAATACTGTTGTTAAAAGCACAGCTTCAAAAGTTAGAAAAATTGAAAAAAGAGATGTAGTAGCAGGTTTTGCAGGATCAACTGCTGACGCTTTAACTTTGTTTGAAAGATTAGAGGGAAAATTAGAAAAACATGCAGGTAACTTATCAAGAGCTGCTGTTGAATTAGCTAAAGATTGGAGAACTGATAAATATTTAAGAAGGTTAGAAGCACTGATGGCTGTTGGAGACAAAAACAATAGTTATATTATATCTGGAACTGGCGATGTTCTTGAGCCTGAAGGGGATGTTATTGGTATAGGCTCAGGCGGTAATTATGCTCTAGCAGCAGGAAAAGTTTTAATGGAAGGAAATATGTCAGCTGAAGAAGTTGCAAAAAAAGCAATAAAAGTTGCATCCGACATATGTGTTTTCACAAATGAAAATGTAAAAGTTGAAAAAATATAATGGATAATTCGAACGTTACACCTCTTCACCCTAAGGAAAAAAATTCAAAAGAAAACACATCATTAGTTAGCTCATTGTCTCCAAGAGAAATAGTTTCTGAACTAGATCGTTTTGTTGTTGGACAAAATAAAGCAAAAAAAGCAGTTGCAATTGCATTAAGAAATAGATGGAGAAGACAAGCTCTTGAAGGAGAAATGAAGAATGAAGTTTTACCAAAAAATATTTTAATGATTGGACCAACAGGTGTTGGAAAAACAGAAATTTCACGAAGATTGTCAAAACTTGCTGAAGCCCCTTTTGTAAAAGTTGAAGCAACAAGGTTTACAGAAGTAGGATATGTTGGAAGAGATGTTGAACAGATAGTTAGAGATTTAATTGAGATAGCAATCTCAATGGAAAAAGTAAAAAAAAGAAAAGAAGTTTTTGCTCAAGCCCAGAAAGCAGCTGAGGAGAAAGTTTTAGATGCATTAGTAGGTAAAAAGGCAAGCTTAGCAACAAGAGAGAGTTTTAGAAAAAGACTTAGAAGTGGTGATTTGGATAATAACGAAATAGAAATTGCAGTAAGCGATACTGGATCTGGCGGCACTTCATTTGAAATACCTGGTATGCCAGGAGCAAATGTTGGTATGATAAATATTGGTGAAATAATGGGCAAGTCTATGGGTGCTAAAGAAAAAAAAAAGAAAATGTCCGTAAAAGAGTCTCACGAAATTTTAATTAACGATGAGTCTGACAAATTAATTGAACAAGATAAAATTGTTAAAGCCGCAAAACTATCAACTGAAAATAATGGGATTGTTTTTCTTGATGAAATTGACAAAATTTCAGCAAGAACAGATAGGGTTGGTGGAGATGTATCAAGAGAAGGTGTTCAAAGGGATTTATTACCTTTAATTGAAGGAACAACTGTAAACACAAAACATGGACCAATTAAAACAGACCACATACTATTTATTGCATCTGGTGCTTTTCAGCTTGCAAAGCCATCCGATCTATTGCCTGAACTTCAAGGTCGTCTACCAATTAGAGTTGAATTAGAAGCCTTAACAAGTGATGATTTTAAAAGAATTTTAAAAGAACCTGATTTTAGTTTGATTAAACAATATGTGGCTTTGTTAAAGACTGAAAATGTTGATTTAGAATTTTCGGATGATGGCATTGATACTATTGCTAAAATTGCCTCTGAAGTAAATGCTACTATAGAAAATATTGGTGCACGAAGACTTCACACTATCATAGAAAAAATATTAGATGATATTAGTTTTACTGCAACAGATAGATCGGGAGAAAAAATTATTATAGACAAAGAATATATTAATAAGAATTTAGACAACTTAGTAAAAGATACTGATCTTTCAAAATTTATTTTATAATTTTTTTTTCAAAAAAATATAAAATGCTCCAGAGCCTCCATCTTCAATTTTAGCATCTTTGATTTCTATAATTTTTTTCATTAATTCTATGTTATTTTCAATATATTCGGGAACTGAATATTTTAAAATACTAAGATCTTTCGAAACAAAAGGATTCTTTTCGACATCTGAATGAAGTCCTTTACCAGTTACTACTATAATTTTTGAAACTCCTTCTTGGTAAGATATATTAATAAATTTTTCGATAAGAATATTTGCTTGCTCCAAGGTGAAACCGTGTAAATCTAGATTTTTAATTTTTGAGTTTTTTTTTTTTGTTAGTTTAAAATCTTTATTAGGTAGTTTTTCAGAGCTAGATAAAAAATCTTCCCAATCTTTTTTATCCTTTTTTGAAATTTTGTCGTTCAATTATGTTAAAGTATCAACTAATTGCCAGTTTGGGTTATTAGATGTTATGTTTCTTGAAAATACCCAAGTATCATATATCTTTTTAATTTTCTCAGGGTCTCCTGAAATAACTTTTTTATCTTTATCTTTTATGCAAGTGATAACCTCACTTACAAAATCAACAGTTACATTTAAGATTTGATTCATTCTCTTGTGTTCTTTAATTTTTGCTGTGTTGATCCCAATAAAAGTGATTTCTGCATAATGACCCTTTTTACTTCTTTCTTTCAGGGCTTCCTCAAATTGATCATGAATTTTTTGACTTAACAACGGTTTACTTGCAACAAGCTTATTATCATTGTCGCTAAAATCAGTAATAATTGTTTCATAAGCAATTTTTGCACCTTTTATAAATTCTTTTTGGGCCTCATCATCAAAATTTTCCCTAGGAACAGTTTTCTTTTCTGTTTGAATGTTATTTAGTACTTTTTCGAATTGTGAGGGCGCCTTTCCCTCAAATCCAGTTCTTTTTCCTAAAATACCTCTTAATCTTAAGAAAATAAACCCAGCTATCATTGCTAGAAGTATTATGTCTATATATTCAAAACTATAATTCATAGGCAGAATGTAATTACTAAGTTGATTAATTTCAACTAACAATTACATTAAAGACAAATGAACCCAGTCTTATTATCAATAATTTTAATTCCAATTTTAGAAATTTACTTATTTATAAAAATCGGCTCTCAAATTGGTGCATTTAATACAATTTTACTAATATTTATAACTGCATTCATAGGAGTTTATTATGCAAAATATGAAGGATTGAACACTATAAGATCTGCTTTTACACAAATTATCAAAAATCAGACACCTGCATATGAAATTATATCTGGTGCTGCTATTGCATTTGCAGCAATTCTCTTAATTATTCCAGGTTTTGCTACTGATCTTTTGGGTTTTTTATTTATTTTTCCAATTACAAGAAAATTAATTTTTGGAAATATCTCAAATAAATTTAAAAAACGTGACACAAAAAAAAATAATTTTATAGAAGGTGAATACGAAGATATAGAAGATAACGATGACAGAAAAATTTAAAATTCTAGCAAAATATATCAAGGACTTGTCAAGTGAAACACCTGATATCGAAACATTTATATTCGTTAAGGATAATATTTCAAAATATCAACTTAATATAGATATTACATCTAGAGCTCTTAAAAATAAATTAATTGAGGTTAACACGACTTTAAAATTTGAAGATAAGGAGCCTAATGAAAAAAAATCACACTATGAGATTGTTTATGCGACTATAATTAATGTAAATGAAGAAATAAAAGAAAAAAAAGATCTAGAAAGAATAATTTTATGTGATGTTCCTACACAAATTTATCCAGACCTAGAAAAATCTTTTTTAAACTTGATGCACAATTCTGGACACCCATCAATTAAGATAGAGAAAAAAATTGATTTTAATAAACTATACAATGAAAAATTTAATTAAAAAAATTTTTCCTTAAATCTTTTTTTAAAAAATCCTTATGTTTTTTTAACTCTTCAGTAGTTGGTTTGATTACTTTTTTAAAATATACAATATTATGTTTTTCTAATGTTTGAGATCTATCGTTATGCTTTTGAAAATCTAATGTTGGTTCTTTTTGATCTATAAGATTAATATATACCTTAGACAATAGTTCACAGTCAATCAAAGCAGTGTGTCTAACTCTTTTAGAATTATCGACTCGATACCTTTTACAAAGAGAATCTAGACTTATTGATGAACCTGGAAATTTATCTCTAGCTAAAATTAGTGTGTCAATTACTTCATTTTTAATCTTGTCCTTACCTAATAATTTTAATTCATGATTTAAATGTGCGACATCAAATTCAGCATTATGAATTATTAATTTTTTACCATCAATAAAATTCAAAAACTCCTCTGCAATCTCTTTAAATTTTTTTTGTATAGATAAAAAATTATCCGAATATCCATGCACCTCAAAAGCTTTTTCGGAAACTTTTCTTTCTGGATTAAGATAGCAATGAAATTTATTCTTTGTTGGTATTAAATTATCAAGTTCAATACATCCGATTTCAACTATTCTATGCCCTTCGCTAACAGATATACCTGTTGTTTCGGTATCAAGCACTATTTCCTTCATTATAAAATCCTTTTTAATATATCTTTTACATTTTTACGAGCAAAATTTTTTTTAAAATTATTTATAATAATGAATTGTGAGTTCTTTTTTTTTATACTCAAAGGTAATTGTATTCTTTTTAATTTTTGAAAAATTAAATTATTAAAGTTTTTTCTTTTTTTTATTCTTTTCATTGCTACTTTATTTAAAGATTGAATGAAAATTATTACATCTCCTTTTTCATTTAATTTGTTTTCTAAAAATAATGGAATGTCTAATACGACAACTTTTTTCTTTTTATTTTTTTTCAAAAATTTTTGCAAATCTTTTCTTACTTCTGGATGGACAATCGTTGAGATTATTTCTAAATTTTTATTGTTTTTTATAATAGCTTTTATTAATTCATCTTTTTTAATAGGAGGGTTGGTAAAAAATTTAGGTAATTTTTTTTTTATTTTATAAAAGACTTCTTTATTATTAAAATATATTTTAGCAACAGATTCGTCGGCATTAAATACTGGGTATCCAAATAATTTTGAGATAAAGGTTTTTCCTGAACCTATGCCACCTACGAGCGCTACTCTAATCATTGTATAAATAGTTAATTAATTTATTGTCAACTTCGGGTGTTAAATTATGCCATAAATAAAAAGCTTTTTGAGCCTGATACAAAAACATATCCATTCCGTTGATAATTTTATGGCCATTTTTTTCTGCCTCTATCAAAAAATTAGTTTTAGTTGGGTTGTAAATAACATCATAAAAAATTTTGTTTTTTTCTAAATTATTAAAATTTAATTTAAGATCATCATCTTGTTTTAAACCAACGCTAGTAGAATTAACAAATAAATCACAATCTTCAATTTTTCCCCATTCAACAACTTCAACAAAATTAAATTTATCTTTAAGTAAATTTGCATTTTTGATTGTCCTATTCGATATATAAACTTTTTGAATCTTTAAGTTTCTTAAAGCAGTAATGATTGATGGCACAACTCCACCAGCGCCAAATATAAGGGCTGATTTCTTCTCTAAATTTATTTTATTGTTTAATATAGATTTTTCAAATCCATAAACGTCTGTATTATCACCATGAATTTTACCTTCTTTATTATAAATCGTGTTAACTGAATTTGTTCTTATTGAAGTTTCTGAGAGTGTTTCTAAAAAAGGTATAACCATTTGTTTAAAGGGAACAGTTACATTCATTCCATGAATTTCATTATTTTTTACTTTTTGTATTATTTTATTAATTTCATTTTCTCTCGGTGAAATTTTGTCATAATTTCCTTCTATGCCATTAACTCCAAGCCAAAAATTATGAACCTTGGGAGATAAAGAATGTGAAATTGGATTACCTATAATTAAATGTTTTTTCATTTAGTTGAAGTTTTTTAAATATTCTTTGATTTTTTTCACTGGTAATCCCATAATTGTATTACTATCTCCTTTTATTTCAGAAAATAAAGACCTACCAATACCCTCTATTTGATAGACATTGTAGGAATATAAAGCTTCGTCACTTATTTTTAAAAGGTAATTTTTTAGTTCATCTAATTTAAATTGTTTCATTAAAAGTTCAGCTTTATCTGTATAGTTCCAAATCATATTTCCGTCTTTTGATATACAGACTGAGCTTATTAAACTATGTGTTTTTCCATTCAATAATTCTAATATTTCAAGTGCCTGAGATCTATCTGTTGGTTTCGAAATAATTTTACCCTCTAAATCAATTACACTATCAGCACCAATCACCAGCTCATCTCTAAATTGCAAGCTAACTTTATTGGCTTTGAGTTCTGCTAAATTTTTAGATATGATCTCCGGGGAAGCATCTTCTTTCATTAAGGATATTTTTATACTATCTTCATCTACATTTGATGGAATAACTTTACAACTAATGCCATTAGAGTTTAAAATATCTTTTCTTACTTTGCTTTTTGAGGCTAAAATAATATTACTCATTATTTTGACTATAAATTTCGTAAATTTTTATAATTGAAGCTGCAGCTTCTTCAACTGATTTCCTTGTAACATCTATTACTGGCCAACTATATTTTTGAAAAGTTTTTCTTGCATCAATAATTTCTTTTGTAATATTTTCAATGTTTGTATAATTTGTGTTTTCTGTTTCTTTTAAGGAATTCATCCTGTTTCTCCTTATTTCTACTAATCTTTCTGGTTCGGTGGTCAAACCAACCACGCAAGCAATTCGTGGGTTGTCTTTTATTTTTTTTGGCAAAGAATTTTTGTTTACTAGTGGTATATTGGATGTTTTAAATCCTCTATTAGCCAAATAAATAGAGGTTGGTGTTTTGCTTGTTCTGCTAACTCCAACCAATATTATATCTGATTTTTCTATATCTTTTGTCGATTTTCCATCATCATGGT